>NZ_JAOQKB010000006.1:0-167199 GCF_025567215.1 Huintestinicola butyrica
AATAAAAAATGAATTTGAAATTCAGCCTGTTCGTTGGGTAGTTGAACGAACATTTGGCTGGATGACTTGGTCCGGGCGTTTGTCAAAGGACTATGAAATTAGGACTTTTTACCAAGAAAATATTTGTATTATTTCCAATTTCCAAACCCTGTTGCGTCGATTTTAGCTTGTGAAGACAAGTTCTCAGTTTACGTGGATTTTTACCGCAGAACAGGAACAAGGCTTTGCTGTATGGGTCAAGGGATAGTTTGCCTTGTACTATTGCAGCAAGACCGTCTATACCTTTTCTCATATCTGTATATCCTGTCACTATGTAGACCTTTTTCTTACCAATGATACCGTTAAGCATTTCGCATCGCCATGATGAGTGATGTCATCATCTGCTCGCTTATGCCTTCGGGCATTTCGGCTGTCACTTCTCCGATACTGATCTTCACGCTGTGAGATTCTTCGGGAACTGTCATTACAGGCACAGGTATCTGCTCACATATTTCCTTTCGGAGTTTACGAAGATGATAGTAATACGTCTTTAAGTTGATTCCGTTCTCCCTGCACCATTCAGATACTGTCAGTCCGCTTTCACTGCACCGTTGGATCCTTTCAGCCCATTCTGCCTGTTGTCCCTGCTTTTTCACTATTGCGATTTCGTCCATTTTGCCCTCCTGCTAATTTAGTCCATCAGACCTTTTTAGTGTCTCATTTACTCCATTGGAGTTGGTGGGATGCTTAACTCTATTTTAGCATTTGGCTTATTTATGGGTAAAGGCGGGGGTGGGTTTGACGGGTACCTTGCAAAATTTATGGTCATGTCAACTCCGCAGATGGAATTGAGCGACCGTATCCACAAAATGGAGGAGCAGATTCCTGCAATCGAGAAGTATCATGAATTTGTGGCGTATCACAAGAAATATACTTCTCTGGAGGGCAAGGCGAAAACCAAGTACAAGAGCGATTTTTGTTATGAACTTGACGAGTACCACAAGGCTTACAAGAAACTGATAGAGCTATTTCCCGACGCTCATATACCGAAACTCAGCAAGCTGAAAACAGAGCTTGAAAAAGCCAGAACAGATTACGCACAGCAGAGTGCGGAGCGTAAAGCCCTGAAGAAAGAAGCGGACAGGCTTTCAAGGCTTGCACAACAGAAGCGTGACAGTCATAGAACGCTTGCCCGATATATGGAAAACGAACAAGCTGCCAAGAGAAAGAAAGGTCAGCTTGAATAAAAATACGGCAGGGAGAATGTTCTCCTTGCCGTGGTGATGTGTGTTGTTGTTCTAAGATAAATCAGAAGTTATCACTTAATATTACCAATAAATTCTTTTATTTCCTCGCTTATCTGCTCCTGCTTATAATTATGAACATAGTGTCCGCAATCGAGTTCAATAACAGATGCATTTGACAGTTCAGAAGCATACTCTTTTTGTATCTCCGACCAATTTTCAATGCCTGTTTCTTTTCCGTCAGATACAAACATCAACATTGGTATATCAGGCTTAGGCGCTCCGTCAATCTTTTTGACGGCATCGGGGATAGCAAGTCCTTCATTTATGACTGCATCGTTTACAGCTATTTTACAAGCTATGGCTCTATATAAACTTTTTTCATCTTCTGAAAGTCCTTGAGGAAGTGAGCTGTCAGAATAGTAAAATCTGACGATCCCCAGTTCCCGTCCAATAGCCGCAATTTTTTCAAATCGCTCTGTTTTTGAAAAATTAAAGTTGTCATAAGAGCGTGGCAGAGACATATCAAGACCTACAATTGCTTCGACTTCATCTGGATATTCTTGTGCCCAAAGTATTGCTTCAAGTCCGGACATTGAATGAGGACAGAGGATAAACGGAGCATCAATTCCAGCCTTTGAAAGAGCTTCTCTGTCCTGCCTTAGTATTGTATCAAATGACCTCTCAGTATTTACTACATCACTGAAACCGTAGCCAAATTTTTCAACAACTACTATCCTGTAATCATCATCTAATAAACTATAAAGACTTCTGAAATCAAGTATAGGAGAAGCGGTTCCTGAACCTGAAAGAAAAACTAATGTATGTTCACCTTTTCCCTCAGAGTATATGCACATATTGTGTCCGTCAACCTCTATCATTTCACCAAGAGGTTCTTCCAATAGTGTCTTTTCCTTATTCATCATAATTTTATTGTATGTGAACACTATTAGCAAGAAAGTGATTAGTAATATTATGATTACAAGAAGTACCTTACCAATTATCTTAAATGCTTTTTTCATATTAACATTGCTCCGTATAATTCCAGTTTTAACAAGCAAGCCGAGTGTCTGCCTTCATCAATAATTATACATCATAACTGCCAAGAAGTCAACCGCTAATCATCAAAAAGAAAAATATTATTACATCAGAAAGGAAACAACAACTATGAGCAAAATTGGTTATATCCGTGTTTCCACCGAACATCAGGAAACAGCGAGACAGCAGGAAATCATGTGCGATTATCAGGTTGACCGCATCTTCTCCGAGAAGATTTCGGGAGCGAATAAAGACCGCCCTCAGCTCAGGGCAATGCTGGACTATGTGCGTGAGGGTGACACGCTCTACATCGAGAGTATCAGCCGTTTGGGGCGCTCCACAAAGGACTTGCTGAACATCATCGACACTCTCACCCAAAAGGGAGTAAAGCTCATCAGCCACAAGGAGAAGATCGACACCGACACACCTGCGGGCAAATTCATGTTGACCGTGTTCGCAGCGCTCTCTCAGTTGGAGCGTGAACAGCTCAAACAGCGACAGCGTGAGGACATCGAGATTGCTAAGGCTCAGGGCAAGTACACCGGGCGAAAGCCTATTGAAATAGACTGGACGAGGTTCGGGCAACTCTATGGGGAATGGAAGTCCAAGAGTATCACAGGGCGTGACTTTATGCGGAAAATGGGCTTGTTTTGTGAGAACGGTAGCCCATAACAACGGCCTCATGGCATATATCCTCCCAAGGCATTTCAATGCAGTGATAATCAAGGCTCATGGGGTGTGTGACAAGCTCCATGCCCTCATCAAGACTGCCGTCCCTTTTGATATAAAGATTGGTGCAGTCGGCGTTTGCAATATCAAGCAGCTTTTCAGCATTGCTGTCTATCTCACCTCCACGGTCAAGCTCAAGCTCTACGCCCATGTACAAATCAGAATTTCCGTAAAAGATAGGGTCAGGCTTGTAGCTGTAGCAGTGGATATGGCTTCTGCCTCTGCGCTCATAGCAGCTGCGGCAGTAGGCGTAGTCATCGTCATCAAAGTAGCAGGCATCATCATCGTGTATAAGACGGCCGCAGTCATTGCAGACGGTGTAATGATTTTCACGGCAGTGAGAGCAGAGTGAGATATTGTCATCTCCCGCATCATCGTCACACCATATCCTGTCACCGCAGCAGTCGCATTCTCTTGTGTTTTCATAATAGCAGTCAGCGCAAAGCAGCTGACCGTCCATTTCATAAACATCATTCTCATTTATTGAGGATCCGCATATTTCACAAACTTTCATATGAATATTCCTTTCAAAAACAAAATGCCCGTACGGAGTGACCGCACGGGCATAAAATTCAGTATTCTTCAGCAAGAAGCATGGTGCAGTGAGTATCGTCATCAATGACATATACCTTTGCATTTACGGGATAAGGGTAGGGGAGAAGTACTTTCCTACAATACACAGGCTCCTCCTGCTCATGCAGAATGCTTTGCTCTCCGTCTTTGCCTGTGAGGGTAAAGATTTGCAGATAATCGGGAGTGGGTATCTGCTCTATCATTCCCCACATGGTGAGCTGCAGGGGGAGTGGAATAGAAGAGGCAACTCCACGGGTCAGAAATCGCTGAGATCTAAATCGCATATGTCCGACACTCCTTCCTTGATTACATCTGAGAGTATTCCGCATACAGCAATGCCTGCTGCGCTGAGTGCTGCCGAAACAAGTTTTGATACAATAGGGTTCATAATATTTCTCCTTCCTGACTGACAGGTACTGCAATTTATCGCACAAAAGCGCATAAAAGTTGCGGTACGAATAATGTAAAACTTCCTGAGATGCCTGTATTCACAGGCGCTTTGGCTAAGATGACATAAGTTCGACCTCCTTTTTGAAAGATTTGGTTTTATGATAAAATACGTGCTTTTTGCATGGAAAAGCTTCATTTCTGCCATACTTTCCAACATAAACAAAAATGCCCTGTGTGATCGTATATGGCGGTAAACACAGGGCATAAGCATGTATATCAAGTATATAATATATAATTATTTTTCGTTAAAATACGGTAAATTGCGATAAATTGCGACAATACGTTAAGGCGAGTATCATCGCCTGAAAATATGAAGGGGTTGATAATATGTACTTTAATACAAACGACAAATACATTACTCCCGAAGAGGTTGCCGATGAGCTTGGTCTGTCTCTTACTACTGTTTACAATCTGCTGAGAAAAGGTCAGCTGCCGGGGGTAAAGGTGGGGAGAAAGTGGTTTATTCTTAGGGAGAAGATTGAGAGGATTTGTTGAAATCTGCGCATTTTCAGAGCTTATACAAATGGCTGTTGCGGCATACGAGTGCTGCAACAGTCATTTTTTTCATTGACTTATATTTGTGCTTTCACGTTTTTTCTTATGATTTTTATAGTACGATCTGATCTTCACCGATCATCGGATTTTCTGAATGCTTTCTGGCGTGTAATTACACATTCCACTATTCTGTCAGCAATAATTCCTTTGTCACGCTCGGCATAATATTCCAGCATGGGTGCAATTATCTGCTTTATCTGTGTTTTTGTAAATTGTGGGATACGAAGCTGCTTTCCGAATAAAGACTGTGCGCTTTTCATCTGCCGGTTAAAAGTTGTATTGAATGGGCGTGCCCTTAACACGGAGATCAGAGCCTTTGGCATAATATCCATCTGTGACATCTGAGTATTTGAAAGCAGCGCCGCTCCATTGTCAAAGATAGGACAATATGAATACCCATTATTGCTTTTTATAACAGCAATATTATTTAAATGACGGTCGTCATTAAGAAAAAGAGAATCTATTTCAAACACAAGCGTAAGGTATTCGGGAAATTTATCCAGACCCGTATATTCCGCTGCTTTTTCGGCAAGATATTGTATTCTTTTCTTATCACTTGTCAGAGTGCTTAACTTTTCTTTCAGTGGTGCGTCAAGCACCTTGTTGAGTAGATTGCTTAAAGTTATTAATGACTGACCCTTCTCAAGAAAATTCTGACTTGAACATCCGATGCGGCTTCGTCTGTGGACAGTCATATTCTCCATATTATAACGCACGAAAGTAAAGGGTGTATCATTTTCTATGTTGCTGTATTCAAGCATTGCTGATACAGCACATTCGCTGAGGGCTTCATATCCGAACTGATCCAACTTATACCAACGGTCAGTATCATTATCATACCATTTTTCCTGATTGCCTTTTGATGATGTTTCGGCGATTTTGTCGTCTGTTACAAAATGCAGCTCCATTATAGTTCCTCCACATCTATCCATTGAGAATCTTCTGCCATTTTACCCTTGGTTTTCATTATTATTTTAAATGGTTCGTATTCGTCCAGACCGATACATTCAAGATATTCACGCAGACCGCTTCTTCCTGCAGGGACGCATCGTTCTTCAATAAATGCACAAAAATCGTCCCACGTGGGAAATTGCTTCTTTCCAAATGCCGTTTTTACAAGATCATCGGTGAAATTCTCCGCAAAAACAGTTTTGTCCGTATGGTCAGCATAAATAACCGTGCAAAGCTCATTGTTATCATAAAATGAGTATTTCTTCAATGTATGTCCTGATTGCTTGTGAAGTGCTATATACGAATCGGCAGTCTGCTTTTTGCAAATTGATATAGTATGACCATCAAAATGAAGTTCTGCTTCACGGTCATCTTTATCAAATCCAAGCGCTTTTATCCATGCTGTTGGCAGAGATATTTTGCAGCTGACAGAATTTTTCTCTGCAGTTCCGCCTGATGATGAGAAAATAACCTTTCCTGCACGTATTTCCATAATATCACCTCTTAAATATTATATCATATTCGTACCGAATAGTCAATAATATCAGCATAGTTTCCATAGACTGTCGGAAGAACTGATTAGTTAAAAAAATATATAAAGCCTCAAAAATTCACCCCCATACCGCATAATCTCTTAATTTTACATAATTTTTTAATTATATTATTGCAATTCTCACGGCAGGCTGTGTCAGATGAAGTCTTTCCGCAGCTATTCGGTAATTCATGCAGTCGCACAGCACTGCAAAGGTTTTTATCCTGTGATCTGTCAACCGTTTTTTTCTGTGGGAAGCAAAAGCCTTCCTGTAATAATCTGTACAATTTCCTCATCGCTCATAACGGCTTTTATAATGATGAAGCTGCTGAAAATTGAATCCAAGACAGCCGTGCTTATCGGAGTAGGCTCATCAATATGCGGAGGCTCGGCCATTGCCGCCACTGCTCCGGTTATTGATGCCGATGATGAAGATGTTGCCCGTTCAATATCGGTAATTTTCCTGTTCAATATCCTTGCAGCACTTATATTTCCTGCCCTCGGTCATTCCATAGGACTTGGCACGGAAGGCTTTGCTGTCTTTGCGGGCACGGCGGTGAATGACACATCGTCTGTGACAGCGGCAGCTTCAACAGCCGAAAATCTTTATCATACAAGCGGGATACTTTCAGCTGCCGTGACCGTTAAGCTGACGAGAACACTTGCCATAATTCCAATTACCCTTGCGCTTGCCCTTTACCGCACCGCAAAAGCAAAGAAAAGCGGAAAAACAGCTGATGGCTTTTCTTTTAAGAAGATTTTCCCCTGGTTCATACTTTATTTTATCGCCGCCTCTGTCATTACAACGGTCGTTACAAGCCTTGGTGCAAGCTCATTTTCTGCCGCATACTCCTCATATTTCATACCCGCAATGAAAAAGCTTGCCAAATTCTTTATTGCAATGGCAAGGGGAGCTATCGGGCTGAATACAAATATCGTGAGCCTTGTGAAAAAGGGCGGCAAGCCTATAATTCTCGGATTTTGCTGCTGGACTGTGATAACCCTTGTTTCTCTGGCAGTTCAATATATGACGGGAATATACTCCGGCAATATTTTATAAATCATATGATCTCATAACGTAAGACACAGCGCTCAGCAGGGTGCTGTGTTTTTTTGCCCTTTACAACCCGATTTCATAATGCTATAATAAAAATAACTTTTTTCTCAAAAGACCTAAAAGACACCCAAAGGATATACAAAGGATACACGGTCAGGGTATTATATTATCAAGGAGGGCGGAAAAATGGCTTACAGCGTGTTACTGGTGGAAGATGATGAGCAGATCAGGGAAGTCATCACAGACTACTTTGCTGCCAAGGACGGCGTTATATCCGTGGAAACAGCAGCGGACGGCGATAAGGGCATAGAGCTTATACATAACAATGAGTATGACCTTATCCTGCTTGATGTGATGCTTCCCGGAACGGACGGCTTTTCACTTTGCCGTTATATCAGAGCGGAAAGCAGTGTTCCCATATTGTTTCTCACAGCAAGGGGACGTGAAGAGGATAAACTCTACGGATATGACCTTGGCTGTGATGATTATATGGTCAAGCCATTCTCTTTAGCCGAGCTTTACGCAAAAGTCAACGCCATTCTGAAACGTTCAAAGGGAATGACTGTATCAAAAGTCATGACCTGCGGAAAAATATCCCTCGACCCTGTGAAAATGACGGTAATGGCTGACGGCAATGCCGTTGAGCTTCCCCCGAAAGAATATGAGATACTGAAATATCTCATGGAGCACAAGGATTGTGTTGTCGGCAGAGACACGCTTCTTGACAGGGTGTGGGGATATGATTATTTCGGAGCGGACAGAGTTGTGGATAATCACATCAAGAAGCTAAGAAAAGCAATGGGTCCCGCAGGCAGTCAGATAAAAACAGTTATTTCCAAAGGCTATAAGCTGACAGACTGAAAGGATATGATCTTATGAGAAAAAAGAACACTGCCAAAAGCGTCCGTATATCAAAAAAGCGTGTATTCGCAAAAAAGCTTGTCTCCACATTTATTGTATGTGCATTGTTTACAGCTGCAATTACAGCGGGAGTTGTTACATATATCAGAGGCGAGTGCATTTCCGTGTCAGGTCAGGCTTCGCAGAGCATCAAGCTCGGCTATGACAAAGGCTTGGGCGAGCCTTTTATCAGAATGGCAATTACTGAGCTGAGCGGACATAATGACATTACCGACACATTTGTTGCTGTGTATGATGAAAACGGTGATTATTATATTTGCCCCGAGGATACGGCGATCCTCAGCTTTAAAAAGGACGATGCCTCCGATATTCATTATTATGAGCCTGACAGCAGTGCGGAATGCGTTATTGAAGAGATGAAGTCCCAATATGGCTCAAATGCCGATGAGCTTGGCGATCTGTATGATTTTGCCTGCGACCGTTTCTGCCTAACGGATAACACCTTTATCCCGCTTGAGATAAGCGTTTACAGCGCTGAAAATAAGGTCGATACCATATTTACCGACATAGTTGTTCCCGAGGGAGCGGAGGTATATACTTCAGCTGACGCTCAGGTGTCAAGGCTTTTCTTTATTTACGCACAGGTTGACAAGGATAAGTTTGCATATGTTCAGCAGCTTGTAAAGGACAACGGAGGCATTGACAATACAATAGAAGAGTTTGACAGAATTACCGATATTTCAGGCATAGAGCTTGGCGGCAAAAGCTGTTACATAGGCGAAACGCTTATATTCAACTCCGGTGCCGTTGTCGGTAAAGCTCTGCGGTTCATTGTCCCTGTAATGATAGCCGTTACGCTGATAATAGCATATCTCAGAGCATCAAAGGAATATGCCGTCCTCAGCGCACATTATGAGATAGAGGACCGCCGCAGAGATATGACCAACAAGCTTGCCCATGACCTGAAAAGCCCTCTTATGGTGATATCAGGCTATGCGGAAAATCTTCAAAGCGGAGTAAGTCCCGATAAAAATGAGCATTATATCTCGGCAATTCTTGATAACGTAAGATATATGGATTCCATAATCGCAAGCGTTCTGGAGCTGTCAAAGCTTGAAGAGAGCGACATGGATCCAGAAGCCTCGGAGCTTGATGCAGCCGAACTGCTTCACGGCATTGCGGCAAACTATGAAAATGAGCTTGAAAAGAATGACCTGAAGCTTAGCATAAACGGAACCGCCGATTTCACGGCAGATAAAAAGCTTATGATGGACATTCTGACAAATCTCATTGAGAACGCCGTAAAATATACTGATGTATCGGGCAGTATAACCGCAGAATGCCGCAAAGGATACATCTGCATCACAAACGACTGCACGGAAGCTGATAAACTTAATGCCGATGAGCTTACAAAGCCTTTTGTAAAGGGCGACAACAGCAGAAACGGCAGAAAGGGGAGCGGTCTTGGGCTTTCAATAGCGGCCGAGGCTGCCCGCAGGCAGGGGCTTTCCCTTGAAGTAAAGGCTCAGGACGGAAAGTTTTCTGTTACAGTCAGCCAAAAATAAATAATTGACCAATCAAAGAAGGAGTGTCCTAAATGATAAACAAATTACACCTGGCAATGATAGAGCTGTACAGCGGAGACGCAAAGAGAATACAGCATTTCTGCAAGGTGCACAGCTATGCAAAACTTATCGGCGAATCGGAAAATCTGGACAGCAGGAGCCTGTTCATTCTTGAAGCCGCTGCCCTTACCCACGATATAGGAATTCACACCTGCGAAGAAAAATACGGCAGCTGCGGCGGCAAGCTGCAGGAAAAGGAAGGCCCTGCAATAGCTGCAAAGCTGCTCAGTGAGCTGGGCTTTGATGACGATGTTTCCGAGAGGGTACAGTTCCTGATAGCCCATCATCATACATACGACAACATTGACAGTGCGGACTATCAGATGCTTGTTGAAGCCGATTTCCTTGTAAACATCATGGAGGACGGACTTTCAAAGGAAGCTGCTCTGAGTGCGTATAACAAGATATTCAGGACAGAGTGCGGAAAGAAGATATGCAGGAATATGTTTGGGATTTGAGGTAGGTTATAGTTCTTTACATTTTTCTTTATATGTGTTAGAATGAAAGTAACCTAATAAGACTGGAGTAATTTGAATGTCAGTATCAAGACAACTTCTGCCGGTGCTGCTTTCTGAAAAGAAAAATGCTGTAAAAGGCGGAATATACAATAAGATGCAGGTGGATTTTGCATACAACTCCAATCGTATTGAAGGTAACTGCCTGACTTATGAGCAGACTCGCTATATATTTGAAACACATACAATAGGCGGTACTGCATCAGTGAATGATGTTTTTGAGGCAGCTAATCATTTCAGATGCTTTGACTATATCCTCGATACTCTCGATACTATAGATGAGCCTATATCCGAAAAGCTTATCAAAGAGCTTCATCGCAAACTTAAATCAGGAATTATTACAGACGATGATTCTGCTGTGGTAGGGGACTATAAGAAATATCCCAACACAGTGGGAGAGATAACAACTACACTTCCTGAAGAGGTTTCGGGGGCTGTCAGAGCGCTCATAGAAGAATTCAGTCACCGTAACGCAGCGGATATGTATGATGTGGCAGAGTTTCATGCCGAGTTTGAAAAAATACACCCTTTTTATGATGGCAACGGTCGTATCGGCAGGCTGCTTACACTTAAAATGTGCCTGCAAAATGGCATAGTTCCCTTTATCATCAGCGATCAAATGAAGCATTTTTACTATGCAGGGCTGAAAGAGTGGCAGATACAGCAGAAATATGCCCATCTGATAGATGTGTTCCTCGAATCTCAGGACGACATGAAAGCAGCTCTTGATTATTTCAGGATAGATTACGATCATACCGATGTAACAGCAAGAGAGCTTATAAACAAGAGAAAATAAAAGTCACACTGATATACTTATGTGTATGAAACACAGAGCATATCAGTGTGATTTTTTATTTTACATACGATAATATTCCTTAAAAATGTAAAAATGTTCCGCAATGACACTGAGTGACTATAAGAATGATGTATAATAATATTAAAGGGAGATATCCGTGTGCGCTGGGGAGCGGTACAGTCCGAATATCATCATTTTGAAAGTTCTGTCTGATAAAATTTCGTTAAGATATATAATTTTGGCGTACCGCAAATAGCAGTAATGAAAAATATGTTACAAAAGGCGACTTTACTATTTACAAATCGGCTTTTGGGGTGTATAATATTTAAAACCAATAAATGCCTTTTACCAAAATGGAGAGAACATGGAATCACATAGATCTGAAAAAAAGCGGACGATATTCTGGTCGGCTGCGGCGATAATTCTTATGGTCTGCATATTCGGCTTTTCCACCCAGAGCGGTACGGAAAGCAATGGGCTGAGTATGAAAGTGACCAAATTTTTTGCGGAGCTTCTTTTCTTCCGTTTTGACTCAATGGACATTGGGCAGCAGACCTTTATAATCACCGAATTGAATTTTTTTATAAGAAAGCTTGCGCATTTTACTGTCTATACAGCTCTCGGAATGGTTGTTTATACGGCTGTGGTATCTTCGGGCATTAAGCTCAGACACAAGAGGCTGTTCTCGCTTGCAATATGTGCATTGTACGCTTCTGCCGATGAAATACACCAGTATTTTGTGTCAGAACGAACAATGCGTTTGAAGGACGTTTTTATCGACAGTATGGGTTCGCTTTTGGGCATTATTATAATAAGTGTTATAATTATTGTATATATGTATATCAAACAGCGTCAATGTGACAGGCAAAAATCAGAATAAATTTTACAGAAACATCATATTTTGCCTGCACAGCACATGGTTAGCACTTTAAAGAGATGAAATGTGAAGCAAAAGTTAATATAAAAGCCGTATCTGCATGAATTTTGTTACAAAATGATTACTATGGCTTTTGAAAAATATTATTGCCATATTGCACAGCACCTATCGGCGGTCGGGTGGTATTTATTGTTATATAGCGCATTGACAAGAATAATGCCTTGTGATATAATTTAAAACAGAATTGGTACATAATTTGTTTTAATGTGTAACATTTCTTATTCGCTTCTTAATCAAATTGTATTTGCCTTGAAGATGAATTTTATTCGGCGTATAAACTGCATATTGGTGTGAATGGCTGCTGATGAATGTCATCATTATAACTGTTGCTGTTTCTGCAGTTACAGTCATACAGATGTCACAATCAAGTGCTGATATAGGCAGATTTTACCTGAATATGTCGAATTCTAAGGAAAAGTGACAGTTATATGTTATTGGAATTGTCAATGGTAAGGAGGACCTTATGCACACTTCACTTGTAATAATGGCGGCAGGGATTGGGTCACGCTTTGGAGGCGGTATAAAGCAGCTGGAAGCGGTAGGCCCCGAAGGCGAGCTTATTATTGATTATTCCGTTCACGATGCTATTGAGGCAGGCTTTGACAAGATAATTTTCATTATCAGGCGTGCAATAGAAGAGGACTTCCGAAATATCATCGGAAACCGCATTGAAAGTGAATGCGAAAAGCTTGGTGTAAAGGTCTGCTATGCTTTCCAGTCACTGGAGGATATTCCAAACGGCAGGAAGCTTCCGCAGGGTAGGACAAAGCCATGGGGAACAGGTCAGGCAGTGCTTGCGGGCAAAGAGTTCATCAATGAGCCGTTTGCCGTGATAAATGCCGATGACTATTATGGCAAGAAAGCCTTTGTTCAGATACACGATTTCCTTGTTGAGCATGGGAGCAGTTCTCCCGATATGCTCTGCATGGCAGGATTTATTTTAAAGAACACTCTCAGTGAAAACGGTTCCGTTACCAGAGGTATTTGCCATGTTAACGATGCGGGATTTCTCACTGATATTACCGAGACAAAAAATATCGTAAAAAAAGGCGATGCGGCATATGCTGATGATATGCTGCTTGATATAAATTCTCATGTATCAATGAATATGTGGGGATTTGCACCTGAGTTTATCGGCAGGCTTGAAAAGGGCTTTGAGGAGTTTTTTGACAGCATTGACGATGAGCTTACAGCTGAGTATTTGCTGCCAATATTTATCGGAAAGCTTCTTACGGAAAAAAGCATTTCCGTAAAAGTGATTGAAACCACCGACAAGTGGTTTGGTATAACTTACAAAGAAGACGTTCCGTCAATAAAAGCAGAATTCAGAAAGCTTGCTGAATGTGGGTATTACAGCGAAAAGCTTTTTGATGACATTAAGGTACGGGTATGATGAAATATTCTGGGGGGATAACATTGGATAATCTGCAAACTATTGAAAATGAAGCTCAGTCTGAAATAAAATCGGTTTCTGATACAATATGTGTATCTAAACCTGTATATGATTTTTTTAAGAGAGCATTTGATATTATATCAACGATTTTGGCAAGTGCTTTATTAATAATACCATTCATAGTGATTTCTGCTGTTATTGTTGCAAAAGATGGATGGAGTCCGTTTTATGTACATAAAAGAATTGGCAAAAATTTTAAAAGTATTGGTGTTTATAAATTTCGGAGCATGAAGAAAAATGCGGATGATATTGAAAAAATGTTGACTCCCGATCAATTAGCTGAATATAAAGAAGAGTATAAGCTTAAGGATGATCCTCGACTTATCGGATACAGAACAGTTGGTGATGGTGAAAAATGCTTTGGGGCCAAGCTGCGCAGGTCAAGCCTTGATGAGCTTCCACAGATAATGGTAAATATTCTTATACTTGGAAATATGTCGGTTGTTGGTCCAAGGCCTATACTGGAAAGCGAATTAAAAGAGAATTATACTTCCGACGAACAAAAGCTTCTGCTTTCTGTGAAACCTGGCTTGACAGGTTATTGGCAAGCTTATGCAAGGAATAATGTGGGATATTCGGATGGAGAACGTCAGAAAATGGAATTGTATTACGTACAAAATAGATCTTTTTTGCTTGATTTGAAGATAATTTTTAAGACGATTGAAGCAGTTTTACTTAGAGAAGGCTCAAGATAAATAAAATGGAAAAATTTAAAGCTAACAGTTAACTGAAAATTATTGTACCAATGGCAGATAACTAACGTACACCAATATCCGCTGAAGAGTGCCTTGAGCACATAAAGAATTTTTGATTTTGACTGACGCTTAAGGTGATATTTATGGCTGATTTTGGAAAATATTGAGATTTTACGTATCAATCTTGGTAATGATGCAAATCTTACAATAAAAACTGCTATTAGCTAGATCAAAATTTTTTTAGGAGATTATAGATTATGAAAAATGATTACAAAATTGCAGTTGCAGGCACTGGATATGTTGGCTTGTCAATTGCTACACTTCTTTCGCAGCATCATAAAGTAACTACTGTAGATATAATTCCAGAGAAAGTCGATATGATAAATAATCGTAAATCTCCTATACAGGATGATTATATTGAGAAATATCTTGCTGAAAAGGAGCTTGATTTGACCGCAACATTGGATGCAAAGGCAGCTTACAGTGATGCGGACTTTGTTGTTATTGCAACACCTACAAATTATGACAGCAAAACTCAGCATTTTGATACATCTGCTGTAGAGGCTGTTATAAAGCTGGTTATGGAATGCAATCCTAATGCTATTATGGTAATTAAGTCCACGATTCCCGTGGGTTACACAATTTCTGTGCGTGAAAAGTTCGGCAGCAAGAACATAATCTTTAGTCCGGAGTTCTTGCGTGAATCGAAGGCTCTTTATGATAACCTGTATCCTTCGCGTATTATCGTTGGTACTGACTTGAATGATGAGCGTTTGGTTGAAGCTGCACATGAATTTGCCGGTTTGCTGCAGGAAGGCGCTATAAAAGAGAACATTGATACTCTATTCATGGGATTCACTGAGGCTGAGGCTGTTAAGCTGTTTGCCAATACCTATCTGGCACTGCGTGTGGCATATTTTAATGAGTTGGACACCTACGCAGAGAGCAAAGGCCTGAACACTCAGCAAATTATCGATGGAGTCTGCCTTGATCCTCGCATAGGTAGCCACTATAACAATCCATCATTTGGCTACGGCGGCTACTGTCTGCCGAAAGACACCAAGCAGCTGCTGGCAAACTATGCCGATGTGCCGGAGAACCTTATTGAGGCAATAGTGGAGTCGAATCGTACACGCAAAGATTTTATTGCCGACCGTGTTTTGAAATTGGCTGGCTACTATGGCTACGACGAGGACAATGAGTATAACAAGGCACAGGAAAAGTCTGTTACTGTTGGAGTGTACCGCTTGACTATGAAGAGCAATAGCGATAACTTTCGTCAGAGCTCTATTCAGGGGGTTATGAAGCGCATTAAAGCCAAGGGTGCCAATGTTATTATTTATGAGCCAACATTGAAAGACGGGGATACTTTTTTTGGAAGTCTTATCGTTAATGATTTGAATAAATTCAAGAAGATGTCCCAGGCTATTATTGCCAATCGCTACGATAAGAGTTTGGATGATGTAAAAGAAAAGGTTTATACTAGAGATATTTTTCAAAGAGATTGATACTGCGAAAAATACGTATTGATTTTTTTGAAGAAATACTCAAGTGATTATTTTAATACTATAGTATAGTTATGGCTATCTATGACTGAAAAATGGTGATGATGGGGGAACAAATATATGAATATCATTTTACTTTCTGGCGGTTCTGGAAAGCGCCTTTGGCCTCTTTCAAATGATGTGCGTAGTAAGCAGTTCATTAAGCTATTTAAGTATGATGATAAATATGAATCTATGGTACAACGTGTATATCGGCAAATTACTTCTGTAGATGCAAATGCGAAAATTACAATTGCAACTAGCAAGTCGCAGGTTAGTGCTATAAAGAATCAACTTGGTGATAAAGCGTCTATTTGCGTAGAACCTTGTCGAAGAGATACTTTTCCAGCAGTTGTATTGGCTTCAGCTTACCTCCATTATGAGTTAAATATTAATTTAGATGAGGCAGTTATTGTTTGTCCTGTTGATCCGTATGTTGATAATACATATTACGAAGCGGTCAGGAAATTGCAAGATCTTGTGGAGCAAGGCAATGCAAATCTTACATTGATGGGTATTAATCCAACCTATCCCAGTGAGAAGTATGGTTATATTATTCCTGAAAATGCAGAGAAAGTTAGTAAAGTTAAAGAATTTAAGGAAAAACCAGATGTGGAGACTGCAAATGAGTATTTGATGCAAAATGCATTGTGGAATGCAGGTATTTTTGCTTTTAAATTGGGGTATTTGCTTGATAAGGCACACAGTATGATATCGTTTAATAACTATACTGACCTTTTCAATATGTACAATACACTTGAAAAAATTAGTTTTGATTATGCAGTAGTTGAAAAAGAGGATAGTATTCAAGTTTTGCGCTATTACGGAGACTGGAAAGATGTCGGCACTTGGAATATGATGGCCGAGGTTATGTCAGATGAGACCAAGGGTAAAGCAATTCTGGATGAAACATGCAAGAATACTAACGTTGTGAATGAATTGAATATTCCGATTCTCTGCATGGGATGTCAAAATATGATTGTTGCAGCCAGTGGTGATGGCATTCTGATTTCAGACAAAGAACGTAGCGGTTATATGAAGCCTTATGTCGAAAGGGTTGAAACTGAAGTAAAGTATGCAGAAAAGTCATGGGGTACTTATACTGTTATAGATGTGCAGCCTGGTTCTATGACGGTAAAGATTTCTATGAAATCAGGTGAAAAGATGAGTTATCACATGCATAATAATCGTGAGGAAGTGTGGACAGTTGTTTCTGGAAATGGCAAGGCGATCATTGATGGTGTAATATGGTGGTTGAAAAAAGGAGATGTTATAACTATTGATGTAGGCTGTAAGCACACAGTTGAAGCGATTACTCAGTTGGATATCGTAGAAGTACAATTGGGTAACGATATTAGTGTGAATGACAAAATCAAATTTCAATTGTAATATATGAAGGTAAGACTGTGTAAGATTAGATTCACATCGATATAGTTGTAAATTTAAATTAAATGAGTGATGAATGTTACTAGAATCTAAACAATATACCAGTGAAGATAGACTATGTCATATAGAATTAAGGATGCGTACAATTTGTATACGGTCTTTGTTCATAGAAGTGACAAAAAGTAGCTCTTTAAAATCTTAATCACCAAACAAATAATATGTTAAATAAATTAGATGCAAAGAAGCTGCTTTAATTTGATTAACTTCAGCTTTGAGCATATAAAACACAAGAATTTTGTGAAAATTTATAAGTTGGACAAGAAATATAATTAAGAGGAATGGTATGAAGAGAATATTACAAATTTCGAATTATCAATATCCGCATATTGGGGGTATTGAGCAGGTTGCACGGGATATTACTGATTCATTGATTGAAAATGAAAGTGTTCAGCAGAAAATCATTTGTTTTAATGAGGATGCTCATGACGGCGATTACATTTGTCATCGTAAGGAAACGGTTTATGATAAAGTGGATGGAGTTGATGTTATCCGATGCGGATGTTTTGCAAAAGTGGCCTCCCAATCAATTTCGCTGACTTATCCACGAGAACTCAAAAAAATTTTAATGGAATTTGATCCGGAGATTGTAATTTTCCATTATCCAAATCCATTTGTTTCAAGCTTTTTGCTTCCAATGCTTTCTAAAAAAACTAAATTAATACTTTATTGGCATCTGGATATCACAAAACAAAAAATATTACGAAAATTGTTCTATGGACAAACGATAAGATTGCTTAAACGTGCGGATAAGGTGATAGCCACAAGTCCAAATTACATTGTAGGAAGTCCGTACATGAGTCGATTTAAAGAAAAATGCATGGTTATCCCAAACTGCATTAGACCAGAACGACTTGCTGTTACGGATGATGCTAAAAATCGTGCAGCTCAAATTAAGCAAAAGTATAAAGAAAAAACTATATGCTTTGCTGTAGGACGTCATGTGCCTTATAAGGGAATCACTTATTTGGTTCAGGCGAGCAAGTTGCTTGATAATAGTTTTGAAATTTTGATAGGCGGAAAAGGCCCGCTGACTGATTCACTTAAAAAGGAAGCTGCTGGTGATTCGAAGATAACTTTTTTGGGACGTATAAGTGATGAGGATTTAATTGCGTACTATCTTGCGTGTGATATTTTTGCGTTTCCATCTATTACGAAAAATGAAGCTTTTGGCATTGCATTGGCAGAAGGCATGTATTTTAACAATCCCACTGTCACATTCACAATTCCTGGAAGTGGTGTAAATTATGTCAGTTTGAATGGTGTTACAGGCATTGAGTGTCCAAATGGAAATGTGGAGGCTTTGGCTGAAGCAATAAAGCTATTGCAGAAAGATAAAAAACTTGCTCAAAAATATGGAGAAGCTGCCAACGAGCGAGTGAAACGATTGTTTATGTTTAATCAGATGAAACAATCTATAAATTCTTTGATAAATAAAATTTAGGGAGTTTTAAAGTGTGGATTTTTGCTTTGTTGTAAATGATAAATATGTTACGCCGCTAATTGTTACTTTACAATCAATAGTTGATAATAACAGCGGATTTCATCGCTTTTTCATTATTTCTTCCGGTCTTATGGAAGAAAATGTTTTAAAATTATCGAAATGCGCTGAAGCGCTTTGTTGTAAAATTGAGGTGATTACAGTTGATGATACTCGTTTAGGAGAGGTTCCAATTCTTCGTAACGATTTTAATAAAACACCGTATTATAAGCTTTTATTGCCTCTATATCTTCCGCAGGACATAGATAAGGTACTATATTTGGATGTTGACATAATTATAAATAGAGACTTGAAAGAACTTTTTAACAGTGATTTGGGTTCCAATTATTTTGCGGCAGTTCCTGATCCTTTCATCAATAAAAGGAATCTTCAGTATGTAGAGTCATTGGGAATCATACCAAATGAGGGAAATCTATACTTTAATTCAGGTGTAATTTTGTTTAACATGAGCGTTTTTCGAAAAGTTTATAATTTTGATGAGGTATTGTCTTATATTAAAGCAAATGGAAAGAATTTTAAATTTCATGACCAGGAAGTGCTGAATGGTCTATTTTTTAAAAATTATATTCAGCTAGATGAAACATATAACTATTTAACAGTATTTCGTGGAGTAGGTGATGCGTTAGGTTATTTAGTTGGAATAGACAAGAATCCTACATATCATATTCTACACTATGCAAATTCATTTAAGCCTTGGAGTAATGCTTATTTAGGTAAGTATGAAAAAGAATATTGGAAGTATGCTTCGAAAAGCTTTGTATGTCAGGAAATATGCCAAAATAAGAAAAAACGAGTATTAAATCAAATAAATGCTATGCTTTCGATTGCGATGAGAAAAATAAATAAATTGTTTGGTAGGCGAAAATGAAAATATTATTTATTGCACACAATTCATTGTTGTCAGGTGGCGCTAACCGCTCGCTACTTATGGTATTAAAACAACTTAGGTTACAATATGGTGTAGAATGCAATGTCGTTGTGCCTCAAAAAAAGGGTGCGTTAATTGATGCACTTAAGTCAGAAGAAATTCGATATATCGTTGCTGTTCCTTATTATGGGGTTATCTCTGGATTTTATCACGATGGAAGGGATTGGCTGCGCTGTATTAAGGTTTGGATTGGCGGAATTTTGGAATGTTTAGGGGCTCTTTTTTTAATACCAAAATTAAAAAAAGAACAGTATGATCTTGTATATACAAATACGCGTGTTCCAATGATTGGTGCCATAATTGCGAAAGCATTAAAAATAAAACATATATGTCACGTTAGAGAACTTGGCCCTGAAAATCCATATTGGCCATTTTGGGACTGCCAGCAGATTTATGATAATTCAGATGCGTTAATATTAATTTCAGAAGCGGTAAAGCAACAGTTTGTACAGAAAACTTCGGAAGAAAAATTGCATGTGATACATAACGGAATAGATAGTACAATGGCATTAGACATTGCTCCAAAGGAAAATGGTGAATGGTTTGAATTACTGATTACTGCGCGCCTAATGGAGGATAAAGGACAATTAGAGGCTGTCAAGGCACTGGATGTGTTAAAAAAACGGGGCTATTCTAACATACGTATTCATTTAGCTGGTAGTGTACGTAATGCAGCTTTTAATTCGCAATATGTTAATGAGGTGAAATCATTTATTGAAGCTCATGATCTTAAAGAAAATGTTGTATTTCATGGTGAAGTGAAAGATATGATCTCGTTAAGAAAACAGATGCATTGCGAATTAGTTTGTTCAAAATGTGAAACATTTGGGCGCGTAACAGTTGAAGGGATGCGCAGTGGTTTGGCAGTCATAGGTTCTAATACAGGAGGAACTAAAGAAATTATTGATGATGGAAATACCGGACTTTTATATCAGCAGGGAAATCCAATAGATTTGGCTAATAACATTGAAAAACTTTATTTGGATCGTAATTATATGGATCAATTGGCTAAAAATGGATATATATATTCTCAAACACATTTTACTGCTGAGCAAAATGCAAATCAAATTTGGAGTGTTATCAAGGAGGTTTTGGGTTAAGAAATGAAGAAACAAGGCAAATACTCTAGATTGATTTATTTTTATACGAATTTGTATTGCTATAAGAATATAAAATGGAATTTTTTTGAAAAAATGAACAAACTAGTATTTGGTGCCGATATTCCAAAATCAACAATCATAGGTTCTGGAATTTATTTTCCCCATTATGGACTAGGGGTAAGGATAGGTTTGAATGTCGTTATAGGTAAAAACTGTACAATTTATCAAAATAGTCAAATAGGTGAAGGTGTTAACATAGGGGATAATGTTCTTATTGGTGCGGGTGCTGTAATAAAGTCTGGTAAACGAATTGGATCAAATTGTAATATTGGTGCAAACGCATATATTGATTTTGATGTATCGGATTATTGTACGGTTGTTGGCAATCCAGGTAAAATTATAGGGTAGGTTAAATATGTTAATTGTTTTGAGGTTGAAGGCATGGATGTATAGACATAGAATGAAGCCAATTGCTAAGTTATTTGATATTATTGTTAGAATTTTGTGGAAGTGTGACTTTCCAGCATCTGTAAAGTTTGGAAAGGGACTATCGCTATCAGGAAATGGCAGAGGTACAGTAGTACACTTTAGGGCAATTTTGGGACAAGATGTTATAATAGGTCAAAGCGTTACAATAGGAAGTAGAAATAATATTGGACCCCCAATTATTGGTGAGCATGTTAAAATTGGAGATGGTGCTTGTGTTCTTGGCGATATTCGTATAGGTGATTATGTTATTATTGCACCAGGAGCAGTAGTCATTCATGATACACCTAATAATTGCTATGTTGCTGGTGTTCCAGCGAAAATTATTGAACAATAAGGATTGATAATATGAAAGATAAGAATGTTCAATCTGTTGTGCTGATTGATTATTTTTTACCTAAGAATTTTTATACATATGAATTATGTTGTGAGTTGTCTAAATTTGCAGATGTAACATTGATTTGCAAAGATAGTTATGAAAAAAAATCGAATGAATTATTTAATATAAAGCCAGTTCTCCATTCTAAGCCAGATAGAAACAAAGTTAAAGCGTTTAAAAAATACTTATCAGATTTAATAAAAATAAAAAAAATAGTAGAAGAAATTAAACCAGATGTTCTCCATGTGGAAGGGATTATTCATCATGAATGTGAGGTTCCTTTCTATAAAATCTTAAAAAAACATGTGAATGTATTCTGCTTTACAGTGCATAACATTCTTCCTCACGAAGCAAAAAAAAGTGATGAAAAAAAACTAATTAGTATTTGCAGTTTGGCAGATATGCTTGTAGTACATAATGAAAGTAGCAAAAGATTGCTATTAGATCATATTGGAGACCAGAAAAAAGACAATGTATTTGTTATTCCGCATGGTTGCTATACAAGTTATCATATAAAGCATATGGAGACTGGCGAACCTGTAAAATTCTTGATGTTTGGATTGCTCAGAAAGTACAAGGGAATTGATATACTTTTAAATGCTATTGCATTGCTTCCTAAAGAAGTAACAAAAAGATGTCATTTTGTTATAGCTGGTAACCAGCAAAAAAACTATGATGACACAGATTATATAGCGATGCGCAATAGATTAAATATTGATGAGAAAATAGTTAAGTTTGATATTCGTTTTATTCCAGATGATACTCTTGAAAATTATTTCAATGAGGCAGATTGTATTATTTTTCCATATAGAGAAATATACGCTTCGGGTGCACTGTTGATGGCATATTCTTTTGAAAAGCCAGTAATTGCTAGTAATATTCCTGTTTTTTATGAAGAAACATGCATGGGAAAAAGTGGACTTTTGTTTGAAGCGGGGAGTCCGCAGCAATTGGCGAATGCAATAGAATCATTCGTAAAATTAGATAAGCAAAAGCTCAAGGATTATCAGGCGAATGTTAAACAATTAAAAGATGAGAAATATTCATGGGAGCAGTCTGCTAAGATTACTGCAATGGCATATCGTAAAGTAGAGGAAAAATATAATGAAATTCAGTAAACAAACGATATATTGCAATATTAATGAGCTTTTGTTAGTAATGTTGTTAACACAATATATGGGTGCTTTAGGAAATTTTGAAAATGCAATTCCTAAGCCAGTGGCACATGTTATATATTTGGTGTACAATACATTGTTTATGTTCTATGCTATATATGGCCTGTTTTATGTTTTGTACCAAAAGCAAAAATGGAGGGTTACAAAACAATATTTACTTTATGTAGGTTTTTTTGTTTATGTATTTATTTCTGGAATTGTGGTAACAAAAGATTATAATACTTTCTTTGAAGGAGTAGTTAGACTGATCGGAACGGCATCGATTGCATGTTATATTGGATATTATTTTTCTATGGAAAAAATTGCATCAATAGCTATTCGGGCACAAACTGTTGTCGTTGCTATGATATGGTATATGTATATTTTTCGTCCGAGTGATGTTTTATATTCTGATCCATTTTTCAAAGAGAACTTAGTAGGTTTATTTACTACAAAGAATACGTGTGCTTATGAATTAGCATTTGGTCTTGTGGTAACAGTGGCATGGTGTTTGTTTTATTCAAAAGGATCTAAAAGAGTTGCAGGTCTTTTGCTGCTTATAGCTCAAATTCCGCTTTTTATTATTTGCCATGCCGTTGGTGCTGTGTTTTGTATTGCTTTTACGTTTATTATTTTTGTTGTGTATTATATAAAAAAAAATAAAAATAAACTTGGCTCTTTATTTATTTTTATTACATCGTTATTTTGGGCATCAGTTTATGTCATTCTTCCGTTGATAGGAAGTATTTTGGCCTATTTTGGAAAAAGCGTTACGTTGACAGGACGAACATCCATTTGGAATGGCATATTGCAATACGCATCGGAAAGTAATTTTTGGATAGGTGCAGGTTATGGGACGTTTTGGATAAATGACAAATATGTATCGTCTTTATGGTCTATTTACTCTTCATTAGGATTGTCGCAGTTTGCGATTGGAGCACATAATTTACTATTAGAAATGCTTTTGCAAGTTGGAGCAATTGGTGTTATATTATTTATAGCTTTGGTTTTGCAGTCAATGAATAGAGTTACCGTTGAAAAAAATGACGGCAAACAGTTTCTGGTGTTAATTGTTTTGTTCTATACGATTAGAAGTCTGGTAGAGAGAACATTCAACTATATGTCCTATGATCTACTTTTCTTTTTAATTGCTATTTCGTATTGCATCTGGAGCAGAGAAGAAAAAATAATAGAAGATGATAAATAGAGCGCATCATATTTATACTGATAAGCAACAAAGTAACGGATGATATTTATTTTACTCTATAAGCGATTAGAGAATGCACCATATGGCAGTAATGGTGAATCTTTTGCAATTTTTAGGAGGAACTGCGATTGGAAGTAAGCAAAATAGGGAAACTATTAAAAACAATTGTTGTTACAGGAGTTGCGTTTATATTAAATTATTTGATAAATTTGATATTAACGCCTTATATAACAGATACAGTAGGAACAGCAGCATATGGATTTGTGTCTTTAGCAAAGAATTGTGCACAATATGCAACAGTTATAACTGTTGCGTTAAATTCATATGCTTCTCGCTATATTGCACTTGAATATCATAATCAAAATATCTGCAAAAGTAACGAATACTTTAGTTCTGTTTTTTGGGGAGATATTTTTTTAGCTTCAGTAATTACTGCTTTGGCGTTTATTTTAATTTCATTTTTGGAGCATATCTTTGAAATTCCAGAGTCTATCGTATTTGATGTAAAGCTTCTCTTTATGTGTGTTTTCATTAGCTTTTGGATTACAACTGTCTTTTCAGTGTTCAGTTGTTCGGCTTATATCAAAAATAAACTTGATAGTACAGGCATTTATAAAGGTTTATCCTATATTTTTGAGGCTGGAATATTGTTAGTGTTATACGGCTTTTTTCCAGAGAAAGTTTACTATGTTGGCGTTGGCTTAATTGCTTCTGCTTTTGTAATAGCAATATCCAATATTTATATTTGTAAAAGAAATACACCTGAATTGTCTGCAAGTCGAAGCTATTTTAAGGTTTCAGCGGTACGTAGGTTGATATTAGATGGCATATGGACTTCAGCTAATTCGCTGGGAAATATCCTGAATAGTGGTTTGGATTTGGTTGTATGTAATTTAATGTTAACACCAATTTCAATGGGAGAAATTGCTATTGTAAAAACGATAGATAATATTTTTCACAGCTTGTATCAGTTAGTAGCGCAAGCATTTCAGCCAATGTTTTTAAAAAGCTATGCGCAAAATAAAAAAGAACAGTTAATGTCGGAATTAAAAATATCAATGAAGATTTCTGGAATTCTTTCAAATATTGCATTTGCAGGGTTTGCCACGTTGGGGATGATTTACTATGAATTGTGGATCCCTAACCAAAATATTAATTTGATTTTTTCACTGACTATGATAACAATTGCAGCAAGTATTGTTAGTGGACCGATGACACCATTATATTATGTATATACGCTTACACTAAAAAAAGAATTTCCATGCATTACGACCATAATTGGTGGAATTCTGAATGTTGTGGGAATGTATGTATTAATTAAATTTACTCCACTTGGCATTTATTCAGTTGTATTAACAACGACAGTTGTAATGTTAATAACAAATTTTATTACGAATCCATTGTATATGTCATATGCACTAAAAGTGCCTTATTGGACTTTTTATCCATGTTTGATAAGAAATATAATATCTTGTATAGCTATTACCATAATTTTTAAATTGATATCTAATATATATCGTCCAAATACATGGATTGGGCTGGGAATATGCGGAGTTATATTTTGTATAATTGGTGCGATTATTCATTTGGTTATTGTGTGTGATAAAAAAGAATTGCAGATGGTTTTTAAAATAGTTTCTAAAAATAAAAAGGAGGATATAGAAAAATGAGTAAGATTCTTAACCGAATGAACCAGTTGAAAATAATTGGTAGGGATTTATGGATTAATTCTTTTGGCGGTAGTTACTGGGTCCCGAAATTTCTAAGAAAGAAAATATATCAGATAGCAGGTATTATCACTTATAGCGGTAACATAAATCCTAAGTGTTATTTTAGTTCAAATAAGGTTAAGATTGGAAATGATTGTTATGTAAATTATTTTTGCTATTTTGATGCTTCAGATTTCATAACAATAGCTGATGGAACACATATTGCAATGCAGTGTTCGTTTATTACTTCATCACATAAAATTGGTGGGGAAGAACGTCGAGCAGGATCTAATACAGTTGCTCCTATTTATATTGGAAAAGGGGTGTGGATTGGTGCTAATGTAACAATTCTTCCCGGTGTAACAATAGGGGATGGATGTATAATAGCAGCTGGTGCCGTTGTTAATAAAAATTGTGAAGCAAATTCGTTGTATGCAGGAGTACCGGCGGTTAAAGTTAAAACATTAGCTAGCTAATGTGATAGAGATTAACTGCTACAACGCAACCGCCAAACAGGCACACACCTGTGCCTGTGATGACAGTTACCAGCGAACCCCGTAGTGTGAAGACCAGGAATCTGCAAAAGTGATCCTCAACATTCCGGATATTTTTCGGCATTATGAGTCTGAATAATAAACTGTGTAAATGCCAATAATAACCACAAAGAAATTTGGAGGTAAATTGGTATGAAAAACAGAAATCACGGATTAAGCGAAAAGGAAATGGAGCTTGTTCAGCTTCTAATGGCAGACTGTGAAACAACAGGAGTTATTCAGGCAAAATTAAAGCGGTTATTCGTAGGAACGATCGAACAGATGCTTGAAGCTGAGATGGACGAACATCTTGGCTATGAGAAAAACTCTGCTCTCGGCAATAATTCCGGCAACAGCAGAAACGGTTATGGCAAGAAAACCATAACCAGCGATTACGGCGAATGTGAAATATCTGTTCCACGTGACCGCAACGGAGAATTTGAGCCTAAAGTCATTGAAAAAAGACAGACTCACACAGATGAAATTGAACAGAAAATCATGGCAATGTACGCAAAGGGAATGTCCCAGCGTGATATTGAAGATACCCTAAGAGAAATCTATGGTGCAGAAATTTCCCAGGGGCTTGTTTCCCGAATAACCGACAAAATTCTTCCTGAGGTAAATGAATGGCAAAACCGTCCTCTCGACAAAATTTACCCCGTAGTTTTCTTTGACGGAATAGTTTTCAACTTGGCTACTGTGTAATCTTCAGATTTTCTGTTCCTACTGTAAAACAATTCTTCCTTCATTCTTGCCCACATACTTTCGCAGAGGGCGTTATCGTGACATCTTCCTCCGGTACTGTTCATGCTTTGAACCAATCCGACGTGTTTTAGTGTTTCCCGGTACTTTTCGATTGTATACTGGCTGCCTCTGTCTGAATGAAGAATTGCGCCCCTTAATTCGGGATAGGACTTGACAGCATTCTTTACTGTTTCTACGCACAATTCTGCTTTCATATTGGTATCCATTGATATTCCAAGTGGGGCAAGATCAAAACAGTCAAAAATCACCGATGTATAAAGCTTTCCGTCTTTTCCCTTGATCTCTGTAATATCCGTTACACACTTCTCACAGGGCTTATTCGCCTTGAAGTCACGCTTCAGAAGATCGTCCGATTTCATTGCTTCACGGTCTGCCTTTGTGATCCCGTTAGGCTTTCTCCTCGGTCTGCGAGTTATTCCTATGTCATGCATTACACGATACACCGTACTTTCGCTGGGAACACACTCGCCATCAGGGTGCTTCAACAAAAGTGCCTGATGCATCCGCTTCCTGCCATATGTATCATTACATTCATCTTCCTCAACGATCTCCATCATTTCAGCCGCCAGAGCTTCGTATTTCCAGGGCTTGTCACGTTTTTTAAGATAATCGTAAAATCCCTGTCTTGTCACATCAAGCGCCTTGCAATAGAAAGCAATTTTTCCTCGCTCTGCTCCATCTTTGGTTTTCAGAGCAATGAATTTCATTCTTCCTTTTTTGCACACTTCTGACGGCTCGCTGCGAAAAAAGCGGTTGCTTCCGATAAAAAAATTATTTTCCTCTTGAAGCCGTTTGATTTCCTTTGCCTGTTCCTTGTTCTCACGGAGAAGCTGCTGCAGTTCTTCTTCAAGCTTGGATACATTGCTGTCGCTGCGTTTTTCAAGATGTAGATTTCCTTTGCGTGCCTGCTTTATCCAATCGTATAATGTATGATACGATATTCCTAATTCTATACTTGCATTTTTGCACCCTTTTTCCTCTGCAAGTTTCATGGCTTCCTCTTTGTATTCTCGGCTGTACTGTTTTACCTGTCCCATTCCTTGACACTCTCCTTCTTTTTTATTATATTTTCGTGGGTGGATTGTGTCAAGTTTTATTATACTACATCAGATTTTTTGTGTGACTCAGTGTGACTTGGTGGTACTCAGTGTGAAATTGGTTTGATAATATCATATAAAAATGAGGAATACAAGACAGTCAGATTCGTAAAGCTTGGCCTTGACGGCAATGAAACAGCTATGAGCTACATCGTTTTTTTGAATGCTGCAAAGAGTTATCCTTCTTTGATAAGATAGGATACCCACGATTTAAGGCGATTGTAAAAAATATTGTATTTGTTTTAATAATATATTTGCAAGTCTATATGCTGAAACTTGCAAATTTGTCTTGACATGGTAAGGATGCCGTGATATAATATTATCAGAGCAACACAGGCGTTGTGCAACAAGGACGTTGTACCTGTGGTGCTCTTTTTTTATAAGGATGTGATTATATGGACGAAACTATCCTCAGTGCAGGCATCGACGTGGGAACATCTACGACACAGATAATTTTCAGCAGAATGACCATTCAGAACACAGGCGGATTCGGCTCCGTCCCCAAGATCGAGATAGTGGATAAGGAAATAATCTATGAAAGCGAGATATATTTCACCCCTCTGCTGTCGGAAAATGAGATAGACGGCGATAAGGTAAGCGACATTGTGATGTCGGAATACAAAAAAGCCAATCTCACCCCCGATATGCTCACCACAGGCGCAGTTATAATCACAGGCGAAAGCTCCCGAAAAAGCAACGCCCGCTCGGTTACCGAAGCCCTTTCCGAAACAGCAGGAAATTTTGTTGTAGCCACCGCAGGCCCAGACCTTGAATCGGTGCTGGCAGGAAAAGGCTCAGGCGCAGCAAGACTTTCGGAGGAAACAGGAAAAACTGTTGCAAACTTTGATATAGGCGGCGGAACCACAAATATCTGCCTTTTCAGAGACGGCACTGCCATAGATACCGCCTGCCTGGACATAGGCGGAAGGCTTATCAAGGTCGATGAAAACGGCAGGGTGACATACATCGCACAGAAACTGAAAAAGCTTGCCGATATGAGCGGCATCAGTGTATCCATAGGCGATATCCTCACTTCCGAGACCGCAGAAAATATATGCAGAGAAATGACGGAAGTGATAGAACAGTCCGCAGGACTGAGAAAACCTGACAGCCGCCTGGAGCTTATGATAACGAACCATAGCATGAAAAGCGGCATAGTCCCCGATATCATTACTTTTTCCGGCGGTGTTGCCGACTGCATGGGCTATTCGGGAGAAAAGCAGTTCCCATACGGCGATATAGGCGTTTTCCTCGGTCACGCCGTGGCAGCTTCGCCCCTGCTTACCGAAAGAATGTCCGAAACGGCGGAGGAGACTATCCGTGCCACCGTTATCGGCGCAGGCAATTTCAGCATGGAGGTATCGGGAAGTACCATCGAATACACTTTCGGCAGTCTGCCAATAAAAAGCATTCCCGTTTCAAGGATAAAGCTTGAAACGTCAGAGGATATTCCCTCTGCAGGGGAGCAGATAAGAAAGGGACTTTCAAGGTATGAAAACCGTTTGACGGCAATATCAATGAAAGGTCTGCCCTGTCCCTCGTTCAAGGAGATAGAAGCTATGGCAGACGCTGTGTGCGCAGGTGCGGAAGGCTCCGACCAAAGCGTGCTTATCATCATTACCGAAGCGGATATCGGCAAGGCGCTGGGACAGGCTCTGAAACGTCGGATAAAGGACAGGGACTTTATCTGTGTGGACGGCATCTCCTGCTCGGACGGTGATTTCATCGACATCGGCGAACCGCTTGCCCACGGCAAAGTGCTGCCCGTCATTGTAAAAACCCTGATATTCTCATAACCCACAAGGAAGGCGGATAAAAATGTCATATAAAGTAAGGCTTTACGGCAGAACATATGAATTTAAGGATATACGGGAAGTTATGTGCAAGGCGAACGAGCTGAAATCCGGCGACTGCCTTGCAGGTATCGCTGCAGAGGACACCAAGGAACGAATTGCGGCAAAAATGGCTCTGAGCAATATCACTGTCCATGATATCCGTGAAAACCCCGCAGTGCCATATGAGCAGGACTCGGTAACAAGAATAATCCAGGACGACCTTAACATTCCAATTTATAACGAGATAAAGGGCATGACTATATCAGATCTGCGTGAGTGGATACTGGACAGCCGCACCACAGGAGATATGATACTCCGTGCAGGCAGAGGTATGACCAGCGAGGTTATTGCCGCAGTCTGCAAGCTGATGGGCAATCTTGACCTGATGTATGCCGCAAAAAAGATAGAAATAGTCACTCACTGCAACACATACCTCGGACTTCCGGGGACAATGGCTTCAAGATTGCAGCCGAACCACCCTACCGATGACCCCAAGGGCGTTGCCGCATCACTGCTGGAGGGACTTTCCTATGGCATGGGCGACGCTGTAATAGGCCTTAACCCTGCAACGGATTCGGCTGACTCCACAGGCGAGATACTCCGTCTTTTCAAGGACGTTATGGTGAAGTACGATATTCCCACCCAGAACTGTGTGCTTTCTCATGTTACAACTCAGATGGAAGCAATAAGGCAGGGTGCTCCCGCCGACCTGTGCTTCCAGTCCATAGCAGGCTCACAGAAATCCATGGACGCATTCGGCGTTACCGTGGAAATGCTTGAAGAAGCAAACGAGCTTATGCGCACCGAGGGCACGGGAACAGGCCCCAACTATATGTATTTCGAAACAGGTCAGGCGTCCGAGCTTTCCTCCGACGGTCACAACGGCTGGGATCAGCAGACCATGGAATCACGCTGCTACGGCCTTGCAAGGCACTATCACCCATTTATCGTAAATACAGTGGTAGGCTTTATCGGCCCCGAATACCTCTACGGCAGCGATCAGGTTTTGAGAGCAGGTCTGGAGGATAATTTCTGCGGCCATATGCACGGTCTGCCCATGGGCTGCGATGTGTGCTACACCAACCACAATACCTGTGACCAGAGTGCAATGGATAATCTGCTGGTAATGCTGGGGGCAGGCGGCTGCAACTATGTAATGGCAATTCCTCACGGCGATGATATCATGCTCATGTATCAGACCACAGGTCATCACGATGTAAAGGCAGCCCGTGAGATACTGGGACTTCACGCAAATCCCGAGTTTGAAAAGTGGATGCTCAAATGGGGCATAATCGACGAGGAAGGTCATTATACCGACCGTGCAGGTGACCCCACCATTTTCGGAAATTAACGAAAGGAATGACTGTTATGCCCGTTTTCCCGAAATTTGATTATGAAAACAATGATATAACGAAAATAAAAATGCAGGATTTCTGCCTGCTTAAAAACCCACAGGATCCGGAGCAGCTTGCGGTGCTCAAAAGCAAGACTCCTGCCAGAATAGCCATAGGACATACAGGAGCAAGATATCCCACCTGCTCCTACCTCCGCTTCAGGGCGGATCAGGCAGCTGCAGCGGACGCAGTTTTCTCTGAGGTTTCGGAAGAGACTGTAAAGGAGCTGGGACTGTTTGAGGTGCGCACCAAATGCGAAAACAAAAGTATGATGATAACCCGTCCCGACCTTGGCAGACTTTTTGACGAGGATACGCAGAAAAAGATATCCGAAAACTGCAAACATGATATCGACGTGGAGATATATGTGGGCGATGGCCTTTGCGCTCCCAGTGTGGCAGCGAATATTCCAGATATCCTGCCTGCGATCACAAAGGGACTGGAAGCCGAGGGTGTAACGGTGGGAACCCCGTTTTTCGTCCGTTACTGCCGTGTGAACACTACGAGAACTATCGCTCCGCTGCTCAATGCAAAGCTCACCTGTGTGCTTATCGGCGAGCGTCCGGGACTTCTCACAGCTGAAAGTATGTCCGCATATATGGCATATAATGCCCGTCCCGATATGCAGGAGTCGGAATATACGGTTGTTTCCAACATCAGCCGCCACGGAATACCTCCTGTAGAGGCGGCGGCTCATATCGTTGACCTTATGCTGGAGATACTTAAACAAAAGAAAAGCGGGGTAAACCTTTGTCTTAACTGATAGTATTAGCATTAACAAAGCGGTTCGGGTACATAAAACCTGAGCCGCTTTTATGCTTGTCGGATGAAAAGGAAGCTGCAGCAGGGGAGGAGAGCCTTGTTATCGTTATAGTCGTATATAACAGTTACATAACAAATGTTAAAAGAAAATATGCAATTTTAAGCTTGACGTCTTGCAAGGCGGAAAATGGAAAAATAATATGCTGCGGCAGCTCATGCAGGCTCGGATACGGCTAATTTGCCGATAATATTATATATTTTTAAGAAAATATGGCTTGCAAGTAAGATATATAAAGCTGTCATATCTGCAAATGAAATCCTTGTATAAAATGCCAAAAATTGAAAAATGCAATTTTACTCTTGACAAATTGCAAAACAGGGTATATAATGATATCAATGATTGAGAACATCAATAAGAGATGAGCTTAGTCAGACAAACCTTTAAACCCAAAAGGTTCTCTTTAATGATAGTTTCAGACAAAGGCGTCGTGTTATAAAAACACGGCGCCTTTTTTGAAGCATTTCGGAGAAGAGTTCTTGCAGCAGATATTATGCCGCAGGCATTCAGGAAGTATCTGCTGCTGCAAAGCCATTAAATAGGAGGAAGTATTATGAACATCGGATCGACTTACGCTCTTAACGGAAAAATCGAAACAGAAGCAATGAGTGTTGTAATGGCTCAGATCGCTCCCAAGAGTGCACACACCATGGAGGACGTTGAATTTAACACAAATCAGATTCTCAGCTATATGGATAAGGCTGCGGCAGGTTTTCCGGGATATGATCTGTTCATGTGTCCCGAGTGCGGCTTCCACGGTTTTGCTCCCGGCGACTGGCCAAGACTGGCTCTCACCCTTGACTCCGAGCCTATAAACAAGGTTCGTGCAAAGTGCAAGGAGCTGGGTGTCTGGGGTATCTTCAATCCTCTGGTACGTGAGAATGACGGTCAGTTTGTAAAGAATATGGCTATCCTCGTAAATGACAAGGGCGAGATAGTTCACAAGTATGTTAAGATGAATCCCTGGCTCCCCGATGAATGCACAGTTCCCGGAACCGAGTGCAAGGTAGTTGATGGCCCTAAGGGTTCAAAGATAGGCATTATCATTTGTGCCGACGGCGATTATCCCGAGATCTGGAGAGAGGCTGCGGTAAACGGAGCAAACGTTATCTGCCGAGTTTCCCACTACATGGCTCCTTATGATGAGGCTTGGGAGATCACCAACAAGGCAGGCGCTTACTGCAACCAGACTTATGTTCTGGGCTGCAACTCCGTCGGAATAGATGAGTGCTACACCTACTTCGGCAACAGTATGGCAGTAAACCCCGACGGTACAGTATTTGCAAGGGCTCCCAAGGGTATTCCCTGGCTCATGAAGGTAGATGTTTACCCCGGAATCGTTGATAAGATGCGTACACAGCCCGGTGCATACAACTTCATCTGGCAGTACAAGCATCGTGGAGCTGCCTGCCCCGACCAGAACGGTGCAGGCAGAGGCGTCAGCGATTACAACGCTTATACAAAGTAATGGGAGGTTATTATCATGGCTGTTTATACATCTGAAGCTCACAATCTTATCAAGGCAATGGGTAAGGCAGGTATTACCTTCCCCGCAACAAAGGCAGAGCTGCTTGAAAAGTTCGGCGATATGACCATTAAGGTGGATTTCGATAAGGAGGCTAAGATCTCCGACACCGTTAAGGAAATGGTACCCGAGGATTACAGCTGCGCTTGTGCATTCAGAAATGCGTACATTTCCGCACAGATGCAGGCTCTCAAGAAGGAACTGAAGTTCTGATACTCAAAGATCACGGAAAGATTTTTTGAAGTTTTAAGAGATTTTAAGGAAAGAAGATATAAAAAGAAAAAGATTTTAGGAGTGGTGGTATGAAAACGAAATTAAAAAGACTTACAGTTGCTGCGGTCGCAGCTATGATGGCAGCTACAGTTATGGCAGGCTGCGGTGATACATCAACAACTACTGACGGTTCTTCGGCAGCAGGCGGCGATACAGCGGCTGCATCCACAACAGGCGGCGGAAGAACAGCAGGCAGCAAGGATACGCTTGTTATCCTCTCCGCTGAGAACTTCCTCGGAAACTGGGATCCCACCAGCCATACGACCCTCGCCCAGCTTCACGCAGAGTGGATATGTTTTAACAGACTTATCCATATGGATACCGATACTCAGGAGCTTTCTCCCGAGCTTGCAACATCATGGGAATATATTGACGATGCTACTCTCCAGCTCAAGCTGAGAGAAGGCGTAAAGTTCCAGGACGGCAGCGACTTTGATGCTGAGGACGTAAAGGCTACTCTGGAAAAGCATTCCTCCAAGGACAGCGTTACCACCGCTTGGTGGAGCCAGCCCGTTAAGGTAGAGGTTGTTGACCAGTACACCGTCAACGTAAGAATGGAAGACGGCAGGCCCTATGCAGGCCTTATCAATATGCTCTGTATGGTACCTGTAATGTCCGCAGATGACATTGCAGACCCCGCAAAGCTTTCCGCAGGCTTCAACGGCACAGGTGCTTACAAGTTCGATAAGTACGAGAACGACACCATTTACTATTCCGCATTTGATGACTGCTGGGAAGGTGTTCCCAAGACTCCTTACGTTCAGTACAAGTACGTTGCGGATTCCTCCACACGTCTGGCAGCCCTCCAGACAGGTGAGGCTGATATCATCGAGCGTGTTGAGTCCGAGCAGGTAAGTGTTCTGGAAAACAATCCCGATACTGAGGTAATCACTCAGCTCACCACAGAGCTCAAGCACCTCTTCTTCAAGTTTGAGGTTGAGCCTATGAACGAAGAGCTTGTAAGAAAGGCTATCTCCTACGCTATCGACCGTGAGACTATCGTAAATGATATCCTCCAGGGCTACGGCGAGGTTGCAGACTGCTACGTATCCTCCACAGTCTGGGGCTATTCTCCCGTTGACAACTTCCCAACATATGATCCCGAAAAGGCTAAGGAGCTTCTTGCCGAAGCAGGCTACCCCAACGGCGAGGGACTTCCCGAAATGACCTATACGACCTCAGTTGGCTTCTATGTAAAGACCAAGGAGTACGGCGAGTTCATTACTGCAAATCTCCAGGCTATCGGTCTGAACGTAAAGTTCAATCCTGTTGAGACCGCTACATGGAACGATATGTATTATCAGGCAACACCCTGCACCATGATCGACGGCGGCTGGTGCCCTCCGGGACTTGAGCCTGACCTTAAGCTCAACCCCTTCTACAGATCTCCCGGACTTATCACCAAGTTTGTTGACGATCAGCTGGATGCTGTTATGGACAAGGAAGCTTCCGAGCTTGACAGCGAAAAGAGAAAGGAAATACTTGCAAATGAGGTTTATCCTCTGCTTGCTGAAAAGTGCGAAGATGTTCCTCTCTTCAACTCCATGTCCATCTACGGTGTGGGCAGCAATGTAAAGGGCTTCAAGTCCCTGCCTACCACAAGCTTTGAAGTCAAGGACGTAGTAAAGGAATAACATTCAGACAGAATACAGCGGGCAGTCATAAACACAAACGAATGACTGCCCGTTTCTGTTTTTATCAAATTTTTTACGCAGGGAGGAGTTACTGTGTTAAACACAACGATAAAACGTGTTGTTCAGGGAATTTTCATCTTATTCTGTGTAACGTTCATCAGCTTCGTGCTGCTGAGAAATATCCCGGGCGACCCTGTCAAGATAATGGCGCCCAACGCTACCGATGAACAGCGTGAGGTGATCAGGGCTGAGATGGGTCTTGATAATCCGATAATCATACAGTTCAAGGACTATATCGTAAATATCTTCCACGGAGATATGGGTCAGTCCTACTTCAAGAACGATTCCGTTAATCACATCATCGCAGGCACTATAGGAAAATCAGCGCTGCTTATGCTTAACACCGTGGTGCTGGCAGTTGCACTCAGCCTGCTGTTCGGTGTAATTGCCGCAGTAAACAACGGCAAGCTTGCCGATCGGCTGATATCGGGAATTTCCGTAGTGTTCCAGTCAATGCCAAACTACTGGGTGGCAACGATGCTTATACTGCTTGTTTGTGTAAAGCTTAATCTTCTGCCTTCCATGGACTATAAGGGCTACATAAGCACAGTGCTTCCGTCAATAGTTCTGGCGCTGCCGATAATGTCCGTTATGATAAAGAACATAAGGCTCAGTATGATCGACAGCCTTAATCAGGACTTTGTCAAGGCAGCCAGAGCAAGAGGCGTGCATAAGATGAGCGCACTTTTCAGATACGCTCTCAGAAATTCGCTTATCCCTCTTCTCACCGTCCTCGGCGGTCAGCTGGGATTCCTCGCAGGAAGCATAGTTGTTATCGAGTATGTATTCAGCTATCCCGGCATCGGCTATGAGATACTCAATGCCATCAACAGACGTGACTATAACCTGGTACAGGGTCTTATAATTGTATTTTCCACATTCTTTATCGTGGTCAATATGCTGATAGATATCGGCTACGCATATCTCGACCCGAGAATTCGTAAGGCACAGGGGGATTTGTAATATGACTGATGTAAGATCAAAAGCAGTAAATTCAAAGCCCGCAGCTGCTTCGGGCGGAGGAAAGGTCAAGGCCTTCTTCAAGTATATCGGCAAGAACAAGATGTTCTGCATAGGAATGCTTATCGTTATAATCGCCGTTCTTTCGGCAGTTCTGGCACCTGTCATCGTTCCCTGCGATCCGCAGCAGATGACGCCCTCCATAAGACTTACCAAGCCTTTTACGGACAGCGAGCATATTCTGGGCTGCGACGCAATGGGCAGAGACATTTTCAGCCGTATCCTTTACGGCCTGCGCACATCTCTTCTTATCAGTATAGGCGGCGTTGCGCTGGCACTGGCTATAGGCGTGGTGCTGGGCATTATCTCGGGCTTTTCACACCCAAACTTCATCGACACTCTGATAATGAGAATAACCGATATCCAGATGGGATTCCCGTTCATCGTGCTGGCTATCATTGCGCTTACCTTGTTTGAACCCAATCCTCTGAGCATCATCATAGTGCTGAGCCTTTCCGCATGGCCCGCTTATGCGAGAGTTGTGCGTTCCAGCGTTATGATGCAGAAGGACATGGACTACATCGCAGCCGCAAGAATGATGGGTGCAGGCAAGCTGAGGATTGCCGTAAAATATGTAGGCAAGAACCTTATGCCTGCGATCCTTCCCGTACTTCCTCTTGATATCGCAGCAATGATAATCAACGAGAGCCTGCTGAGCTATATGCAGCTCGGCATCAAGTCGCCCTCCATATCTCTCGGAAACATTATGGCGGACGGCAGACAGTACATCTCTACCGATTGGTGGATAACCGCTATCCCCGGTATCGTAATTATGATAATGGTACTGGCGCTTAACTTTGTAGGCGACAGTCTCCAGACAAAGCTTGACCCCAAGCTTCGCAAGTAAGGAGGGAACATCATGGACGTTAAAAAAGCTGAGATCGGCGATGTTCTTTTAAAAGTAACGGGTCTCAAGACCTATTTCAAGATAAACGAAAACCTTACCGTAAAGGCCGTTGACGGAGTAACCTTTTCACTGAAAAAGGGTCATGTTCTCGGCATCATCGGCGAGAGCGGCTCGGGAAAGAGCGTTACCTCCCGTTCCATTATGCGTATCGTTGACGAGCCGGGTTATATCGCAGGCGGAACCATTGAGTTCGGCGGCGAGGATATCCTTAAAGTCAGCGAGAAGCGTATGAGCGAGATCAGGGGCGGGGAGATATCAATGATATTCCAGGACCCTACCACCTCCTTCAACCCCTACCTTACCCTTGGCAGCCAGCTTACGGAAGCATACCTTGTCCACAAGAAGGGCGCTACCAAAAAGGAAGCCCATGACAAGGCGATAGAGGTATTGAAGCTTGTAGGCATACGCAACGGCGACGAGGTAATGAAGAAGTTCCCCTGTGAGTTTTCCGCAGGCTTCCGCCAGAGAATATTCATCGCCATGTCTATGATATGCGACCCGTCCATACTTATTGCCGACGAGCCTACCACAAGCCTTGGCATCACCATTCAGGCGGAGATAATCGAGGCTCTCAGCGAGCTTCAGAAGGAAACGGGCATTTCCATTATGATAATCACCCATGACTTCGGCGTTGTTTCCCAGTTCTCCGATGATATCTTTGTAATGTATGCAGGCCGCTGCGTTGAATCCTCACCAAAGAGAGATCTGCTTTTAAAGCCTGCCCACCCCTATACTGTCGGACTTATCCAGTCCGTACCACTGCTTGAAGCACGTAAGACAAAGAGACTGAAGTCCATCGAGGGCTTCCCTCCAAATATGGCAAAGCCTCAGCCCGGCTGCGCATTTGCTCCCAGATGTCCCTATGCAAAGGACATCTGCCGCAAGGAAGTCCCCGAGCTGAAACAGATAGGCGAGGACAGATTCTGCGCCTGCCACTTCCCGCTTCTTGACTATAATACTGCCGACGATACGGTTCTTGAATAAGGAGTGAGCTATATGGATAAATCATATCCCATATTATCATGCGATAACATTGTTAAATTATATCCCGTAAGACGTGGACTGTTCAGCAAGGTAGTCGGCAACAAGCGTATCGTTGACGACGTTTCGCTGGAGGTCGAGGAGGGCAAGACCATTGCCCTTGTAGGCGAATCAGGCTGCGGAAAATCCGTACTGCTGAGAATAATCTCCGATATCGAAAAGCCCACTACAGGTACTGTAAGATTTCATGGCTGCCCTCTGGACGAGCTTTATCCAGAGGACAGGGACGAGATGAAGAAAAGCGTCCAGATGATATTCCAGGATACCCTTTCTTCGCTTCACCCACGTTTTACCATTCAGGAGTCCATCGAGGAGCCTTTGAAGCTTTCGGGCGTATCAGACCCCGCAGAAAGAATGGCTATCATCAAAAAGACCTTTGATCTTATAGGTCTTGATACCGACTTCCTTACCAGATATCCACACCAGCTTTCGGGCGGTCAGAGGCAGCGTGCGGTAATAGCCCGTGCGCTGGTGGTAAATCCCAAGCTGCTGCTGGCAGACGAGCCTATATCCGCACTGGACGTATCACTGCAGGCTCAGATAATAAATCTGCTTATGGACCTCCAGAGCGAGCTTAACCTTTCGATACTGCTGGTTGCACATGACCTTGCGGTGGTTCGTCAGATCGCAGATGAGATACTTATCATGTACCTTGGTCATATCGTTGAGAGGGCAAAGAGCAAGGATATCTACAGCGATGCACGTCACCCTTATACCAAGGTGCTGCTCAAAGCGGCGCCCAGTATCAAAAAGGGCATAAACGATGAGGGCTTCAGCCTTGACCTTAAAGTCGGCGATACTCCGTCACCCGAAAATCCGCCCAAGGGTTGTCCGTTCTGCACACGCTGCATATATGCGGACGATGAGTGCATGGAAAAATGCCCCGAAAACGTGGAGGTTTCTCCCGGACATTTTGTTATGTGCAGCAAGTTCTGCGGATAATATCCATTGTACAGTACAGCGCCGTTCATATGAGCTATGAGCGGCGCTGCTTTACAAGGAGGGGGAATATGTTTTTCAAGGAAAGAAAGGGTGCTCTGCCTGCCTATATCGTCACGCTGATAATATGTACGGCGCTGATGTTCATAATGAACACCTTGCAGGACAGCATTGCTTCAAACCATTATATAGATAGTCTTGACGAGATAATCGCAGGGAAAAACGCAGGCTATGTATGGTCGGAGATACAGTGGCTGATAGGGGAGATACCCGAGGGTCAGGTAATGAGAACATGGGTCTGCGGTGTTGTGATGATAATATTTACGTTCATCGGATATTTCTTTGAGCGGACAAATTCACGCTTCCGCGGCACTGATCTTGTTGGCGGCAGCGGTTATTTTATTCCTATGCTTCTTGTCAGCACGGGAGCAATGCTCCTTGCAAACCTTGTTTATCACAGGGCGACCATGAACGGCTGGGCAGCAACGTTCATATCCTTCTGCAGCCTTGCTCCGCTGCTTTTTAACATATACGGCGGCGGTGCAAAAAAGATCGCCACCGAGATGATCCTCGGAGGACTTGCTCCTGCGGGCTTCGGAGCGTATATTGCAATGCCGTACATAGTAAAGCCGCTGGGACTGCCCGCATTTGTATCCGCAGCTATCGGCATGGCAGTGACAGTGCCGCTGTGCGTGCTGCTCTGCCGACATCTTCCGTGGATGACACCCATAGATATGAGCATATACAAAAGCTCTCCTGCGGATAACAGGAGCTTTTCGGACAGCAGACTGTATGTAAGGTGGCTACTGGCAGACCCCTCTGAGCTTATTTTCTGGGGAAGCAGCTGGGGAACAGTTGGAATGTATATCGGAGCAGTGCTGGCATGGTGGCTTGACCCGCTTGCTAATTCCTGTGCGGCGTATAAATTCCCCACAGTCATGTGCTGCCAGCTTATCACCATTGCCACAAGCATTTTTTTATGGTTTCCAAAGGTAAAGCGGGGAGAAAGCGCCTTTACATTTTCGGGCTTTGTAATAATCTCCGCATTCATAAACACCTACGAAATGAGTGTTCCTCTTATGATAATATCCATACTTGTTGCGGCAATTTTCACACCGCTTACTGCAATGAAGCTTTATGAAAAAACAAAGCTCCGCAGTCTGCCGCCCTGCTGTTCCACGCTGACTTCATTCTGTATTGTGTGTATCAGCTGGAGCCTGGTGCTGAGGGCGGTAACAATGTAAATAATGATTTGACCCTACGGCGTAATTGCCTTATCTTATAACTCTTGATGAATATTTATAGACTAATACTGCATGTTAAATTTATGACTGCAGATTCATATATGCTCAACAGGTTGAGGTCATTTTTTATTATGTATTGTTGCCTTTCAATCTCTCAGCCAGCCGTATAAGCCTGTCCGCCTGTGTAATTGTTGCCTGTAAGGGGTCGCCCTCTCTGATACGCATAGTTCTCCTTATCTCTTTGGGAATGACCACTCTTCCGAGATCGTCAATTCTCCTGACAATACCTGTTGCTTTCATAGTATCGTTCCTTTCACGTATAAATTCAAGATCGGTATCGCAGCAATATGATTGCGATGCTGACTTTTTCCTGAGTTTTTGGTTGCCTTACTATTTTTTCTGCTTTCATGTGAATTATTCATCTATGGTCATTGAGAGTATGGCTATTTGCTATTAAATTAAATATTTAAAAAGGAGGTGTTTATTTGAAAAATGAAATAACATAGGCATTTGAAGTTCATCAAGTCTCTATTGACAACCGAATAATAAGATGGTAAAATAATAAAAAATGAATAACTATCGGGATACAGGTGCAAAAGCAGTGCTTTTAACCAAAAGCTGCCAAGCCTAACAAGGAATCAGGTGCGAATCCTGAGCAAGGCCGTTGCCGTATTTTGTCTTAACGCATACATGACGTGAGTCAGTCACTGGAGAGTTTCTTCGGGAAGGCGTATGCGAGCCGTTCTGGCGGGCAATAAGTCGGAATACTTGCCTGTATCCTCCCCGTGCAGGGTATTGTTTATGAGGAAATTTTTCCTTTGTCTGCGGAACTCCGGAACGTAAATGATGGTATGATGTGAAAAATCGGCTGCTTTGGCGGCGCTTGTGTGTTGCCTTTTTTATATTTGGCAAAACCTGGCACGGCATATCATATCATAAAAAGTGAAAGAATTAAGCAAACGGACATTATCCATGCTGGGGCTTGGGTAATGTCCGTTTTTTATTTGCATAAATACATATAAGTTCACGAAAGGATATTGGATCATGAAAAAAAGAGTATTAACAGCATTTATGGCAGCGGTCGTGGCTTTATCGGCAGTGGGCTGTGCATCATCGGACGCAGGCACTTCATCAGAGGGAGCGGCTGAGACTACAGCGAACAATGCAGGGGTCGGTGGACTGAAAAATGCCGCAGCAGCCGACAAGGTCTCGGACAGTGAGGAAGCCATTCTCGTTACAGGCGATGACTATCCTCTCACGGTGCGTGATTATCTCAAATATGAAACGACCATAGAAACAAAGCCTGAAAAGGTAGCCGTGCTGTCAGGCACTCCGCTGAATATCTGGTATGACCTTGGAGGCAAATCCGTCTGTACCTCCGATGTAAGCGATAATGTCCGCCTTACAGAAGGATATGAGGAGGAAATAAAGTCGCTTCCCCAGATAGGCCCCGTGTATTCTGTTGATATGGAGGCTGTAATAGCACAGGAGCCTGACCTTATTATAGCACAGGTGGGCACCCAGACCACTCAGAGCTCAAAGCTCCGTGAGATGGGCTATAACGTTATCCAGTCGCATATCAGAGGCTTTTCTGACGTTGTTGATACATACCGTGCATTCGGAAAACTGCTGGGTCAGAGCGAGCTTGCCGAACAGCGCATCGCAGAGCTTGAAAAGGGCAAAAAGGAAATTACCGACAAGCTTCCCGATGATGATATATCAGTGGTAATTCTCTATGTTACTTCAAAATCACTTGCCGTAAAGCTTGACAACAGCATTGCAGGCGATATTGCAGGTATCCTTGAGCTTGATAACATCGCATCGGGTCTTGCCCCCGATACCGTAGGTTCAGAAACAACTCCGCTGGATATCGAGTACATCGTTGAAAAGGATCCCGACTATGTTCTTGTAACAACTATGATATCAAGCAATGAAGAGGCTAAAAAGACTGTCGAAGAGCAGTTCGCTTCAAATCCTGCGTGGAGCTCGGTGAATGCCATAAGCGAGGGCAGGGTAATTTATCTTCCCCAGCAGTATTATCTTTATAATGCAGGCCCGTATTATGTTGATGCCATAAAATATATGGCGCAGAGCATTTATCCCGATATTTACGGAGAGGTGGAAGAAACGTTCTGATGGAAAAAACAGATCTGAGAGAAACCGTCTCATTTAAAGCGGCGGTGCTTGTCATTCTTGCGGCGGCAGTGGTGTTTGCATTTATTCTTGGCAACGTTGTGGGAACGATGGATATTTCCGTTTCGGATATTATAGATACTGTTTCGGGAGATCATACGGGGACCAATAACAAGGTCATCTGGAACATTAGGCTTCCCAGAATGATTCTTGCCGCTCTTGTAGGTATAAACCTTGCGCTTTCAGGCTCAATACTGCAGGGCGTGATGAAAAATCCGCTGGCAGATCCGTCTATTATAGGCATAAGCAGCGGAGCTGGACTTTTCGGTATCGTAATACTTGTAATATTTCCCCAGTGGCAGAATTTTGTGCCCATAGCCGCATTCGGGGGAGCAATGCTTGCAGCGGCGATAATATACCTTCTGGCATGGAAGGGCGGCATCGACCCCACAAGGATAGTGCTTTCGGGCGTTGCGGTATCTGAGCTTTTCGGTGCGGGAATATCGGCGACACTTGTTTTTTTCAGCGACAGAGTTCACGGTGCGCTTACATTTATGAACGGAAGTCTTTCTTCACGAAGCTGGAGCGAGGTAAGGACCATACTGCCCTATACGATCGCTGGTCTGCTTCTGGCGTTCATCTTTGCGGACAAGCTGAACATACTTGTTCTCGGTGATGATACCGCAAGGGGACTGGGGCTTAATGTTGAGCTTACGAGGCTTGGCTTTACCGCTCTGGCGGCACTGCTTGCGGCATCTGCGGTAAGCGTTGTGGGTCTGCTGGGCTTTGTGGGGCTTATCGTTCCCCACAGCATAAGGCTTATCCTCGGAAATAACTACAGGATAATGTTCCCTGCAACAGCGCTCCTGGGAGCGGCGCTGGTCATGCTCAGCGATACCTTTGCTCGAACGGTTTTAAGCCCCACCGAGATACCTGTGGGAATAGTTATGGCTGTACTGGGAGTTCCTTTCTTCCTGTACCTTCTCAGAAAGTAGGCGCATATGGAAAATACTATTTTATCTGTGAGAGATCTTTGCGCAGGCTACAGAAATTCCCGTATCCTTGACGGCATAAGCCTTGATATACAGCGTGGAAAGATATATTCCGTAATTGGCCCCAACGGCTGCGGAAAAACGACCCTCATAAGGGCAATGAGCCGAAATCTCCGTCCGCAAAGCGGACAGGTTTTGCTTGACGGAAAGGATATTTTCCGCACCAATACAAAGCTTGTGGCGCAGAAAATGGCGGTGCTGTGCCAGAATGACACGAGCATGAGCGATATAACCGTTAAAACGCTGGTTGAATACGGCAGATATGCCCATAAAAAGTGGTGGTCAGGCACGGGCAGCGAGGATAAAAGCATTGTTGAATGGGCAATCAGGCGCACAGGCATGACAAAGCTGCAGGACAGAAAAATAAATGCGCTTTCAGGCGGCGAAAGGCAGCGTGCCCGTATTGCCATGGCAATAGCGCAGAAGCCTGAGCTTATGCTTCTCGATGAGCCGACGACTTATCTTGATATCGCTCACCAGCTGGAGATAATGGAGCTTGTGGCGGCGCTCAACCGTGAAGAGGGGATAACCGTTGTGATGGTGCTGCACGACATGAATCATGCGGCAAGATATTCCGATGAGCTGATCCTGCTGAACAGAAGCAAGGTACATACTATCGGCGCTCCGAGAGAGCTGCTTGAGAACGGCGAGCTTGAAAACGTGTTCAGCGTTGAAGCGGAGATACTTTCCGACAGCGAGGATAATTCGCCTGTATTTTATGCAAAGAGGAAAAAACAATGAAATTTACTTTTATAACCGTTTCCGCCCCTGCCCTGAAAAGTCTGATGAAAGCGGCAAAGGAGATAATGAGCCTTGAAGAGGAACTTCTGGAGCTGCGCCTTTACTATGCAGTCACAGAGTATGGCAAAGAAAAGACCGACAGGCTCATATCCGATATAAAGACCTCCGATATGGTATTTGTTGACCTTATGGGAAGCCCTGTTGAGACTGTAAAGGCTGTTTATAAGGGGCTTAGGGAATGTAATGGAAATGTTATCCCTTACGGCAATTCGGCAAGGGAATACCTGAAGCTGGGCAGCTTTTCCGCAGCGGGAATGATGTCAGGCGGCGGAAAAAAGCCCGATATGGCAGCTATGAAGAAAATGCAGTCCATGGCGGAGGCTATGGGAAAGATCATGCCCGGAAAAATGCGTGATATGAGAAATTACTCGCTTATCTGCAAGTATTTCTATGTTGCGGACTATAACAATATCCTGAATATGCTGTATCTCATACTGAGGGAATATGGAGGCGGGAAAAAGCTGCCCAAGCCCGCCGAACCGAGGGAGGTACCTGCGGCTGTGGTCTGCAGGCCAAAGGATATGAAATGCTACGGCAGCTTTAAGGAGTTTTCCACCGATTTTCCTTTTGATGAGGAAAAGCCTGTTATTGCGTTCCTTTACTATGGCCATATTTATCCTATGGACTATTCGGGGGCAGTGGCTGAGATATGCGAGCGCCTGCAGAAGAGCGCAAATGTGCTGCCTGTGGCAGTCTCGGGAATGGACGGCATAAATGACGGAACGCTGAAAAAGCTGCTGACAGAGTTTATGCCTGCAAAGACCGAGCTTATAATGAACTGTATGTCCTTCCGACTGAGCGCAGGCCCTATGGGCGGAAACATTTCAGCGGGAACAGATATGCTCAAAGAGCTTAATGTTCCCTATCTGCACCCGCTCTTTATGTCAAGGCGCACGGAAAAGGACTGGAATGATTCGGTGCAGGGCTGCACAGCCTCAGAGGTGCTTATATCTGTAATGCTTCCCGAGCAGGACGGAGCAATGCTTACGCTTCCGGTTGGTGCCAAAACAGAACCTATGTATGATGAGGAGTTTGACGTTACCTCCGACGAGATAAAAATAATCGAAGAGCGCCTTGAAGCTCTTGCAGACCGTGCGGAAAAATTTATAGAGCTCAGAAAGAAAGCCCGTTCCGCCAAGAAGATAGCGATAATATGCTATAACTACCCACCCGGAGAGTCCAATGTTTTCGGCGGTGCATTTCTGGATACATTCGAGTCAGTTTCGGCTATCCTTTCGCTTCTGAAAAACAACGGCTATACTGCGGAAGAGGCTGATGCACAAAAGCTCATGTCCGACTTTATAAACGGCGGTCTTGTCAATACGGGCAAATATTCCGATGATGATAAAATGCTCAGATATTCGCTGGCGGACTATAAAAAATTCCTGAACGGCTTTGCTGACAGAAATTCCGTAGTAAACGCATGGGGCGAACTGGGCGGAGATATCATGACCGATGATAACGGTGATTTCCTTATTCCTGCTGCTGTATATGGAAATGTGCTGGTGGGTATCCAGCCGTCAAGAGGGCTTCACGAGGATAACGACAAGCTTTATCATGATAAGTCTCTTCCGCCGCATCATCAGTACATTGCTTTTTACAGGTATCTTCACGATAAATTCGGTGCGGACGCTGTTATCCACGTAGGAACACACGGAACTCTGGAATTTTTAAAGGGCAAGGAATGCGGAATGAGCGGAACGTGCTATCCCGATATGCTGCTTTACGACACGCCGCATTTTTATCTGTATTACTGCGGAAATCCTGCGGAAGCAACTATTGCCAAGCGCCGCTCCCATGCCGCACTTGTGGGCTATCAACCGCCTGTATTTATTCAGAGCGGACTTTACGGCGAGTATGCGGAGCTTGCAAAAATGCTGGACGACTATCATCATCAGCTTGCATTTTCAAAAAGTGCGGCAGATGAAGTAAAGCAGAATATCGCCGCCCTTGCCGAAAAGCTAAGTTTGCCGACGGATATGGAAGAGCTTGAGTCGGAGCTTTACCGCCTGAACAGCTCCCTCATTCCCAAAGGTCTGCACATTTTCGGTCAGGCTTATTCCGATGAAGAGGCGCAGTGCTATGTCCGTGAGCTGCTGAAAAAGCCTCACGATGATACACCGTCGCTGTGCGATATCGCTGCCGAGGAGCTTGGCATTGACCTTGTGGGGGCAGAAGAAAAGGGCGGCGAGCCGCTCAGAAAAATAAACGCTCTGGCTGAGGAATATTTAGATAAATATTTTGCAGGCGAAAGTGTTCCCGAAAAGCTCAGCAGAACTATTGAGTACGGACGAAAAAAATATGCCGAGGTAAAGCAGAATGCCGAAAATGAGCAGCTGCTGAATGCACTTTCAGGCGGATATATCCCTGCAAAGGCAGCCGGAGACATATACCGCAGCCCTGAGGTGCTTCCATCGGGATATAATCTTTATCAGTTTGACCAGCGTTTTGTGCCAACTCTGACAGCATATCAGCGTGGCGCAAGAGCGGCGGAAAATACTATCAAAACCTATTTTGACAAATACAACCATTACCCCAATTCCACTGCGGTGATACTGTGGGGACTTGAGACATCCCGCACCCAGGGTGAGACTATCGGACAGATAATGGCTTACCTTGGCGCAAGGCTTGCAAAGGGAAATTCGGCATGGAACCCCAAATATGAGCTTATCCCCATTGAGGAGCTGGGCAGACCCCGTATTGACGTTACAATAAACATCTGCGGATTTTTCCGTGACCTTTTCCCGAATATCATTGATAATCTGGACGATCTTCTTCATCTTGTGAACGAAGCGGACGAAACGGACGGGCAGAACTATATGAAGGCAAATTCCAAAAAGCTTTATGCCTATCTGACCGACAGGGGATATGACCACGATGAAGCAGAAAGGCTTTCAGTAACAAGGATATTCGGACCCCGAGAGGGAGAATACGGCACGGGCATAACCTCCATAATCGAGACAAAGGCATGGGAAAAGGAAGAGCAGATAGGAAGCCGGTTCCTGACATCTCTGCATTATGCCTATAACCGAAAAGAACGTGGCGGAGACATGGGTGACCTTTACGAGCAAAATCTCAAAAGCGTGGAGATAGTCTCTCAGGTTCGTGACAACAACGAATATGAGATAACCGACCTTGACCATTACTATGAATTTTTCGGCGGACTTGCCAAATCCGTTGAGATGGTAAGGGGACAAAAGGCGGTAATGCTTATCACCGACACAACGGGAGCGGTGCCTGTTACCGAAACTGCCGAAAAGGCTGTAGCAAAGGGCATCAGGACAAGAGTGCTCAACCCCAAGTGGATAGACGGTATGCTTGCTCACAAATATCACGGAGCGCAGAAGATAGCCGACCGTTTTGAGAATGTTATGGGTCTTGCGGCAACCACGGGAGCTGTTGAGCAGTGGATATACAATGACCTTTGCGCAAAATATGCGCAGGATGAGGAAATGCGCCGCCGCATGGCTGAAAACAACCCATATGCTTACATGGATATTCTGGAGCAGATGGAGGAATACAGCCGTCGGGGCTACTGGAATGCGGATAAAGAGCAGCTTGAAGCCATACGTCAGGCTTATCTTGAAACAGAAAACAGGATAGAGGGTGAAGACCAATGAATAAAAGAGCCTATTTCCCATTTACGGCAATAGTGGGACAGGAAAAAATGAAGCGTGCGTTGATACTTAATCTGATAAATCCCGCACTGGGAGGAGTTCTGATAAAGGGCGAAAAGGGCACGGCAAAATCCACTGCTGTACGTGCGCTGACTGAGGTTCTCCCCGAGCGCATGGAAGCGGAGGGCTGTCCCTTTTCCTGTGACCCGTATGACAGGAGCTGCCAGTGCGACAGCTGCCGCAGCAAAAACGAGCTTAAAGCAGTCAAAAGGCATATGAGGGTGGTCGATCTGCCTGTCAGCGCCACAGAGGACAGAGTGGTTGGAACTCTTGACATTGAACGAGCGCTGAAAACAGGCGAAAAGCACTTCGAACCGGGAATACTTGCCGATGCAAACCGCAATATTCTTTACATTGACGAGATAAACCTGCTGGACGACCATGTTGTTGACGTTATACTCGATTCGGCGGCTATGGGCATTAACACTGTGGAGCGTGAGGGTGTTTCGTTCAGTCATCCTGCAAGATTTGTGCTTGTGGGCACGATGAATCCAGAGGAGGGCGATCTCCGTCCGCAGCTTCTGGACAGATTTGGTCTTGTGGTAGATGTAAGGGGCGAGACGGATATTGAAATGCGAACCGAGGTCGTAAAGCGCTATCTTGAATATGAGAATGATCCCGTGGCATTCCTTGAAAAATGGAGACCCGAGCAGGAAAAGCTTTGCCGCAGGATAACCGATGCGGGCAAAATGCTTGGGAGCGTTACTTATTCCGATGAAATACTGCGCCTTGCGGCGGAGATATCCGTATCTCTTGGGGTTGACGGACACAGAGCGGATATATCCATGATAAAGACCGCCTGCGCCAATGCTGCCTATGAGGGCAGGAATGCGGTTTCAAAGGAGGATATGAAGCTTGCGGCAGAGCTTGTGCTTCCCCACAGAATGCGCAGAAAGCCCTTTGAGGAGCAGCATATGGACATTGCGGCTGTTTTTGAGATGATAGAAAGCCGTGAGCAAATATGAGCCTCTTCCCGTATCCGTTCACGGCGATAGTTGGGCAGGAGCAGCTGAAGCTTGCGCTTATCATAAGTGCCGTTGACCCTGCAATAGGCGGCGTGCTTATTTCGGGAGAAAAGGGGACTGCAAAGTCCACTGCTGTAAGAGGACTTGCCTTTGCGGCGGGGAGAAAGGTCATTGAAGTTCCGCTGAACGTTACCGAGGACAGGCTTGTGGGTACGCTTGATCTGTCAGAAGCGGTAAACGGCGGAGTGAAACGCTTTGAAAAGGGACTTTTGTATGATGCTGACGGAAATTTCCTCTATGTTGATGAAATAAATCTGCTGGGAAACCACACTGCGGGTATTTTGGCAGAGGTCATAGCATCGGGGGAAAATATTGTTCGGCGTGACGGCATATCCTACAGCCACCCATGCCGATGTATCCCCATAGGGACGATGAACCCAGAGGAAAGATCGCTTCGCCCGCAGCTTCTGGATAAATTCGGGCTGTTTGTAAATGTCACGGGTGAAAATGACGTTGACAGGCGCACGGAGATCATCAGGCGCAGGCTTGAATACGAAAGTGATCCCGAAAGCTTCTGCAATAAGTATAGATCTGCAGAGGAGCAGCTTGCGGAAAGCATAAGAGAGGCTTCCCAAAGGCTTGCGTCGGTTTCGGTGTCGGAGGAAATACTCAGGCTCATTGCTCTCACCGCGAATAAAGCCTGCTGCGAGGGCAACAGGTGCGAAATAATCCTGACTGAGACTGCCAAAGCCCTTTGTGCATGGCGTGGCGATGATAATGTCAGCGAAAATGATGTTGCCGAAGCTGCCAAGCTGGTGCTTCCCCACAGAATGAGGTCTGCTCCGCCTGCAGAGAATATTGCCGAGCATGAAGAGCAGTCGGACAGTCGTGAAGAAACTCCGCCCGATAATGCCCAGGTGCAGTCCGATACACCGCAAAGCGACGCTGCCGATGACAATAACATCGGCAAGAGCCATAGTGATACCGAGATGGCAGGGGAGGAGCTTCCGCTTTCAGCCGAGAGCATAAATGCCGCAGGAAAGAACGGCGGCAGCGGAAAGCGCAGCAAGACCATTGCCAACGACAGCAGCGGTCGATATGTGCGCAGCACCGTTCCCCACGGAAAATGCCGTGATATTGCTCTGATACCCACACTTTGCTGTGCGGCGCTGAACCGAGGCAGCAGAACTCCCGAAAACGGTATGATGCTTGCTGTCAGAAGCTCCGACCTCAGGCAGAAGGTAAGGGAAAAGCGCACAGGTGCCACTATTTTGTTTGTGGTAGATGCCAGCGGCTCCATGGGTGCAAAGCGCCGTATGAGAGCGGTCAAGGGCGCAGTGCGTGGTCTGCTTTCGGAAGCATACAGGAAGCGTGACCGTGTGGGTGTGGTCTCATTCAGCGGAAAGGGTGCACAGATACTTCTCAGTATAACAGGAAGTCCCGAGCTTGCAAGAAAATGTATGGACCAGCTTCCCACAGGGGGAAAAACACCTTTGGCGGCAGGCATTTTGCAGGCAAATGAGCTTCTTCGAGCGGAGCGGATAAGGACACCCGATGCGCTTCAATATCTGATTCTTATTTCCGACGGCAAGGCAAATATCCCGCTTTTCGGAGATCCCTTTGAAGATGCCGTTTTTATGGCTGAACAGGTGCGTTCGTCGGGAGTGGGGGCAATGGTGCTGGATACCGAAAACAGCTATATCAGATTCGGCTTTGCAAAGCAGATAGCCGAGCATATGAATGCAGAGTATGTCAGGCTTGATGATATTTCAGGCACTGCTGTGGAGGAAAATGTCCGCAGCTTTATAAACTGACCTTTGTTTTAAACAGTATAACAATGAATGACAGCCGAAAGGCTTAATATAGTCATTATAAGAACCCGTCTTCACAAGCATATGCGCACGTCTTTTCGGCAAATTTTGCCGCAGACTGCGTTAAAAATCCTTGCCGGGCGAAAGCCCGCCTGCGGATTTTTGCCTACTCTGCAACAAAATTATGCTCGAAAATCCGCACACATTTCTTATGAAGACAGGTTCTAAGATTTTAGGAGGAATATGAAATGAAAAAGGTAATTTTAACTATTGCAGCCATCGCAGCAGTAATGTCAATGACAGCTTGTTCGGGTGATGCTGCCGTTCAGTCACAGACAGATGCGGCAAGCACTCAGGCAGAGCAGCAGGAAAGCAGCGTCGGCACAGCTGCATTCACAGACGAAAACGGTGTGCTTACTTATCTTGACACCGAGCATTCGCCATTTGACGGTGCAGGTCTGAAAATAACCGCTGACAAGGCAGCAAAGACAGTCAAATTCGTTAAGACCGACCTTAACGGCAATGAAACAGTCGAATACTACACATTTGACTATAACAGCAACACTGTTGAGGAGTATTATTATGTTTCTATGATGGGAACAGGCTTCTATTACACCTATGACCTTGCCGCAGGCGAGATAGTAAAGATAGAGGATTCCGACCGCAATGATTCCACTCAGAGCACAAAGGACAACGGCAGATACGACAGTGCAAACGAGAAAATGAAGGGCGACGTTGCCGCTATCGAAAGCTATTTTACCGAGCAGTACGGAGTATCTGTTGCTGATATGGTAAGCTGATTATCGGCAAAAAGTCTGAAATTCGTCGGTTGGAGACACAGCGCAGTCATAGTTTTGGAACAAAGCATATAGCATACAAAAAAGCATCGTCCGCAAAGTAGAATTTTCTTTGCGAACGATGCTTTTTAGAACCTGTCTTCATAAGAAATGTGTGCGGATTTTCGAGCATAATTTTGTTGCAGAGTAGGCAAAAATCCGCAGGCGGGCTTTCGCCCGGCAAGGATTTTTAACGCAGTCTGCGGCAAAATTTGCCGAAAAGACGTGCGCATATGCTTGTGAAGACGGGTTCTTATATGCTCAATGTTCAGTTTCGGAGACTTTATTCTTGTTTCTTCTTTTCCTCTCAGTCTTGTTATCATAAAGCTTGCCGTCAGCCTTGTCAACGGCTTCCTTAAAGTCATAGGAGTTTTCACAGACACATTCGCAGAATCCCATGGACATATCTATATGATAAGGCTTGTTTGCCGTCCGGTTGAGATGCTCTATGTACCTGCGCTTTTTGCCGATTATGCTTTCAATGCCCTCTGTTTTCTCGCTGAGGATAAATGCCGCAAACTCATCGCCGCCCATTCTTCCCACAATGCCGTTTTCACCGAATGCTTCTTTAAGGCACAGTGCAAGGCTTTTTATTGAAAAATCGCCTTCGGAATGGCCGTATCCGTCATTTACCAGCTTCAGGTTATCCATATCCGCATAGCAGACGATAATATCTTTTCCCTTGTTGTTTTCGATAAATGCCTATGCGGCTCTGTAAAATCCACGTCTGTTATAAATGCCCGTCATTTCATCTATCTCGGACAGATTTTCCAGAGCGATATTCTTCATGTGCAGCTTTTCGTTTATCCTGTCCTGCTCGGAGATAAGATTTATGAGCTTAACCGCAGCACTTACCTGATACACCACCAGTTCAAGGTCAGCAAAGAATTTGTCGGAGGTCGGCTCGCAGAGCAGCAGACCGTATTGATATTCTCTTGAATACAGGTCGGCAATGATGAATGTGTGACGCTCGGAATCGGAGATATATTTGTTTCGGTACATATATTCAGATGAAACGTCACGCTCATTGGCAGGGACCATGCTAAAGTTCATTCCGTCCTGATATGACATGAATTTCCATTTAAGATTCTTCGGAAATTCTCCGTTGTTGTGATATTCCGCAGGCTCATCAATGAGGAAAAGATAGCTTGACTTTATGTCAAGACAGTAAAACTTGTTCATCATACGGGCATAGCTCATTGCCATATTTTCATTGAACATAAGAGTGTCCCTTGTGAAAAGATTGGAAAGATGTGTGTGCTCCTTTTGGCTGTCTTCCAGCTTCTTGAAATCATTTATCATTCCGTTGGATATTTTTATTACAGTGTATTTGAATATCCTGTTGATAACAGAGACATTTTCGGCAGGAGCATTCCTCATAAGCCACTTGTGGCAGCCGTCAACGGACTCTATCATTCTGGGCACAAGCCACCCTTTGACACCCTGTTGCTGAATGAATCCATAATGTTTGCAACCAGAATGCCTATATTATAACGCTCGTTCATACTTTCATCTTTTTCACATTAGCCTTTGTGCCAGCCACAACGGATATGAGCATATTTCTGCTCCGCTGACAATAATATAAAATCCACAATGGTAATTACATAATTATAACATAATTGTATGCGAAATTCAACTCTTTAAAGAAAAATATACACTGCAGCACTGATGGGTTTTTCGGACAGACTGGAGCATTGAATTTATTAAGCATAAGCTATATCACCCTGCTCACCGGCAGAGTGGGGTCAAAGCCCTTGTCATCTGCAGTCGGACCGCCTATGAAAACATAGTCATCTGGCAGCTCCCGTGGGGTAAAGCCTGTGAGCTGCTTGAAAACACGGTTGAAGCTGCGTATAGTTCCGAAGCCAGCGGCAAGTGCGGCTTCTCCCGCAGGCATACCCTTGGACAGCATTTTTGCGGCGGCGCTTACACGGACGATGTTCAGGTACTCCGAAAAGGTCATACCCGACATTCTGCGGAAATACTTGGAGAAATAAGGCTTGCTGAAGCACATAAAATCGGCAGCCTCATCAAAGGTCATATCGGCGTAATGCTCGGAAATGTGGCTGAGAAGCGACTTGTATGCCGTGCTTTCCGAGGAGCTTTTCAGCGCCTCCGCCTTTTCATTTCGGAATATCTCAGCCATAACGGCAGAGGCAAGACCCGAACATATCACTTCATAATATTTTTGCCCCCGGGATATCTCCTGTCTGATTTTTTCAAAGGTATCCGAAAAATCATATTCGTTTTCCAGCAGGGGACAAACAGTTGTCTGCTCTCCGTATGATGAAAAAAGAAGCTCGGAGTCTATCTTCATAACAGTGATGATGCTTTCCGCTTCCGCCTTTATGTAATGCACAGCTCCGCTGCGGATAAAAACGCATCTGCCTTGGGATAGAGGATAGACCGTGTTTTCCGACATTACCTCTGCGCTGCCCTTTTGGGCAAAGATAAGCTCGCTTTCCATATGCCAGTGGGGAAGATTCTGCAAGCCCATGTAACGCTGGACTGTCACCTGTGAACGCCCCGAAAGAACGCTCTGCTCATATCGTGCTATCATGCTGCTCACTCCTTTTAGGATATTATACCACACAGGTTAATAAATGTCTATAATCGGCAAACAGTATTCTTGAAAAAATCCCGTTTGTGCGGTATAATAAGCTTAATATTATTTGCATGGAGGAAATGCTGATGAAAACCTTGTATTTTATTACCGGAAGTCAGGACCTTTACGGCGAGGAGACTCTTGCTCAGGCTGCAAAGGACTCAAAGGAAATGGCTGCATATCTGAATGAGCAGCTTTGCGGCATTGCAGGCGTTGTTTTTCAGCCTGTGGTAAGAAACAGCAGCGAAGCGCTGGATATCTGCACAAAGGCATCGTCCGACAAGGACTGCGTGGGAGTTATAATGTGGATGCACACCTTTTCTCCTGCAAAAATGTGGATAAATGCGCTTAAAGCGCTGAGCAAGCCTATGCTTCACCTGCACACCCAGTACAACGAAAGACTTCCCTATGACAGCATTGATATGGACTTTATGAACCTTAATCAGTCCGCTCACGGCGACAGGGAGTTCGGATTTATCTGCACACGTCTGGGCATAAAGCGTGAAGTCGTTTCGGGATATTACAAGCACGCCGATGTTATCGAAAGAGTGCGCCATTTTGCTCAGGCTGCCGTTGCAGTTGATTTTGGCAGGGGAATGAGAGTTGCCATGTTCGGCAACAATATGCGTGATGTTGCAGTTACAGACGGCGACAGAGTGGAAAGCGAGATTAAGTACGGCTGGAACGTGAATTACTATGGCATTGGCGATCTCTGCGATATCATCTCAGGCATCACAGATGAAGAGATAGATGCAAAAATGGCTGAATACACCGAAAAGTATGCCATGAATACCGACAATCTTGCCGCAGTAAGGGAGCAGGCAAAGTATGAAGCGGCGCTGGAAAAGTTCCTTGCCCGTGAGAATATTTCCGCATTCACAGATACATTCCAGGATCTTCACGGCCTTTCGCAGCTGCCCGGAATCGCTGCGCAGAACATTATGGCAAAGGGCGTAGGCTTCGGCCCTGAGGGCGATTATAAGACCGCTGCCCTTGCTGCCGTGCTTTTCAAGATGGCTGAGGGAAGAGACGGTGCAACAGGCTTCCTGGAGGACTATACATATGACCTGCCCGAAGGCGGCGAAACCGAGCTTGCTTCCCATATGCTGGAGGTATCTCCCGTATTTGCGGCTGAGCAGCCTAAGATCGAAGTCCACTCTCTGGGAATAGGCGGAAAATCCGACCCTGCACGTCTCGTATTTGAGGGAGTAACAGGCGAGGGAATCGCTGTTTCCATGATAGACCTTGGCGATCGTTTCAGACTGGTTTGCGCAGATATAACCCTTGTAAAGCAGCCTGAGCCTATGCCAAAGCTTCCTGTTGCAAGAGTTATGTGGAAGTTAAAGCCCGATTTTGCCACAGGCTCGGCAGCGTGGATATACGCAGGCGGAGCGCATCATGCGGTTGTTTCCACAGCGCTTACAGCTGATGATATCAGACTGTTTGCAAAAATGACAGGCACTGAGCTTGTTGTCATCAATGACAAGACCGAGCTTAATGCTTTTGAGCAGCAGCTTGAAATGCTTGACACTATGGCTTCTTTCAGAAGATAAATTATGCGGGATATGCACCTCAAAGGTCAAGGCTTTTGGGGTGCATTTTTTTATTGACACGGGTACAAAGTTGTAATATAATCATAATATCAGTTAAATATTTGACTTGCAATTTTAAATCGTTGAAAGAGGGCTTACAAATGAAAAGACGTTACATAATAGCGGTGCTGCTGATGTGTATGCAGCTGACAGCCTGCGGTGCGGCAGGGGAGAACGGTGCGGAGACCGGTACAAGCGAGATTTCAAGCTCCTCCGAGACAGTTGAGACCACTGAGACTACCGTGGAAGAATCATCGGAAGCGGAGACGACGGAAGCTCAGACCGAGATTACCACAGAAACTGCGCCTGATATGGACATAGAGAAGGTAGAACTTCTCAGCCTGAACGATGTCGAAGCTGTTTCGGGATATCCCGATGTATGCGATATAGACAGCATAAGCGCAAGGCAGAAAAATGATGTGGAAGGCTTTTACAGCTCTGAGTATGCTGCTGAAAATCCCGATTATAGTCAGCTTGCGCCGCTTGAAATGGTGTCTCCCGACTATGATACCTCAGAGTATAAGTATATCGCCGATGATTTTGACAATGACGGCGAGACCGAATACTATCTTATTATTGAAAACAAGCAGAACGTAGCCGATGATTTCTGCAACGGCGGTTTTGATGATATAACCAGCAGAAATTTCGGAAAGTCTGTGACCTTCTATTATATTGAGGACAGCGGTGAGGCTGAGTTTGTAAGCTTTATGAACTGTGTTTCATCCACCTCCGAGATAACCTCCTACAAGACAGCCGATTACGGCAGCGGCAAGCATCTGGTATATTGCTACTGGCCCGCCTATGACGGAGTAGGCGGCAGCGGAAATGCAAGGCTGTTTGACAAGACGTGTTTCTTTGATATGACATACGGCGGCGTGTTTGCTGACGGCGACGGCATTCTCAAAGCATCGACTTATACTCTTGTTGACGAATACATCTGGGACGGCGCTGATTATACAGTCATCGGGTATGATTATGATATGCCTGACGAAAACGGAGAGCTTATTGAGCTTGACGATTATCATGTCAATCGGACTTCGGGACCCGAAAAAGTAAATTGGTTCAGCGGCAAATAAGACTTTTGCCCCTCAGTGCAGATGCGCTGAGGGGCTTTTACTTTTTGCAGAGTATTCGACAAAAATATACAACATTTTACAAAATTTGTGGCTCATTTCGTTGACTTTGCCGCACAAAAGTGATATAATCAAAACTGTTATGCTTTGTTGAGTTACTTTTGCTGACTGACAAAGGCCGCTGACTTTATTTTTGCGGAAGGGTCGGGGTATTTATGGAAAATATTGTTAATCTGAAGGACATCGAGGTCGTTTTTGAGGACGGCGAGCGTATCCTGAAAAAAATCAATCTGGATATCAAGGACAAGGAGTTCGTAACCTTCCTGGGGCCGTCAGGCTGCGGCAAGACGACTACGCTCAGGATAATCGGCGGATTTCTTGAACCTACAAGCGGTGATGTTTTCTTTGAGGGTAAGCGCATCAACGGGCTTCCTCCCTATAAGAGAAACGTCAACACCGTGTTCCAGCGATATGCTCTTTTTCCCCATCTTAATGTGTATGAAAACATTGCTTTCGGTCTGAGGGTAAAAAAGCTGCCCGACAAGGAGATAGTAAAGCGTGTGGGCGAGATGCTGGAGCTTGTCAATCTGAAAGGCTTTGAAAAGCGTTCTGTAGCCCGCCTTTCGGGCGGTCAGCAGCAGCGTGTGGCAATAGCCCGTGCGCTGGTAAATCACCCCAAGGTGCTGCTCCTTGATGAGCCGCTGGGCGCTCTTGACCTGAAGCTCCGAAAGGAAATGCAGACGGAGCTGCGCAAGATACAGCAGGCTCTGGAGCTTACCTTTATATATGTTACCCACGATCAGGAGGAAGCTCTTACCATGAGCGACACCGTTGTGGTAATGAACAACGGTAATATCCAGCAGATCGGCTCTCCCACAGATATATACAACGAGCCTGTCAATGCCTTTGTTGCTGACTTTATCGGCGAGAGCAATATCCTGAACGGCATTATGCCCGAGGACTGCGTTGCGGAATTTTCGGGACATCGCTTTGAGTGCGTTGACAAGGGCTTTGCCAAAAATGAAAAGGTAGATGTGGTGATACGTCCCGAGGATATCAAGATAGTTCCTCCCGCAAACGCAAAGCTTACGGGAATAGTTAAGTCCGTTGTTTTCAAGGGCGTTCATTATGAGATGACAGTTGACGGAATGGAGCACAAGTGGATAATCCATTCAACGCTGCACGAGCCTGTCGGAACCATGATAGGTATGGATATTGCTCCCTTTGATATCCACATAATGAAGAAAAGCGAGGAATGAGCATATGAAAACAAAATGGGTCTCGGCTCCGTACCTTGTATGGATGACCGTTTTTATTGCTGTTCCGCTGCTGATGATAGCAGTATTCGCATTTACCACCAATGACGGTGAGTTTACCGTAAAAAACATTCAGGACGTGGGTCAGTATGCGAATATTTTCTTCCGCTCCATATGGCTGTCGGTAATTGCTACGGCTATATGCCTTGTGGTGGCATATCCCGTGTCGTTTATCCTCTCACGAATGGAAAAGCACAAGCAGGCGACCATGCTTATGATAGTAATGCTCCCCATGTGGATGAACTTCTTGCTTAGAACATATGCGTGGATGACGCTTCTCGGCAACAACGGCGTTATCAATCATCTGCTGGGGCTTATCGGCATAGGCCCTTTGAAGCTCATAAACACATCTGGCGCAGTTGTGCTGGGAATGGTCTATAACTACCTGCCATTTATGATACTGCCCCTTTATTCGGTAATGGTGAAGATAGATAAAAGCGTTATCGAGGCGGCTTCCGACCTTGGCTGCAGCGGAGTGGCAACTCTCTTCCGTGTGATAGTTCCTCTTAGCCTTCCCGGAATAACCTCGGGCGTTACCATGGTGTTCGTGCCTGCCATCTCCACATTTATCATTTCAAGAATGCTTGGCGGCGGTTCAAACCTGCTCATAGGCGACCTTATCGAGATGCAGTTCTTGGGAAATGCTTATAATCCTCATCTTGGAGCTGCCATTTCTCTCGTTCTTATGGTCATTATCCTTGTTATTATGACTGTTATGAATCAGTTCAGCCCTGACGATCAGGTGCTGATATAAGGAGGGGCGCAGAATGAAAAAGCTTGGAAAAATCTATCTTGTGCTGGTCATGCTTTTCCTCTATGTTCCTATATTCGTGCTGATAGTTTTCTCATTCAATGAGTCAAAGAGCAGGAGCGTGTTCAGCGGTTTTACTCTTGACTGGTACAGAAAGCTTTTCCAGAACGATATCATAATCTCATCTCTGGTGAACACGCTTATAATCGCAGTTATTGCAAGCATTGTGTCAACGGTCCTTGGCACTCTGGCTGCCATAGGCATAAACAGCATGAAAAAGGTGCCAAAGGCTATTGTTATGAACATAACAAATATGCCTATCATCAACCCTGAGATAGTTACGGGCGTATCCCTTATGCTGTTGTTTGTGTTCTTTGCGGCAAGAATGAATTTAGAATTCGGATTTGTTACGCTGCTCATAGCCCACATCACCTTTGACGTGCCGTATGTTATCCTGAACGTTATGCCAAAGTTCAGGCAGATGGATCCTCACCTTTACGAAGCGGCGCAGGACTTAGGATGCAGCCCCTTCAAGGCGTTTATCAAGGTGGTATTGCCTGAGATAATGCCAGGCGTTGTAAGCGGTTTCCTTATGGCATTCACATACTCTCTTGATGATTTCGTTATCAGCTACTTTACCAGCGGCTCATCATCACAGACACTTCCTGTTACCATCTACTCAATGACAAGACGAAAGGTATCTCCCGAGATAAACGCACTTTCCACTATCATATTTGTTGTAGTTGTTGTTATCCTTATCGTCAAGAATTTTATTGAGATAAGACAGCTTAAGAAAAAGGGGGCGTAAGGGCATGAGAAAAATATCTTCCGTAATTGCCGCTCTTCTTGCTGCGGCTATGCTTTGTTCATGCTCTGCCGAAAGCGCTGAGGATACTTCTGCCGATGATGTCCCCGAGGAGGAGACCGAGGCACAGACCCTTACTATCGACGATCCCGAGTATTACACCCGCTTCAAGGGAAAGAACATTTCAATAAATGTCTATAACTGGGGCGAGTACATCTGCACGGGAGCGGACGAGGGCACGCTTAATGTAAATGCTGAATTTACAGCGCTTACGGGCATAAAGGTCAATTACACCAACTATGCTACCAATGAGGAGCTTTATGCCAAGCTGAAAGGCGGCGGAGCTTCCTATGACATTATTATCCCGTCTGACTATATGATAAACAAGATGATAAAGGAAAAAATGGTGCAGAAGCTTGACTATGACAATATCCCAAACTTCAAGTACATCATGCCCAATTTCCGCAATCTTGAATATGACCCCGATAATGAATATTCCGTGCCATATACATGGGGAACAGTCGGCATCATCTACGATGAGACTATGATAGATATTCCCCCTGAGGAGATCGACTGGGATATTCTCTGGAACGAGGATTATCTTGACAATATCCTTATGTTCGACAACCCCCGTGATGCCTTTGCCATTGCCGAGATAAAGAACGGCTTTTCGCTGAACACAGAGGACAGCGACGAGCTTATAAAGGCTGCCGAGGACTTGAAAGCACAGAAGCGCATAGTCCAGGCGTATGTTATGGACGAGATATTCGATAAAATGGGCGCAGGCGATGCTCTTATAGCTCCCTACTACGCAGGCGACGCTCTGACCATCATGGACGAAAACGACTCTCTCAACTTCGTTGTCCCAAAGAGCGGAACCAACCTTTTCGTTGACGCAATGTGCATTCCCACATCATCAAAGCAGAAGGAAGCGGCGGAAATGTACATCAACTTTATGTGTGAGCCTGATATCGCCTATGCGAATATCGACTACATCTGCTACTCAACACCAAATTCAGCGGCGTATGACAAGCTTGATGAAGATGTGCGCACAAATCCCGTTTCCTATCCGGATCAGGATTTCATTGGAGAAAAGACCACGGTATTCGTAAATCTTTCCGATGAAGCAAATCTTCAGATGCAGACCCTCTGGACGGAAATGAAATCCGCCGAGGACGAAAATGCCAACACATGGATAATGCCTGTGTTCCTTATCGCCTGCATTGTGTTTATGATTGCCGTTCAGGTAAGAAGATACATTAAAAGCAAAAAGGACATCTTCTGATGTCCTGATATAAAATAACTCCCATGTATAAGGTTATGTACCATACATGGGAGTTATTTTTATTTCTTGTCGTTCTTTACGTTTACTTTTTTCAGCTTTTCAAATATTCCTATTGAGAGCTTGTGTTCATTTTCAGCCGCAGGAACGGGATAATAATCTGCCGTGTCGGGGGAGAGCCCTTTCTTTTTCAGCAGGTTCTCTATAAATTCCTGGGCAAAGGCGTATATTACCGCAAATATTGGCACGCCAAGCACCATTCCCGCAAAGCCGAACAGTCCGCCGCCAAGGAAGATGGCCACCATTACCCAGAATGCGGGGAGACCTGTGGAGTCACCCAGAATGTAGGGACCAAGGATATTTCCGTCAAACTGCTGTATCGCAACTATCAGGATAACAAAGGGGATAGTCTGTGACGGCTCGGAAATGAGCAGCAGCAGTGCGGAGGGTATCGCTCCGATAAAAGGGCCAAAAAACGGGATAACATTCGTTACACCTACGATAACGCTTATGAGCACCGAATATTCCAGCTTCATGAGCTTCATTGCCACAAAGCATATCATACCGATGATAAAGGAATCCAGTATCTTTCCGTTGATAAATCCGTTGAGGGAGTTGTTTGTTTTTCTGAAAGCTCTCAGCATATTGTGGCATATCTTCTGGGGGAATATTGCCGTCATAAGCTTTTTGCCCTGAGCAAGGAATTTTTCCTTGTCAAGCAGCAGATATACCGCAACGATAAATCCGATGATAAAGTCCTTTAGACCTGCCAGCAGTCCCACAGCGCCGTCTTTCAGCTTTACAGCCCAGTCGCCCACCTTTGGGATAAGGTTATTTACGGCGGTAAGCACGGCGGACTGGATATCATTGAGCTGATTATTAAGATATGTTACTATCTCGGGATATTCCGCCAGAGTGGTATTTACCCAGTTGTAGATGTTGTTCATATAGTTCTGGGCGTTGTTGAAAATGTTCATCAAGCTGTCCAGAACCTGCGGCACGATTATTGCGACCAGTGTGCATATCACCGCTATGCCGAAGATTATGGCAAGCACGGTGCTTATAAATCTGCAAAGCTTGGGGTGGGGCTTTTTTCTTTCAAGCAGTTTTTTGAACTGCCTTTCCGTCCGCATCATAACAGGGTTCAGCAGATATGCAATCGCTATGCCCCAGATAACGGCGCTTATTGTGCCGAGCACAGTTCCCAGTGCGCCCATTATCACCGAGAATTTTGATACAACTATTACCAGTGCAAGGCATATGGCAAAGGTTATTACCGTATATACCGACACTGTGGTGTATTTGCTGTTCCAGTCAACCTTCATAGGCATTATCCTTTCCGTTGTGACAAACGCCTTGTGCGTATCACACAATACAGATTATACACCATTTTGCGACATTTGTAAACAGTGTAAGAGTAAAAATACCGTAAAAAAGAGAATGCCGCTGTCTTTTAAAAGACAGCGGCGGATATCACTTATTATTCTTCCGGCTTATCCTCGGGGTCAACCTCTACCTTGATCTCGGGAGCTTCTTCACCTGCAGCGTCAGCCTTTACGGTGTCCTCGTGGTCGATGACCTCTTCGGTCTCCTCAGCGGGAGCTTCCTCAACAGGCTCGGGCTTTTCGATCTTAGTGCCGCACTTGCCGCAGTAGTCGTTCTCGGCATCTACCTCAGCACCGCAGTTCTGGCAGAGCAGAACACCCTTTATCTTACGGACGTGCTCCTTGAGAGCTTCGATGGAAGCCTTCTTTTCGGAAACCTTGTCAAAAAGCTCCTTCATGGTATCACAGCAGGGATTGTCAAGATTGTTGTCATAATAGGTCTTGCCGATCTCCAGATAAAGCTCGTTAATTGCTCTCTCCTCGGAAGAGATCTTGAAGTTAGCCTTTACAACATCTGTACCAAGCTTAGTCTTTTCGCCTACAGCCTTGCCTGCATTGTTGATAGTTTCTGCAAATTTTTCAAACATGATTTTTTCCTCCTGTTAATATGGTTATGTTTTCGGAAACCGCAGACGGTGCTTAACGCCTTCTGCATCGCTTCCTTGTGTTGGCTTTCTTGCTATGTTCTCAGTATAACCCACAAAAGCAGTTATGTCAACAGGTTACAGCGATTTCTCATTTTTGTGAATCACTTTTTAATCTTCTTTTAATCTGCACAGTATTCTTTAATAATGAGAGGTACCATATAGCCTGTATTGAGGTAAAATGCTTTCATGGGATAAACAGCACCCATGTGACCTATGTGATACCTTTTGCGAAGCTCTTCTATGATATCATGGTCGGACATACCGCTGTTGTGCCAGTCTATGACGTGGTTTTTCGTCCACTCGAACTCATACAGCGCATTTTCAAAATACTTTCTGCATTCCTCTGCGCCGTCCAGCATTCCCCAGTGGGGAAGAACGATATGCTCTGCTCCCAGAGCCGCAGCCTTTTTCAGTGACTGTTCACCCTGCTTAAAGCCTGTGAGCAGTATGGGAGCCGCCGCAGTGCCGTTGTAAACTCCCAGAGTTTCGGACGAAAAGAGTGTCTTGCTTTCACGGCAGTAAAATCCGATAGAGCACTTTGTATGACCCGGGAAAGCCATTGTTTCAAGCTTCAGACCGCATACATCAATGACCTCTCCGTCCTTTACCACCTTATCCACATGGAGCCTGTCCGTGCAGTCGGTGAGATATGGCTTTTTGTCGAGCTCATGGGCGGCGTTAACGTCCATCTCGTATATGGTTTTCAGAGCCGTGGGGCGGGTGAACACATAAGCTGTGTATTCGCCTGCGATAACGGGGATATCCCTCCACCTGTCCGCCAGGACAGCACAGCCCATAACGTGGTCGTAGTGTGAGTGGGTGAGAATAATGGCATCGGGCTTCTTTCCACCCAGTATTTTTTCGACCGTATCCGCCATTTCTTCCGCACAGAAGCCGAAGCCTGTGTCGTACATAAATGCCTTATCGCCGTTCTGCACAAGAAGCGCTGCGCTTCCGGGGACAGCGGCGGCATCTGTTACCTTGATATCATTCATAAATACCGCTTTCTGCGGTGGGGTGTTGATCTCAGCCGCTTAATACTATATCATTTCCGTATATAATTATTATAAAATGATAGTGTGAATTTTTATACTGATTATATTTAAAATAGTGTGATTTTATAATTCATAAAGTTAATGAAATATGTACTTTATTGGACTTGACATTGTCCCAAACAACAGCTATACTATACTTAGTAAATAATGTACAATCACATATATGGGAAAGGAAATTGCATATGGAAAAGGTTCTCGACTGGAACAAATACATAGATAAATCTGCCGAAACTGTTTCTGAGGGCATTGTTATGCTCAAGAATGACAACAACGCTCTGCCGCTCCGAAAGGACAGCGAGGTGGCTGTTTTCGGACGTATTCAGCTGAATTATTACAAGAGCGGCACAGGTTCGGGCGGACTTGTCAATGTGTCCCGTGTTATCGGCATAACCGACGGCCTTGAAGAAAGCGGCAGCGTTAAGGTGAATGAGGAGCTGCTGAACGTTTACAAGGAATGGACAAAGGAGCACCCCTTTGATTTCGGCGACGGCTGGGGAGGCGAGCCATGGTCACAGGAGGAAATGCCCGTTGATGACGCTCTTGCTGAGAAGATCTCCAACTTCTGCCAGACTGCGATCGTTATTTTCGGCAGAACAGCAGGCGAGGAGAACGACAACCGCTTTGAAAAGGGCGCATATCTGCTCAGCGATGGCGAGGAAAGTATGCTCCGCACAGTAAGGAAGCATTTCCGGAAGGTCATCGTTCTGCTGAACGTTGGCAGCATCATTGATATGAACTTTGTGGAGGACATCAAGCCCGATGCCGTTCTGTACGTATGGCAGGGCGGAATGATCGGCGGAACAGGAACAGCGGACGTGCTCACAGGCAAGGTATCACCCTCGGGAAAACTGCCTGACACCATTGCGTACTCCGTTTCCGATTACCCCTCTCACGAGTATTTCGGCAATACCCGCCGCAACTTCTACTGCGAGGATATTTACGTAGGCTACAGATATTTTGAGACATTTGCTCCCGAAAAGGTACAGTATCCTTTCGGCTTCGGTCTCTCCTATACAACTTTTGAGCATACTGTTACACACTCTGAGCTGAATGACGGCAAGATAACTATAGAGGTTTCCGTCAAGAACACAGGCAATTATTCGGGCAAGGAAGTTATCCAGCTCTATGCCTGCGCTCCTCAGGGAATGCTGGGCAAGCCTGCAAAGGTGCTCTGCGGCTTTGAAAAGACAAAGCTCCTTGCTCCCGCTGAGAGCCAGATACTTACTATTGAAGTGAATGTTGACGACCTTGCTTCCTATGATGATTCTGGCGTAACAGGACATAAGAGCTGCTACGTGCTTGAAAAGGGTCAGTATATCATCTGCGCAGGCACAGATGTCCGCAGCGCAGAGGCTGCATTCTCCTTTGAGATTGACGAAACTACTGTTGTAAAGCAGCTTACTCAGGCTCTTGCTCCCGTGCTTCCTTTTAAGCGCATGAAGCCCTTTGCGGCGGAGCATAAGCTTAAATTCGTTCCCGTTATGGAAGATGTTCCCACCTCCGAGGTGGACGAAAACGAGAGACGTATTGCAAATCTCCCTGCCGATATTCCCTTTACCGATGATAAGGGCATAAAGCTTGCTGACGTAAAGAGCGGCAAGCACACCATGAGCGAGTTTATCGCACAGCTTTCCGACTATGACCTTTCCTGCATTATCCGTGGAGAGGGCATGGGCAGCCCCAAGGTAACTGCGGGAACAGCTTCCGCATTCGGCGGTGTTTCAGACAGGCTCTCAGCTATGGGCATTCCATGTGCCTGCTGCGATGACGGCCCTTCGGGTATGCGCCTTGACTGCGGCACAAAGGCATTCAGCCTGCCGAACGGCACTCTGCTTGCTTCCACATTCAACCGTCAGCTGCTCAGCGAGCTGTTTGCATTCACAGGCCGTGAAATGGTGGCAAATAAGGTCGAGTGTCTCCTTGGCCCCGGCATGAACATTCACCGTCACCCTCTCAACGGTAGAAACTTTGAGTATTTCTCCGAGGATCCTTTCCTCACGGGCGAGATGGCTTCCGCCCAGCTGGAAGGTCTCCATTCCGAGGGCGTAACAGGTACTATCAAGCACTTCTGCGGAAATAATCAGGAAACAGGCAGACACAATATTGACTCTGTAGTTTCCGAAAGAGCGCTCCGTGAGATATATCTCAAGGGCTTTGAGATAGCCGTAAAGAAGGGCAAGGCACAGACTATAATGACCACCTACGGCTCCGTAAACGGCCTCTGGACGGCAGGCAACTATGACCTTAACACAACTATCCTCAGAAATGAATGGGGCTTTAAGGGCATTACCATGACCGACTGGTGGGCAAATATCAATGAGCGCAGCGTGCCTGTTTCAAAGACCAACTTTGCAGCAATGGCAAGGGCGCAGAACGATGTTTACATGGTATGTGCCGACAGCGCCAACAACGAGGACAACACACTATCCGCTCTTGAAGACGGCACACTGAAAAGGGGAGAGCTTCAGAGGAATGCTGCAAATATCTGCCGCTTCCTGATGGACACTCAGGCAATGAAGCGCCTGTGCGGCGAGGCTGACACCATAAAGATAATCAACCGTCCCGATGACGGCGGCGAGGATCTGGCAGATGTCACCTTCTATAACCTTGATGAGGAGCTTACCCTTATCCCCGAAAACATCTGCACCGACAGAGGAAGTAACTTCACCTTTGCAGTCGATGTTTCTCACCTTGGTAAGTATAAGATAGTTATTACCGCAAGCTCCGAGCAGAGCGAGCTGGCACAGCTTCCTCTCACATTTTTCAGCATGGGTTCGCCAGTTGCTTCCTTTACATGGAACGGCACAGGCGGCAAGCCCGTATCAAAGGAATTTTCTATTTTCCTTTTCTCACGATTTACTTCAATGCGTATTTATTTTGCGCAGAGCGGACTGAAGATACACGATATCAAGTTCACTTTTGTTGATGAGGTATAATAAAACCCTCCCGCAGGCACAAAGTCTGCGGGAGGGTTTTTGCATATGCGGCGAATTATTTATCAGCCGTAAATTTCGGCAGTTCATCAAGTGTGATAACAAGGTCGCTGTTATAAACTTCCTTTAGGTTTTTCTCATCATTGTTTTTGATGTAGTCCGTGTGCCATATCATGAACCATGACCATATGCAGCCGTCCTTTTCAAAATTCTTTACGGAGGGGACATTGCCGCACTCGTGGAATGCCATGGGTTTTTCGGCAGTGTTTATCTTTTCAAGCTTTTTCCACGCCTTTTTATTGGTGGAGTTATCATAGGTGTCCGAGCCGATAATGTCGCAGTAGTCATCGCCCACGTACCAGCCGCTTCTAACATCGCCTGAGTAACCCAGAACCCAGATAAGGTTTGTAAGCCCGAATTTATTGGTGTATCGGTCGTACATCATCTGCCAGAGCTTGATGAAGTTTTCTCCGCCGCCTTTGCCCCACCAGAACCATTTGCCGTCGAACTCGTGGAATGGCCGCCATAAAACGGGAACGCCCGCATCACGAAGCTTTACTAATGCCTCGGCAGCCTTGTCCCAGTTTTCAAGCATTGCCTTGTTTTCCTTGGTGCCTTTTTTAAGCAGCTTATCAAAATCAGGCTCGTCATTAAGGCTTTCCTGATAGCCCAGACCGTTTATGCCTGTGTGCCAGCAGATAGTCACCAGTCCGCCCTTTTCCCACCAGTCCTCTGCACGCTCAACAACGCCGTCAAAATCGGCGTTCATAAAGTCAAGACCTCTCATAGCGGGAAGCTTGCCTGTTGTTTCCTTGATATAATCCATCTCATAATCGGGTGAGTCCATCCATGTGGATTCCTGCTGACAGGACAGCATTACCTTGCCGTAATTGTCGCAGATATAATCATACACCTGCTGAGTTATCTCATCGGCATCTGGATTTGAGAGCTTATGCTCGCTTGTCTTGTGCTTTGTGGAAAGCTCGGTCACAGAAACAGTATTTTCCGCCTGAACTGAGGTATTGTCAGCGCAGCCTACGGCAATAAGACACATCTGTGCGGCTAAAAATAAAGCGGCTAATTTTCTTATTTTCATATTGACCCTCACTTTAATGCGGCTTCGATACGGTCAAGCTCGTCATCTGTAAAGTCAAGATGCTCGATGCACTTAACATTTTCGATTATCTGCTCAGGTCTGCTTGCGCCGATAAGCACAGTCGTTACCGCATTGTTGCGGAGAACCCATGAAAGTGCCATCTGAGACAGTGTCTGACCTCTTTGAGCAGCGATGACGTTAAGGGTGTTGAGGCGCTTTATCATCTTGTCATCAAGTTCTTTGCCTATCCAAGTGTTTCCCTTGCCCACACGGGAATCCTCGGGGATACCGTTGAGATATTTTCCTGTCAGGAAGCCCTGATAAAGAGGGGAGAACACCGAAAGACCTATGCCGTTCTCTGCAGCAAAATCGTCCAGACCGTCCCTTTCTATCCATCTGTTGAGCATGGAGTAGGAGGGCTGATTTACTATAAATGGAGTTTTAAGCTCCTTGAAAATGCCCATTATCTCCTTTGTCTGCTGAGAATTGTAGTTGGATATACCCACATACAGTGCCTTGCCCTGCCTTACGCAGCTGTCAAGAGCCACTGCGGTCTCTTCAAGGGGAGTGCCGGGGTCAAAAACATGGTGATAGAAAATATCAACATATTCCAGTCCCATTCTTTTAAGGCTTTGATCAAGGGAGGATATGAGATACTTGCGTGAACCGTTCCTGTCGCCGTAAGGGCCGTCCCACATCTCAAAGCCTGCCTTTGTGGATATGCACAGTTCGTCACGGTAGCGGCGCATTCCTCTGTCAAGTATCCTGCCGAAATTTTCCTCGGCGCTGCCATTATAGGGGTTGCCGTAGTTGTTGGCAAGGTCAAAGTGAGTTATGCCAAGGTCAAAGGCGGTGTGGACCATTTTCTCCATATTGGCGAACACGCCCTGATAACCGAAATTCTGCCACATTCCCAGAGAAACGGCAGGAAGCTTGAGGCCGCTTTTTCCGCAGCGGTTATAGATCATTTTCTCGTACCTTTTTTCGTTTGGAATATACATATGACCCTTCCTTTCGGGATAAATTTCATATTACCATTATATCACAGCAGGCGTATGTATAAATGTATAATTGATATATAATCTTAAAATAAAAATGACCGTGATGCCAAGACGGTATCACGGTCATAGGTTTATCCGTTGTCGCTGTCACGGATATAAGCAAAGCCTGCATCAAAAAGAGCCCTTGTGTCGTTCCATCTGATAGCTGCGCTCTCGCTTCCAAGACACACGATTATAAGCTCGTGGCCGAAGCGCTCAGCGGTGGCAACAACGCAGTGTCCCGAATAATCGGTCATGCCTGTTTTAAGTCCTGTAGCATAGGTGTAATAGTCATCGCTGTCAGGCTGGATAAGCTTGTTCGAGTTGTTCCAGTAAATGTATTCGCCTGAGAGAAATTCAACTTCACGGTAGGTCTTTTTTCCCGAAGCTGCTATCTCGGGATAATCCTGGGAATAAAGGGTTATCCTCAGCAGATCCATTGCAGTAGTGTAATGGTTATCGTTGTGGAAGCCGTCGGGACAGGTGAAGTTTGTGTTCTTGCAGCCTATCTCCTTTGCCTTTTCGTTCATCTTGTTGACGAACACATTCACAGCCTCCTCTGCGGGGAGAGCTTCATCGCCTGCGATCATCCTGCCCGTAACGGCAGCGGCGCAGTAAGAAGCGTCATTTCCCGAGGGGAGCATTATTGCGTCCAGCATCATCTCTCTGTCAAGCTGACTGCCCACATTGAGATATGCAAGACTGGAGCCGGGCTGTACCAGTGACTGCTCATCTCCTGCAGTGAATACAGTGTCCTTGTCGGTGTATTCCATCATTATGGAAGCGGTCATTATCTTTGTGGTGCTGGCAGGATATGCCTTTTCCTCAGCATTCTTGGAGTAAAGCACCTGACGGCCCTGAACGTCGTACATAACGCAGTAGGGGGTCTGGATTATCATATCTATGGGGTAGCTGTCTTTCTGCTCGAAGATCTCATTTTCAATCTTCATCTCTTCCTCACGCTGAGCCTGATCTATCTCGCTCTGAGTGGGGAGCGCCGCAAGCACCTGATATTCCGAGGCGTCAACCGTAAGCTCGGTAACAGTCTTTATCTGTGAAAGTGCGGAAGCCAGCAGCCATATTCCGCCTGCTGCAAGTACAAGCAGTCCCAGCAGAGTGAGCCTTGCCTTCAATACCTTCTGCCTTTTGGCGGCAGCCGCACCGGTTGGTCTTTTGCCGGAAATTTGTCTCATTTTATATGTATCCTTTCAGCTCTCTTTTTCTAAGCGTTTATGTAAAATATTTTACCATATCCTGCGCATTGATATCAATAGGCATTTTTCACTAATTTTCAGACTGTTTTGCACATCTGTAAGTCCTTTGGGGTCATATTATGCCGAATAATGTTATCTGTCCGATTTTTCGCCCACATCATATGATATAATTATCACAAAGAAACAGAAAGGATGAGCAATATGGCAAATGTTATCTTCCGTTATTCGGTCACACCCTCATACGGCTGCTGCGGAGACAGCGACGGCGGCTTTGCACTCACGCTGACTGACGGCGGCGATGTGGAGTATATGGAGTACAAATTCTGCAAAATAACCGAGTCGTGCAGGCACTTTGACCTGTCTCCCAATGCGGCGGCAGAGATAGGCAGTATCATTTCCGAAAATAATGCCCGCCTTGATGACATTCCGCACAAGCTTGAAAATGGCAGCTTTGACGGGGATATATTTGATATCTCTTTCGGCTCCCGTAAATACCGTGGGCTTAATATCAGCATGACTGACCTTGCCCGCCTGAAAAAGCGCCGTCCCTCATACTATGAAGCAAACAAAAACGCCATTGAGAACGTTAATTTCATAGCTGAGCTTACGGGCAGGATACTTGGCATTATCATAAACGAGATCCCTGAGCTGTAATAAAAATACTGCGGACATTTCTGTCCGCAGCAGAGCTTGTTTATCAGCCGTTGTTTGTAACGTAGTCGTTGATTATCTTTTCAGCGGTCTCAGCCTCGGAGCCGATGATAAAGTAAGCATAGTCTCCGCAGGTACCTACGATAGAGTTGTTAGCCATGTCGATATCATCGGGATACCATGCGTCCTGGTCAATAGCCTTTTGCTGACGTGCCTTCAGGTCTTCCGCAGCAGCATCAACATCATCTGCCTGAATAATGATTATCTCGCTCATAACTGCGCTGATGGGGCACTGCATAACGATCATTTCCTTGTAATTCTCGTTGGAAGCGTCAAGCAGGAAGTATTCGCTGAGAATAGTGGGGTCAGTTACCATATCGAGAGCGGGCCATTCGCTTTCGCTTGTTATCTTTTCGATAATGGGCTTGAGGGAATTTGTAGTGTTCTCAAAGGTCTCGGGAACGGTTGTTTCAGCGTTGTCGTCGGGGTCAACGCCGAATGCGCTGTCATCTTCTGCCGGCTGACCGTCATCGGGCTTTACAGCTTCGCCTTCGGGGAGAGATACATTGGTGTCGGCCTCGGAAACTATCCATGAAGCCTCGGAGTCCTCTGTTTCGTCAGGGGTGCTTTCGACAGGAGTAGTCACGGTAGTGTCGGCACTGGTATCAGATGCCTGTGTATTGTCATTTCCTCCGCAGGCAGTAAGTGTCATTGATGTAACAGCAAGAAGCGTAAAAATCATTGCGATCTTCTTATTCATAGTAATTTTCCTTTCAAAATCAAACTTTGCCGTGCTGCATTTTTCTGCAGCAAGATGATTATATCAGATAGTCGGAAGATAATCAACCTTTACGGGCAAATGTTGTTTTTTTCGTTACCTTTTGTAATCAGTATGTTTGATACAAAGTAAAAGGGCGCTTTCATTATGAAAGCGCCCCCGTTATGTTTTAGCAAAATCAAAGGTCGATGTACAGACCGTCAGCCTTGCCGTTAACAACATAGTAAGCCTTGTTGTCCTCGGGCTTAACATAAACTTCGATGGAGCGAACCTGCTTTCTGGAGTTGTCAGCCTTGTAAGCAGCCTTGCACTTTTCAACGATCTCATCAGCAGCAAACTTGTTTCCGCCGAATTCGATGAAGAGCTTTGCGGTATCCTTTTCGGGAGCCTTCTTGACAGCCTTTTCAGCAGGAGCTTCTTCCTTCTTTGCAGGAGCCTTCTTAGCAGCGGGCTTCTTCTCTTCCTTTTCAGCCTCGGTCTTTACTTCAGCCTTAGCCTCAACGGGAGCCTTTACCTCGGGAGCAGCAGCCTTTGCTTCAACAGGAGCGGCAGCGGGTACAACGGTTTCTGCGGATTTATTTTCGGTGGTTTTTACAGTGTTAGTGTTTGCAAATTTATTGACTTTTTTGTTTGCCATAACAGCATACCTCCAATAATTATACGTTTTCTTCATTATATCACAGGCATTTGGCTTTGTCAAACGTTTTGCATTTTTGCGGAAAAAATATGTGTATATTTACAATTTATTTCGGCAATGAAATGCCTTAATTGTTATAAACAGCTGTAAAAATGCACTGTGAAACGCTTTATCCGCCATTTGAAGCCATAATTGGTCAAAAAATTTACATGACCTGTGTTGACTTTTTACGCCTTCTGTGGTATAATTCTAATGTCAGAAAATACAGCAAGGGTGCTATATTCGGGGTGATTTTTTTCCTTGGAATATTGTACCCTTTTTTATTTTTTTGATTATTTGGAGGAGCAATGTCATCAACAAAAAAGATATTATCCGCTGTCATATCGCTTACCGCAGCGGCGGCTGTTATCACGGCGGTAAGGTATGCCGTTTCGGATAAAAACGCCGAATATACATTCAGCGGATTTTACTTCGATACCGCCGTTACCTGCAAGACTGTTTCTTCTGACGGAAGCCTTTCGGAAAGCTGCAAAAGTATCGTTTCGGAGCTGGACAAAATCGCCTCCGCATATGATGAAAATTCCGCAGTTTATAAGATAGATCACGGCGAAAAATTTTCTCCTGAAAAATATCCCGATATTGGAAATATGCTTAACGGATACAAAAGCTTTGAGGAGAAATTCGGCGAGGGGATAACCCCTTTCTGCGGCAGTCTTACATTGCTGTGGAACATTTCCTCCGATGCGCCGTATGTTCCCACTGAGACGGAGATCTCCGCAGCTTTGGAGAATGTAAATTCTTCCGTCGATTATGACGGCGCTATTCCCGAAGGCTCGCTCCTTGATCTGGGGGCAGGCGCAAAGGGATATGCCTGCGACAGGCTTCTTGAAGCCGCATTGTCCGATGAAAAAGCCGATGAGATAATTTTCTCCACAGGTTCGTCCTCTCTTATGTGGAGCAGAGAGGGCAGAGATTTCACAGCTGCGGTGGTAGATCCCATTAACGGAGGAACCGCTCTTGAATTTCCATGCGGCAGCTCGTTTATCTCCACGGCAGGCGGGTATGAGCGGTATTTTGAGGATAACGGCAGGAAATATACGCATATTATGGATATCCGTACAGGCTATCCTGCCGAGACCGATATTGCTTCCGCAACAGTGATACTTCCCTGCGAAAGCGGCAGTGGTCTTGTGTCCGATCTGCTTTCCACGCTTATATATATCGGCGGCACGGAAAATGCAGAACACTATGCCGAGATATGCGGCGAAAGCTTTGAAGATTACGGCATCATTACCATAGATAACAGCGGAAACGTCACATCATACGGCAGCGTGGATATCGTCAAATGACAGGAGGAAATATGAGCAGAAGGGAAAAAATAATAATTTTTGCTGTTGCGGCAGTCTGTCTCGTATGTTCCGTGATTTTTGTTTTTATTCCGAAAAAAAGCGGCAGCTATGCTGTCATTTCTCTTGACGGCGAAACTGTTATGAAAAAAAGTCTCAGCGACGAGGGCACATTCACCGTCCCTCAGATACCGAATATGGAGTTTGAGATAGCTGACGGCGGCGTTCGTGTAAAGTCCTCCGACTGCCCCGACAAGATATGCGTTAAAACAGGTCTTGTTAGCCACGAGGGAATGTCGGCTGTGTGTATGCCCAACAGGGTAATAGTTACAGTGGAGGGCACAGATGAAAAGTAAAGCAAAATATGCGGCTTTTATGGGCATTGCCCTTGCACTTACCGCAGTGCTTTCCTTTGCCGACAGCTGTATATCGGCAGCCTTTCCCATTCCCGGGATAAGGCTGGGGCTTGCAAATATCGCCATTATCGCAGTTATGATAAGATACGGCATAGTCTCAGGGCTGCTGATGACCCTGCTGCGCTCGGGTTTTGTTTTCCTCACAAGGGGAGTTTCCGCAGCTGTAATGTCACTGAGCGGCGGTCTGCTTGCGTTTGCGGCTGCTGCCGTTCTTATGATAATAATGAAACGCTCCTGCAAGTTTTCCTGCATAATCGCAGCCATGTGCCACACTCTGGGGCAGCTGGCAGCTGCCTGCGTGCTTACGGGAAGCGTTTATACTCTTGCTTATGTCGTTGTGCTAATGCCTGTTTCCATATTTACAGGCTTCCTTACCGGAACGGTGCTTCAGGCTCTGCAAGGGTTTCTTGATGATAGAAAGGTGGTTAAATAAATGCTCAGAAAAACAGGGGGAGTAAAGCTCCCTCATCTGAAAGCGACCGAGAATGAGGCTACTGTGAACCTGCCTCTTTCAAAGGTGCTTACAGTGCCTATGTCACAGTCAATGGGTGCTCCCTGCGATTGCCTTGTGAAAAAGGGCGACACGGTCACAATGGGTATGAAGATTGGCGATTCGGACAAGTTTATGTCCGTTCCCGTTCATTCGCCCGCTTCGGGAAAGGTCACAGATGTGATCGATTACCGCACATCAAACGGCGGAACCTGTAAGGCTGCTGTCATTGAAACTGACGGTTTGCAGACAGTCTGTCCCGATGTAAAGCCTCCCATAATAACCGACCGCAAAAGCTTTCTTGCTGCTGTAAGGGAAAGCGGCTGCTGCGGACTTGGCGGTGCAGGCTTTCCCACTCACGTAAAGCTTGGCTTCGACCCTGCCAAAACGCCCATTGATACTCTTGTTATCAACGGAGCCGAGTGTGAGCCGTACATCACCTCCGATTACCGTGAGTTTATGGAAAACAGTGAGGACGTGACCGATGGTATCAGATTCATTATGAAGATACTCGATATACCAAACTGCAAAATAGGCATTGAAGAAAATAAGCCCAAGGCTATTGAAGAAATGAAAAAACGCACTGCGGATATCAGCGGCGCAGAGGTGGTGTCACTTCCGTCAACATATCCTCAGGGCGCTGAAAAGGTGCTTATATATTCCACCACAGGCAGGACTGTTGCCGAGGGTGAGCTGCCCTCAAATCAGGGCGTTATCGTTATGAACGTATCCACAGTGGGCTTCCTTATGCGGTACATCAGAACGGGTATGCCCCTTGTTTCCAAGCGGATCACCGTTGACGGCAGCGCTGTAGGGGACAAGCGTGGAAATTACCGTGCGGCAATAGGCACTCCCGCTTCCGAGATACTTTCTTTCTGCGGTGCTGACAATATCGGCGAGATACTTTACGGCGGCCCCATGATGGGTCTTTCCCTTGCCGATGAAAATCAGCCGCTTATCAAGGTCAACAATGCTATTCTTGCATTCACAAAGCCCGATGAGCACAAGACCACATCATGTATCCGCTGCGGAAGATGTATAAGAGCCTGTCCTGTCGATCTTATGCCCGTTTCCCTTGAAAGCGCATACGACAGAGGAGACTCGGCAGAGCTTAAACGGCTCAAGATCAACCTTTGCATAAACTGCGGCTGCTGCTCATATGTGTGCCCCGCAGGCAGGCGGCTTGCCGAGAAAAATCAGCTTGCCAAGGCGTATGTGGCAAAGACTGACAAAAAGTCTTCCGCTAAAAAGTGAGAAAGGATATGATAGTGTGGAACTTACAGTAACACCCTCACCCCACATTCATGACAATGTCAGCACACGCAAAATAATGCTCCGTGTGATAATTGCGCTGACACCTGCCTGCATTGCGGGAGTGATAATTTTCGGATACATGGCGTTTATAAACCTTGCGGTCTGTATCGCCTCATGCGTATTTTTTGAGTATATTCTCAGGCGAATGATGAAGCGCCCCCAGACCATTTCCGACATGTCGGCAGTGGTAACGGGAATGCTGCTGGGAATGAACCTGCCGCCCACAATAAATCCGCTGTACGGCGTTATCGGCTCCTTTGTTGCCATAGGCATTGCAAAGCAGCTTTTCGGCGGAATAGGTCAGAACTTTGCAAATCCTGCCATTGTGGGAAGAATAGTGCTTATGCTCTCATTCACCGCAAGTATGTCAACATGGTGCAAGCCTTTTTATTATCTTAACGGTGCAGATGTGGTTACAGGCGCAACGCCTCTTGTTTCAAAGGACGCTGATTATCTTTCGCTTCTGCTTGGCACCACAGGCGGCTGTATCGGCGAGACCTGTGCCATTGCGCTTATAGCAGGCGGAATTTATCTTATTGCCGCAAGGATAATCACACCTCATGCGCCTGTGGCGTTCATCGGAACGGTTTTCCTGCTGACGCTCATTGCAGGCGATGACCCCATATATGCCGTTCTTTCCGGCGGACTTATCATCGGTGCATTCTTCATGGCAACGGATTATGCCACCACTCCTCTTACGGGAAAGGGCAAGATCATCTTCGGCATAGGCTGCGGACTTATCACCTTTGCCATAAGAAAATTCGGCAACTACCCCGAGGGAGTTTCATTCTCAATACTGCTGATGAACCTTCTCGTTCCCTACATTGACCGTCTCTGCGAGACAAAGCCTGTAGGCGCAAAGGCTCCCGAAAAGGAGGCTTCAAAATGAGTATGAAAGAAAAGATAATGCCTCCTCTGGTGCTTACTCTTATCTGCGTGATAACCTCAGCACTGCTTGTTGCGGCGTATAACATAACATATGTTGATACCACAGGCGTTATCACCGACGAACTGGCTTCGGGACTTACGGAGATATACGGCGGTTCAGACGGCTTTGATATGCTGATGAACGATGACGGAACTGTCAAGACCTATGACGGCGTTACCTCGGTCATCACAAACGGCAGCGGCACTGCCTTTGAGATAACCGCTGACGGCTATTCAAAGGGCGGACTTCACCTGCTTATCGGCTTTGACGAAAGCGGAAGCATATGCGGCATTTCGGTCATCTCCATCGGAGAAACTCCGAGTCTCGGCACAAAGGTGCAGAACAAGGATTTCCTCGATAAATTCAAGGGCATATCCTCCGAAGATTATCAGGTGGATAACATTACAGGCGCAACTTATTCCTCAAAGGGAATGAAAGCCGCCGTCAATACCGCTCTTGAGGCATATTCTCAGATGAAGGGAGAGAGTGAGAATGGCTGAAAATAAATATCTTCACGAATTTACAAAGGGCATCATCAAGGAAAATCCCACGCTGGTAACTCTGCTTGGAATGTGCCCCACTCTTGCGGTAACTACCATGGCAAAGAACGGCCTTGGAATGGGACTTGCCACCACATTTGTACTTGTCTGTTCCAATGCAGTCATATCACTGCTGAAAAACGTTATCCCCAAGGCGGTGCGCCTGCCCTCGTTCATCGTTATAATCGCAGGCTTTGTAACGCTTATCGAATTTCTTATGAAAGGCTATATCCCCGCACTGTACAACAGTCTGGGACTGTTCCTTTCGCTTATAACCGTTAACTGCATTATCCTTGGACGGGCTGAGGCGTTTGCTTCTAAAAACAAGCTTATTCCCTCTATCCTTGACGGACTGGGCAATGGTCTGGGATTTACACTTGCACTTTTTGCAATGGGTTCTGTCCGTGAGATACTTGGCGCAGGACAGTGGATGGGAATTGATCTTCATCTTCCGGCTCCTATGACCATTTTCATCATGCCCGCAGGCGGATTTTTCGCTCTGGGCTGCATAATCGCACTGGTGAACAAGCTGGCAAACCGCAAGCCTCCTCAGAAGATAGGCTGCGGGAACTGCCCTAATGCTTCTGCCTGCGGCGGCTGCGGAAAGGAGGAAGTATAATGAAAGCGATGCTTGTTATACTTTTCAGCGCAATGCTCACCGACAACTTTGTCCTTTCAAAATTCATGGGCATCTGCCCCTTCCTCGGCGTATCAAAAAAGCTTGACAGCGCTGCGGGAATGGGTGCGGCGGTAACTTTTGTAATGATATGCGCCACTATATGCACATACCCCATTTACACACTTCTTCTTGCTCCCTTTGGACTGGAATATCTTAAAACAATAGCATTTATCCTGATAATCGCACTTTTCGTTCAGCTGCTCGAGATGATAATGAAAAAGGTTCTGCCCGCACTTTACAATTCGCTGGGCGTGTATCTGCCCCTTATCACCACAAACTGCGCAGTTCTGGGCGTGACCATTCTCAATATCGACAACGGCTATACCTTTGGTCAGTCCATTGTTGATGCGCTGGGAGCAGGTCTGGGCTTTACTCTTGCACTGCTCATATTCAGCGGAGTGCGTTCAAGAGTTGAAAAGGCAGATGTGCCTGAGACTTTCAAGGGCGTTCCCGCAACGCTTATTGCAGCTTCGATAGTTTCCGTAAGCTTTATGAGCTTCTCGGGAATGGTCGAGGGAATATTCGGCTGATGGAGGAGATAAAAAATGTTTGAAACTTATATTCTTCCCGTGCTGATGTTTGCTGTTATGGGACTTGTGGCAGGAATTCTTCTTACAGTGGTGTCAAAGCTTTTTGAGGTAAAGACCGACCCACGAACCGAAGAGGTAAACGAAGCGCTTCCTCAGATAAACTGCGGAGCCTGCGGCTACAGCGGCTGCTCCGATTATGCCAAGGCGATAGTTGAAAAGGGCGCTCCCACAAACCTCTGCCGCCCCGGCGGAGCAAAGGTGGCTGCCAAGGTGAACGACATAATGGGCGGCGATGCTTCCATGGAAATTTCCAAGGAAATAGCCGTTGTAAGATGCTCGGGCGACTGCGATACCGAAAAGCACACCTTTGATTTTGACGGCGTGCAGACCTGTGCCAATGCAAAGCGCTTTTACGGCGGAATGTGGGGCTGCAAATACGGCTGTATCGGTCTGGGCGACTGCGTAAGCGTCTGTCCCAATGGGGCTGTCAACGTGGAAAACGGACTGGCAAAAGTTACTGCCGAAAAATGTGTGGGCTGCGGACTTTGTGCCGATGCCTGTCCCAACAATATCATTGATATGCGCCCGTTCGGTCAGGCTGTTGACGTTATGTGCAGCTCGCACGATATGGGCAAGGCAGTAAAGGCAGTGTGCAGCAGCGGCTGTATCGGCTGCAAGATATGCGAAAAGCAGTGCGAGTTTGACGCTATCCACGTAACGGACAACCTTGCACGCATTGACTACAGCAAATGTACCGCCTGCGGAAAATGCGCCGCAAAGTGCCCGGTTCATGTTATCCATATGGATAAATAAGACCTTATTATAATAAAAAACAGAGCCGAATTTCGTAAGAAACACGGCTCTGTTTTTTAGTTCGAGAATTTTTTCAGCGCAGACGGGATATAAAGTGAACCGCCGATTATAAGCAGTCCCGTATCTCCTGCACATACATATGCCCTGTGATATGCCTGTGCCAGCGAGACACATTCGGCTTCCTTGAAGCATTCCGCAAGCTTTGGGGCAAAGACTGTTTTGGGACAGAAGCCGTCAATGCAGAATGCTTTGTCGATGTAAGGGGAGATGTATGACAGCGACTTCTGCCAGTCCTTGTCGCCGCTCATGCCGCATATCATGATCTTGGGGTACTGTGGGAGTGTGGCGACAAATTCGGAAAGCGCTTTCATTCCGTCGGGGTTGTGTGCGCCGTCTATTATAACCATGGGGGACTTTTGCCTGATTATCTGGCAGCGGGAGGGGACTATTGCTGTTGCGATTCCCTTGTGAAGAATATCGTCCGTTAGCCGTGGGTAGTGTTTTTTCACTATCTGAGCGGCTTCTATGGCGGTTATGGCGTTATAGACCTGGTGCTTTCCTGCCATTTCGGTGGTGTATTTGCTGCCCTTGTAGGTAAATCCGCAGCCGTCAGCGCCGAGATGAGTTATTTCAAGCTTTGATGTTTCGGGGATAATGACCTTTGAACCGTGTACCTCCGCCTGATCTCTCACTGTCATAATAGCCTTCGGCGGATTTTCGGGATAAAGCACAACGGGGCAGCCGTCCTTGATGATGCCTGCTTTCTGATAGGCTATCTTCTCAATAGTGTCGCCCAGAATGGCAGTGTGGTCAAAGGAAATGGACATTATCACCGAGCAGATATTGTCCCTGATAATGTTTGTACTGTCGTAAAGACCGCCCATTCCCGTTTCAAGCACGACCACATCGCACTTCTGCTCAGCATAGTACATGAATGCAATAGCGTTTGTTATCTCAAACTGGGAGTAGCCTGCATTGTCATTTTCAAGTATGGGCTTTATGATGTCAATGAGACGTGCAAGCTCATTGTCGGGTATCTCCTCGCCGTTTATCTTTATCCTGTCGTTGTAGCGGTAAATAAAGGGGGAGGTGAACTCACCCGTTTTGTAGCCCGCCAGCGTAAGAGAATTTGCCAGCATTCTTGTTGCCGAGCCTTTTCCGTTAGTGCCTGCAATGTGGATAAATTTCAGGTAGTCCTGAGGATTTCCCAGCTTGTCAAGAAGCAGGGCAAACCTTGCGAGACTGGTAACGGGTGTGCCCGATTTGGTGTACTTATCAAGAAAATTTACTATTTCGCCGTTCAAAGGGAACATCTCCTGTTTTATTATGCCTGACTGTTAAGGGCGGCTTTTATTTTTTGCGAAAGCTCGTTGGCTTTTTCTGTCATGTAAGGGCTGGCAGCCAGCATAGGGCCGCCGATGTCAAGATATTTGCCTGCATTGAAGTAATCTCCGCAGAGGTAAAAAAGCTCTGCCGTGTCACAGAACACAACGCCGTGAATATACCTGTTCAGGGGCTTGGTGCTGTTTACAGCTTCCGACTTGATGAAAGTATTTACCTTGTTTTCAAACTCATTTTTCATAAGCTTCAGGTCAAGAGCCTTGCGGTAATTGCCCCTTGCTTTTTCGTTAAGGATAACGATATTCAGCGCAGTTGAGCAGCAGAGGTAATTTTTCTCATAGCAATGCTCGATAAAGGGAACAGCGTCCTCATATGCCCTCATAACGCTTTCGTTATCACCGATCAGGTCGTAAAGGCTGAGAGTATCATCATAAAAGCTCATTCCCGCTTCGGGGTACTCCGCAAATCTGGAGCGGTCAATGGAATTGAGCAGGCTTATGGCTTCGTTGATCTGTCCTCTCATCATATATGTGTCGCAGAGCAGCAGGGTAAGCTTTGTTTTATCGGCATAATTGCCTGCTTCGCCTATCTTCCGATAAAGCAGATCTACAGTGCGGTCAGAGATGAAATCGTTCTGCATGGTTTTATATGCGTCCATAACGCTGGGGCCGTAGCCAGCGGGAATAACTTTCTTTCTTATGATGAAATATCCGACAACGTCTGCCGCAAGGATAATCATGAAAACAGCACTGAGTGCGGCATGGTCGCCCGATGACACAGCACGCAGCAGCCTTGTTATTACCAGCACCACAAAAATAACTATCGCACTGATAGTGGTGTAGGACTTGACAAGCGTTGTCTGCATTTTGTAAAGCTTTTCCATTTTTTCATTTGTTATCTCTATCATTGTAATACCCCTTTTTTGTCAATATATTTTCATCTCTTCCGCCAGCCTGTGATAAGCTTATTGCCATCAATGCAACATGTTTTTTCTATCTGTTCGTCTGTTATATTCCTCATGTCAGACCTTGTATTCCGTCAGACTGTAGCCGCCCTTTTCAATGTCTAATACCTCGGTATATGGCTTGCCGTCAATATATATCCACCGCTCAATGTAATCGGGAGACAGCTCAAAAACACGCTCGCTTTCCATAGATGAATACAGATCAAATGAGCCTTTATAACATTCCTCAAAAGCACTGCGGAAGGCTTCATTTTCAAGAGGTCTGCCGACTTCACGGCAAATGCCCTCTATCTGGATATTGTCGATGCACAGTGCCGCACAGGGATTTGCTTTGAGCTGCGCATATTTTCTCATGTTCATATCCGTCTGAAAATAAAATCTGCCGTCAATGAGCACAACGCTCATCATTCTGGAGGATACTTTGCCCTCGGACGAGGTGGAAAGCACCATCTTTTTTGCTTTGCCGAAGTTTTGATAAAATTCCGCCAGTTTTTTGCCAAGCTCTGTCACAATATCACGCCTTTTCTTTGTTTTTTGAGATGCAGATAAGCACGGCTAAGAACATAAATGACAGACCCCATGTTTCGCCGCCAGAAAACATTTTTGCAGGCAGGGGAGAGCTGCATACAGCGTTCAGAACAGTCTTGATAACGCCGAAAATAACATACAGCACAATAGGGCCGCAAAGTATCCATGCCTTTGATATGTCAATGACCTTTTTTGAAACCAGTCCTATATAGGCTATTGCCACCATAAGGTCAGCCGCAGTCTGCCATATTGTGGTTATTATAAAGGGCATGATCAGTATGGGTGTGAAATACTTATCTATCTGCTCGGGAGAAAGTCCTGCGTCAGCCGCTGCCTTAAAGCCCATGATAGCCATGCAGCAAACGCTGTGTATGCCGAAAATTCCCAGTGACATCATTCCTGATCCAAAGCCGAAAAGCTTTCTGAGCTTTGAGGGCTTGCCGTCCAGCCTGTCTGTTATGTAGGAAAGCATGGCTCTTGAACCCAAAAAGTAGCCTATCATGGCAATAATGCCGATGAAAAATGACAGCTGATAATAAAGCATTGGTACCTCTGTGATGCTCATGCTCATCATTCCGTTTATGGCGTAAGGCTCGCCCTCGCCACGGAATGAAAGCAGTATGTCGCCAATTCCGCAGAAAAACATTCCGATAAACCCAGCCAGCAGGTACGCTTTTCTCTTGTTTTCGCTTACATATCCCATAATAAAATTCTCCTTTGAAATAAAAATTCCGCCGCCCATGAGAGCAGCTGTTAAATTTGATTATGTTTTATACAACGCCAAGCTTTATTATGTCCGAAAAAAGCCCTGCAAAAATGCAGAGCTTTTATACTATCATTTCTTTTTGCAAGGTTATTATATCACAGCAGGAAAGATATGTCAACGCTTTGCGAACAATTTCCGAGCAATCTGTTTACAGCCTGCATAGCTGTAAGTCTATGGTTACCTTTTGCAGTTCAGCTTTGAGTAAATAAAGGTATCCCGCCAGATAGGTCTGCCGTTTTCGTCCTTTGAGAAATAAACGCTTTCCCGCAGGTGAGCTTCACGCATAAAGCCAAGCGCTTCAAGCAGCTTCCATGAGGCTGTGTTCATAGTGTCGCATTCGGCATATATTCTGTGCAGACCTTCGCCGAAGGACTTTTTTATCAGGGCGGCACAGCATTCCCGAGCGTATCCGTTTAGGCGGTATGCCTTGTTGAACAGATAACCCAGCTCTGCCGTTTCAAACTCACGCTTGCCAAGATAAAGGCTTCCTATCAGTTTGTGCTCTGATTTCAGCTCGGCGGCTATCATTTCGTCGGAATCCATCATTATATCCAGGCTTGCCGTCGCTTCATTCATGCTCATCGGGGGATATGGCTCATATTTGACCGTGTCAGGGTCGGAAACATACTCATAAAGGTCGTTCAGGTCGCTCTTTTTAAATCTGCGAAGTATGAGCCTGTCCGTTTCGGTGAAAATAATATCGTCGTTCATATGTTCTCCTTTTTATGTCAGTACATCAATTTCATCAGTGGCGGGCGGCTCAAATATCCGTCCGAACTTTTCCGCCAGACCGCTGTCAACATAATATGCGTTCAGCCTGCCCGCACTGATGTCGCTGTTTCGCTTTTCAATGCGCCTGTGCCATTCTTCATCGGTTATGTTAATGTAGTGAAACTCGTTTTCTATGCCGTGTGAATTGTAAAAATCCCTTGCAAGCTCACGCTCGCTCTTCGTCCAGAAGCCCCAGTCAAGGATAACATTTGTACCTGTTTCAATTATTTCAAGGGACTTGTTATAAAGGTAATTTTCTGCCCGACAGACGTAATCGTCCAGCTTTTCACTCGCTTCATTACCGAAAAGTGCAAGGGTTATCTCATCAACGGAAAGTATCACGGCACTGTATTCAAGCCGAAGCTTTTGTGCGTAGGTGCTTTTACCGCTGCATATTTTGCCGCAGGTCATTATTACTTTTGGCATATCAGGCTCCTTTCTTTACATCTTTATATTGTGACAGTTTTTGTTACATTTAGTATCTTGTGTACGCTCTGTTATAAAAATATTATATCATTTATGTAATAAAATGTCAATAAAAAACTGCCGCATAGGAAGAATTTCCCAGCGGCAGAATGAAGTTATATAATTACTTGGAGAATGCAGCGATAGACTGCTCTATCTTTGCCATCTTGTCAAGAGCCTTGGCAAGCTTTGCCTTTTCAGCCTCGACCTGCTTTTCGGGAGCCTTTGCCATAAAGCCGGGGTTATTCAGCTTGCCCTGAGAGAAGTCGATATCCTTCTGAACAGCTGCCTTTTCCTTGGCAAGTCTTGCAAGCTCCTTCTCCTTGTCAACAAGGTCATCAAGGGGAATGAAAATTCTTGCGGAATGGGTTACGGCTGTTACGGAGTCGGGAATATCAAAGCTTGCGCCTATCTCAACAGAGGAAGCGGAAGCCAGCTTCTCAAAGAAGATGATGCCCGACTTGAAGATATCTGCGTCGGCAGTTTCGATGTAAAGCTTTGCCTTTACAGAAGGAACTACGTTCATTTCGGAACGGCGGTTTCTTACTGCCTTGATAGCGTCGATTATCTTCTCGAAAGCCTCTTCCTCAGCGGTGAATACCAGCTTTTCGTCAAATACGGGATAATCGGAAAGCATTACGGGAACGTCGCTGTCGTCGATAGCAGACCATATTTCCTCAGTGATAAAAGGCATAAAGGGGTGCAGTAGCTTGAGCATTCCCTTCATTACCCAAACGAGAACTGTCTGAGCAGCAGCTGCGCTGTCGCCGCCTGCCTGGATACGGGGCTTTGTCAGCTCAATGTACCAGTCGCAGTAAACGTCCCAGATAAAGTCGTAAAGCTTCTGACACGCAACGCCCAGCTCAAATGCTTCGAGGTTCTGGTTTACTTCCTTGGCAAGGGTGTTGAACTTGCTTATTACCCACTTATCCTCCATTGCAAGATTTTCGGGGAGACCTGTGAGCTGGAAGTCATCGGGCAGGTTCATCATGATAAATCTGGAAGCGTTCCACAGCTTGTTTGCAAAGTTTCTGGAAGCCTTTACCTTGTCCTCGATGTAGCGCATATCATTTCCGGGAGCATTGCCTGTTGCAAGCATAAAGCGGAGAGCGTCTGCGCCGTACTGGTCGATGACCTCCAGAGGGTCGATGCCGTTGCCCAGAGACTTGGACATCTTTCTGCCCTGAGAGTCTCTTACCAGACCGTGGATAAGAACGGTATTGAAAGGAGCCTTGCCCATATTCTCAATGCCGCTGAACATCATTCTGATTACCCAGAAGAAGATGATATCATAGCCTGTTACCAGTGTGTTTGTGGGATAGAAATACTTAAGGTCTTCAGTGTTGTCGGGCCAACCCAGTGTGGAGAAAGGCCACAGTGCGGAGGAGAACCATGTGTCCAGAGTGTCGGGATCCTGTCTCATAGGCTTGCCGCACTTGGGGCAAACTGCGGAGCTTTCCTTTGTAACGACCATCTCGCCGCAGTCGTCGCAGTAGAATGCGGGTATCTGATGACCCCACCATATCTGACGGGAGATGCACCAGTCACGGATATTTTCAAGCCAGTGATAATATATTTTGTCAAAACGCTCTGGAACGAACTTTGTCTCGCCATTCTTTACAGCGTCGATAGCAGGCTGTGCAAGAGGCTTCATCTTAACGAACCACTGAGTTGATACCTTAGGCTCAACAGTAGTGCCGCAGCGGTAGCAGGTTCCAACATTGTGCTCGTGATCCTCAACTCTTACAAGGAAGCCGCCCTTGTCAAGGTCCTCAACTATCTTCTTTCTTGCCTCGTATCTGTCCATGCCCGCATAGTCGGGATAATCTGCGATTATCTTTGCATCATCGGTCATAACATTGATGATAGGCAGATCGTGGCGCTTGCCCACCTCAAAGTCGTTGGGGTCATGGGCAGGGGTTATCTTAACAACGCCTGTACCGAATTCCATGTCAACATAGTCATCGGCAACAACTGGGATCTCTCTTCCTACCAGAGGGAGGATAAGTGTCTTGCCGACAATATCCTTGTAACGGTCATCGTTGGGGTTTACTGCAACTGCGGTATCGCCCAGCAGAGTTTCGGGACGGGTGGTAGCAAGCTCAACATATCCGCTGCCGTCCTTGAGAGGATATCTCAGGTGCCAGAAATGGCCGGCCTGATCCTCGTAGGTAACTTCCGCATCTGAAAGGGTGGTCTTGCAGTGGGGGCACCAGTTTACTATTCTCTCGCCTCTGTAGATAAGACCCTTTTCGTAGTATTTTACGAAAACTTCCTTTACAGCCTTGGAACAGCCCTCGTCCATGGTGAAGCGCTCTCTTGACCAGTCGCAGGAGGAGCCGAGCTTTTTGAGCTGCTCAACTATGCGTCCGCCGTACTTTTCCTTCCACTTCCAAGCACGCTCCATGAAGCCCTCTCTGCCGAGATCTTCCTTGGTGATGCCTTCTTCACGCATAGCGGCAACTATCTTTGCCTCGGTAGCGATAGCGGCGTGGTCTGTTCCGGGGAGCCACAGAGCGCTGTAGCCTGACATTCTCTTCCAGCGGATAAGGATATCCTGGAGAGTTTCATCAAGGGCATGTCCCATGTGGAGCTGACCTGTTATGTTTGGAGGGGGAATAACGATAGTATAGGGCTTTTTCTTTGAATCAACTTCTGCACGGAAGCAGCCGTTGTCCATCCAGAATTTGTAGATCCTGTCTTCAAATTCCTTAGGGTCATAAACCTTTGACAGTTCTTTTTTCATTTTCTTCTTTCCTTTCGTATCGGCATTTCGGCATAAAAAAACGCCCCGAAGCCGATTATTGGCTTCAGGACGGAGATATCCGTGGTACCACCTGAATTCGCTGGGTCACAGCGCACTCATTATTCCGTAACGGGGAATATCCGCCGCAGACTACTTTAAAAGTTCACCTGCGAAGCTCCGAGGCTACTTCTGCATACACCGCATAAAGACTTGCACCGACCGTCTTTTCTCTGAATGCGGGAGATAGGCATACTCCTCCTCATCACAGCATTTGCTTAATGAAAATTATAGCATGGGGCAGGGGATTTGTCAAGGGATTTTTTCTCTTTATTCCATTGTCTTTATCTTTTTATTGTAAAGCCTTTTGAAAAGTATCACCGATATCACGGCAGAAAGTATCTCGGCAATGGGGAATGTGAACCATACCGTATAGCAAAGCTCGGGGGAGATTTTTGCTATTGCCGCAAATATCCATGCAAATGGGAATATGAACACAAGCTGCCTGCAAACGGAGACTATCAGCGATTCTATTCCGCCTCCCAGTGCCTGAAAGATACCCTGAAAGGCTATGTTTGCACCTGCAAACAAAAAGCTCAGGGAAACTATCCTCATGGCGCTTATGCAAAGCTCCGATGTTTCTCCCGAAAGTCCGAACACAGCCGAAAACGGTGCTGCAAATATCTCTGCTGCCGCAAGTCCGACAAGCATCATTATTGCGGTGTAAAGATGACCGCATTTTATTCCGCTGATTATGCGCTGTTTGCTGCCCATGCCGTAGCTGTAGGAAACGATTGGGGTTATGGCATCACGTATGCCGAAAGCCACGAAAAGCATTACCTGCTGTATCTTGTAGTAAAGTCCGTATGCCGTTACCATTGCGGTGCTTATGCCGCCAAGCACAAGGTTCAGTCCGTAGGTCATTACTGACATGAGCGCCTGAGCTATTATGGCAGGCAGACCTATGGCATAGATCTCGCCGATAGTTTTTCCTGACGGCTTTATGCAGCTGAGCTTTATTTTTACGTTCACGTTGAATTTCAGGTGGAAGATAAGTCCTGTTACAAATGAAAGTATCTGACCGATAACGGTTGCATATGCCGCACCCTTTACGCCCATTTCGGGGAAACCCAGAAGTCCGTATATAAGAATAGGGTCAAGGATAATATTCGCCACAGCGCCTATTATCTGTGCAATGGTCGAAAAGCCCGAGTGTCCGCCTGCCTGCAGAAGCTTTTCAAAAACTGAGAAAAATATTATGCCGAATGAGAACACGCAGCATATGCCAAGATACTCGTTTGCCATTTCCGATATGAGCGGGTCGCTTGTCTGGCTGGAAATGTAGATATTCGTTCCAAACAGACCGAAGATGATAAACATCAGAGATATTACGATGCCAAGAAAAACCGCATTTCCCGCAGCCTTGCCTGCCTTTTCCTTTTCGCCCATGCCAAGGCATTTTGAGACGAGCGCATTGACGCCCACGCCTGTTCCGATAGAAACTGCCACCATAAGCATCTGCATGGGAAAAGCAAGGGTAAGCGCATTGAGTGCGTCCTCGCCGTACTCTGCCATGTTGGATACAAATGCGCTGTCAACTATGTTATAAACTGCCTGCAATATCATAGACAAAACTATTGGTATTCCCATTGCAAGCATAAGCTTATTTACGGGCATTTCTTTCATTTTGTCCGTTTTTCTGACCTGTTCCATAAATACACTCCTTAGAATAAATAAGAACCCGTCTTCACAAGCATATGCGCACGTCTTTTCGGCAAATTTTGCCGCAGACTGCGTTAAAAATCCTTGCCGGGCGAAAGCCCGCCTGCGGATTTTTGCCTACTCTGCAACAAAATTATGCTCGAAAATCCGCACACATTTCTTATGAAGACAGGTTCTAAAAAAAGTGCAGCTAAAGAAGTAAGATCGGACTTACGTTCTTTAGCTGCACATCTTATTTAATAATTATACTCTTTTGCGTTTGTGATGTCAAAGCGACTTTTGTACAAATTTATTTGCCGGCCTGAGTTTTTTGAGCTGCATTATGCACAATCACATATTTTCAACAGGCTCGATACCCAGGATATCAAGGTGCTTTACTATCATCTTTCTGGTAAGGGCTGCAAGAGCAAGCCAGCTTGAACGCTTGTTCTCGTCAGGCTCGCTGATGATGTGGTTCTCGTGATAGAATGAGGAGAAAGCCACTGCCAGCTGATATGCGTTCTCGCAGATGTAGTTGGGAGCCTTTTCGTTCATGGCGTGCTCGATAACATCGCCTGTCATTATCATTTTCAGGATAAGGCTGCGCTCTGCTTCGCTGTAAACGCCTGTGAGACGGGGAGTGATGCCCTCAGCCTTTTTCATGATCGAGTTTATTCTTGAAACGGTGTAGAGAAGATATACGCCTGTCTTTCCGTCGGTGGACATGAACTTGTCAAGGTCAAAAACATAGTCCTTGGAACGGTGGTTGATAAGGTCGCCGAACTTGATGGCTGCCATGCCTATCTTTCTTGCGTATGCCTCTCTGTCCTCGCCTGCAACAAGAGCAGAATCCTTCAGACGTTCAAGGGAAGCGTTGGTAACGGTCTCGATAAGGTCGGAAAGTCTCATAACTCCGCCGTCACGGGTCTTGTAGGGCTTGCCGTCGCTGCCGTTCATGGTGCCGAAGCCGAGGAATTCAAGCTCAGTGCTGTCGGGTACAAGCTGTGCAAGGCGTGCGCAGCGGAACACCTGAGTAAAGTGAAGCTCCTGACGGTTATCAACAACGTACCAGATCTTGTCGGGGGCAAAGTCTTTGTTTCTCTGAATAATGGTTGCAAGGTCGGTTGTGGCGTAAATACTGGAATTATCGGACTTGCGGACGATAACGGGAGGCATGGGAGCCTTGTCGTCCTGCTTTGCGACGTCAACAACAAGTGCGCCATCGCTTTCACGGGAGAGGTGCTTGTCCTCCAGTATCTTCATAAGCTCGGGAATGTATTTGTCAGCGTCACTCTCGCCGTACCAGTAATCAAAATCAACGCCCAGCTTTTCATAGTTGCTTTTCAGGTCGGCGATAGAAACACGGAGTATCTCTTTCCAGAGTGCGATATAGCCTGCTCTGCCGCTCTGAAGCTCAAAGGTGGCAGTGTGAGCCTTTGCTTTGAAATCATCGTCTTCCTTGCTCTTCTTGCTGGCAAAGGGATATACCTCGCAGAGAAGCTCAGCGGAAAGGGGAGGAACGCCGTCAGACTCCTTGAAGTCCTCGGAGAAGCACTTCCAGTCGGGATATCTTTCGGAAAGCTCTGCGATTACCAGACCTATCTGAAGACCCCAGTCGCCCAGATGAACATCGCTGTAAACGGTGCAGCCGCAGGCACGGGCAAGTCTTTTCAGGGATTCGCCGATGATAGCCGAGCGGAGATGACCGATGTGCAGGGGCTTTGCAACGTTGGGTCCGCCGTAGTCGATAACGATCTTTTCCTGCTTGTCAGCCTGAGGAACGCCGCAGAATTTATCGCTGTCAATGCCTGCCGCAAGGGAGAGCATATATTCGTCGCTGAGGGTAAGGTTCAGGAATCCGGGCTTTACGGCTTCCGCCTTGGCAAAGATCTCCTCGCTGCTGAGGACTTCCGCAACCTCGGAAGCGATGGCAATGGGAGACTTTCTGTAAGCCTTTGCAGCCGCAAAAGCACCGTTGCACTGGAACTGGCACAGGTCAAGACGGTCAGAGGGAGTAACAACGCCCGAAGCCTCGGGATAGCCGCATTTAACGAATGCAGCGGTAACGATATCTGTAAGAGCCTTGGTAATAGTCTGCATTTATATATCCATCCTTTGTACAAATCATATATAGCTTGATTTTACCATATACTTTATGATATGTCAAGTAAGATGCAAGCATTTGGGCTTGTTTTCGCCTTACAAAAAATCCTCCACTGTTTTCAGTCTGCCCACAATATGATCCACACCGATATTGTCAGCCGCAGCCTTTCCGTTGGAAAAATAACATGTCTTCATGCCAAAGGCCTTTCCACCCGCCATATCGGAGGACATGGAGTCGCCGATTATTATGGTTTCGCCTGGCATAATAGGCTTTTCACGTCCATCGTTCAGTATCTCAAAAGAGCGGGCAAAAAATTCCTCAGACGGCTTTGATGCACCTATCTGCTCGGATATAAAGAAATAGCTGAAAAACTTCTTCATGCCTGCCAGTTCAAGGCGGTGCAGCTGCTGGTCATAAGGCCCGTTGCTTGCCGCACAAAGTATGTACTTTCCGTGCAGATATTCCAGCAGCTCATATGCCCCCGCAACAGGTATGGCGCTTTCGTTAAGAGCATGGCGGAAATACTTTTCAAAAGTCTCTCCGTCAAATTCTATCCCAAGGGAATGAAAAATGTTGTTCCACCTTATCTGTTCAAGCTGGGGAAATGTGATGGTGCCCTTTTCTATCATGCGCCAGAGCTTGTTATTTTCAGTGGTAAAGATGTCATACATATACGGTTTGTAAGGTTTTAATCCAAAATGCTCAAAGCCCGTTTTCATGGACTGCTTCACGTATTCCTCAAAATCAAGCAGAGTGTTGTCAATATCAATAAATACAGCTTGCATAGCTTTCCTCACAATCATTATTTTTGTGTTGCGCTGTTTTGATTATATCATTGCTTTTTTGTGATGTCAACGAAAAATATTTAAAGAAAGCTCTTGACAACGTGAGTTTCGGGTGCTATAATACACTTGCAGTCAAAGCTGTAACAGTTTGAACTGCAAATATCAACAAGAATTGGAGTTGGGAAGATGCGTACTGTTTCCTGCTGAATTTTAAGGTGCATATGAAAATTTTTAAAGCGCATTTTATATGCGTTAGTTTCAGTGCGCCATTGCAGGAAAGATGTGCATATTCCCGACTTTTATATTGATACGGTGCATTGTGTCCCTATGCGCCTTATTCGGTGTAACTGCCGCAGGAGATGAGCTTTCCTGCGGCTTATTTTTTTGCATCGGAGGCGCATATTATGTCAGTTATAAATATCACAGACCTTACTTTTGCCTATGAGGGCAGCTATGACAACATCTTTGAACACGTAAGTTTTCGCATTGATACCGACTGGAAGCTTGGCTTCACGGGACGCAACGGTCGGGGAAAAACTACATTTTTGAATCTTCTTCAGAGTAAATTTGAGTACAGCGGCAGCATTTCCGCTGATGTTGATTTTGAGTATTTCCCTTATGAAGTCAGCGACAGATCGGCTGATGCAATAGATGTTATCGGCGGGATATGTCCTGATTACGTTTACTGGGAGCTTGTCCGTGAAATGAATCTTCTCGAAATTGATGAGGAAGTCCTATACCGCCCCTACTCGACCCTTTCATTCGGAGAGCAGACAAAGCTGCAGCTTGCGGCAATGTTCCTGCGGGAGAACAGCTTTCTGCTCATTGATGAGCCTACAAATCATCTGGATATGCACGGAAGAGAGCTGCTCAGCCGATATCTCAACAGCAAGAAAGGATTTATACTTGTGTCTCACGACCGCACGTTCATGGACAGCTGTGTTGACCATATCCTTGCCATAAACCATGCGGATATTGAGATAACAAAGGGCAATTTCTCCGTATGGCTGGAAAACAAGGAGCGCAGAGATGCTTTTGAGCTTGCGGAGAATGAGAAGCTTAAAAGCGAGATAAAGCGCCTTGAAAAGACCGCTGCCGAAAAGGCTGAGTGGTCGGACAGGGCGGAAAAGCGAAAGATAGGCTTTGACCCGACCAAGGTTGAAAAAAGCCTGACCCGACGGCCGACAGAGGCAGCAAAATCCAAAAAATCCATGAAGCGTGCCAAGGCGATCGAGTACAGATGCAGCAGGGCGATAGAAGAAAAATCCGCACTGCTCAAAAACATTGAAAGGGCAGATGCTCTTAAAATAAAGCAGGAGGATTTTCACGCCGATACTTTGGTGCAGTTCAGGAATGTGTCAGTGGAGTTTGGCGGCAGAAAAATTTTCAGCAGTCTTAATTTCACCGTTGAAAAGGGCGAGCGTGTGCTGCTTATGGGCACAAACGGCTGCGGAAAATCCACTGTGATGAAGCTTATCTGCGGTCAGGATATCCCTCACGGCGGTGAGATAATTATCGGCAGGGGACTGAAAATATCCTACGTTTCTCAGGACGCATCGGAGCTTTCGGGCAGCTTGTTTGACTTTGCACGTCAGCGAGAGATTGATGAAAGCCTGCTGTTTGCTATTCTGCGAAAGCTGGATTTTGCCCGTGTCCAGTTTGAAAAAAACATGAGCGGATTCAGTTCGGGGCAGAAGAAAAAAGTCCTGCTGGCGGCAAGCCTCTGCGATTCGGCGCATATCCACATCTGGGACGAGCCGATGAATTATATCGACGTTATCTCACGTATGCAGCTGGAGCAGCTTATCATACAGTACCGACCCACTATGCTTTTTGCGGAGCATGACAAGGCATTCTGCGACGGGATAGCGGATAAGGTCATAACATTCTGAAAAAATCGGGAGCTGATGATCTTCGCATCGGCTCCCGATCGTATTTGCGTGTTTATGAAAGAATGGGCTGGAGCTGTCTGCCAGACAGTGCGGCTGCGGCGGCTTCGGGAAGCTTTGCAAAATCAGCCACCACCGATGTGGGCTTTTTGATGAAATCGTCCTGCCTGAACGGAACAAAGCAGATGTTCTTTATGTTAAGCAGTGTTCCGATATTTTTTGCCGAGGCGGACAGTGCGTCGTTGGTGGAAACTGTGATAAGTACAGGTCTCGCATTGCGCAGGTGTGATTTAACTGCCATTGTCACGGGTGTGTCGGTTATGCCGCAGGCGAGCTTTGCCAGCGTATTTCCCGTGCATGGGGCAACTATAAGCAGGTCGAACATTTTTTTCGGACCTATAGGCTCTGCCTGTGGTATGGTGTTGATAACGCCTCTTCCGCAAATGTTTTCGGCGGTCATGATGTTTTCCTCGGCTGTGCCGAAGCGGGTGTCAAGTGAAGAGGCGTTGTATGACATTATGGGGGTCAGCTCAGCCCCTGCGGCTTTCAGCTTTATCATCTGCTCAAATGCCTTGGAAAAGGTGCAGAACGAGCCGCACATGGCAAATCCGATCTTTGCTCCGCTGAGGGGTGATATGCTGTCTGTCAAGATGTTCACCTCCTTGTAAAAGGTGTGTATGTTACTTTCGTTCGATGAGTATGTTTTCGATAGCCTTGCCGATTATCTTTCCCGAGCTTATGGGTGCGGTCTTTCCAGGTAGGGACAGCGCCCATATGGCACGAAGCCCCATTCTGCCTGCGGCTTCAAAATCCATGCCGCCGGGCTTTGAGGCAAGGTCTATCATAAGGCAGCTTTTGGAGCATTGGGACAGTGCGCTTTCATCAAGGACAAGGTGGGGGACAGTGTTGAAGATAAGCTCCGAGTCCGAAAGAACACCAGAGCTTTTAAGCTCTGATATATGTATGGTCTTGCAGCCGAATATCTCAGCCCATGCAAGGTCGGAGTATTTTCTTGCGCATACGGTCATCTCTGTTCCGAAGCCGCTAAGTATCCTGATAAGCGCTTTGGCGATGCGTCCCATTCCCAGGATAAGCACCTTTTCTCCCGCAAGGGTTACAGCCTGTTCCTCAAGTGCTATCTGCACGGCGCCCTCTGCTGTTGCACGGGCGTTGAGGACGGACAGCTCCTCACGCTCAAAGTAGTCGATGACCTCTATCCCCTTGGAGGAGAATATCTCACGCACCTGCGGGGATATCCTGCCGCCGAAAACGATGCCGCCGTCCCTCACCTTGCCCGAAAGCTCTTTGAGGGATATGGTGCCTCGGTAAAATGGCGTGCTGAGTGTAATGCCGTCCGACGAGGGCGGCAGGGGAAGCACCAGATAATCGGTGCGCTGAGGGACGGACATAACATTGTCTGCCACTGTGATTTTGTCTGATGTAAAAACGTTTTTGTCAAAGCCGACGGTATAGACCCTGTGCTTATCCCCAAGCTGTTCGGCAAGGGCTGAAAAACGCATATCTCCGCCTGCGATAATATATGTGTCGGACATGGCGCATTTCCTTTCCTGAATAATGGGCATTTATCCTGCCCTTACACATTATATGCGGAGCAGTGCGCTGCGGTTCGTATATGTAACGGTCAAATATTTCTATTGTATTTTTGCGGAAAATGTGGTATAATAACAGTAATTTAAAGCATAAAAGGACAGGTGAACGGATTTGAAGACCTTAGAAGAAGTAAGAGAAGTTTTTGCAGATGACAGGTTTGCTACCGAGAATGGCGCCGTCATTGAGGAGATAGGCGATGGATACGCAAAATGCTCCGTAAAGCTTGAACGCAAGCATAAAAATGCCATGGGCGGCGTTATGGGCGGAGTTTATTTCACACTGGCGGACTTTGCCTTTGCAGTGGCATCGAACCATGAGAAAATGGGTGTTGTTTCCATAAGCTCCAACATAGCTTTTCTCAGTGCTGCCAAGGGCGATATGCTTTATGCCGAGGCGCACTGTGTAAAGGACGGACGCACTACCTGCTACTACAACGTCAATGTTTACGACGAGACTGGCAGGCAGGCTGCGGCTGTGACTATCACAGGCTGTCATGTGGGCTAACAATAAAACGGCTGCCGGTATTTCACGACAGCCGTTTTGCTTTTTTTATGTCATTAGATTAGAATAGTATATTACAGACCGTATTCGCCTGTGCTTATGGTTATAGCCTGTTCAACAGGGATAATGAATATCTTTCCGTCACCGTATGCACCCTTGCCGCCTGTTCGGGCAGCGGTTATCATAACGTTAACTACCTTATCCACCATTTCATCCTCCACCACAACCATGACCATTTCCTTGGGCATTTCATCGTAATGGATAGCGCCTACTTTAAGTCCCTGCTGCTTTCCACGGCCAAGAACGCTTGTTCTTGTTGCAGGATATATTCCGTTATCCGCCAAAGCGGTAAGCACATCTGAAACCTTTTCGGGACGGATTATTGCTTTTACCATTTTCATAAACATCGCTCCATTACAGCATTATTTTATAAATATATGGTAACTCTTTTTGGAGCATTTGTCAAGTGGGTAAAACGTGAAAATGCAGGAAATCAAAAATAAAAATTCATTTCAGCTAAATTTATTTTGCAGAAGTGCTTCCGAAACCGCCGCTGCGCTTGTCCTCGGCTGCATCATCAACTGTTATTCCGAAAGGCATGAAGATTCCTTGTGCAAATGCGTCGGAGGCCTTCAGCTCAAGTATTTTGCCGCTGTTTGATTCGTTGGTTATCCTTATCTGGATATGACCCTCGTTGTCAGCGCCAAAATAATCGCTGTCGATAATGCCAACGGTGTTGTCGAGCCTCAGGCGGTACTTAAAGCCAAGTCCGCTTCTGGGGCAGCACATAAGGAACCAACCGTCATCTATCCTTGCACGTATTCCTGTGGGGATAGTTATTGTTTCGTTGGGCATAAGCTTTATGGGGCAGGGAATATAAAAGTCATAGCCTGCGGAGCCTGATGTGGCACGCTTTGGCAGGCGGATATCCTCATACATTTGTGAAAGCTCGGCTTCCGAATAGTTTGGAAGAAGTCTTGCGCCGTCAGCCAAGAACTGCTCCTTTGATATTTTTTTGAATTCAGCGATCCTGTTCATTCCGAGATCTCCTTTAAAAGCCTGTCAAATGTGGGACGGTCTGCAAGTCCTGCGGAGAATGCGGTTGCGCTTCCTGCGGCTGTACCCCATTTGAGGGCAGTCTCATAATTTTTGGTGTTTATGTATCCTGCAATGAATCCTGCAAGCATTGAGTCGCCTGCGCCTACAGAGTTGACAGCGGTGCCCTTGGGAGCGCCTATTCGATATACGTTTGCGTCCTCTGCTGCAAGCACAGAGCCGTTTTCTGCCATAGACACGATAACATTTGATGCTCCCATAACACGCAGTCTCAGTGCACAGGCTTCCGCCTGATCTGCATTGTATATCGGACAGCCCAGAAGCTCGGACGCCTCGTGATGATTGGGCTTTATCAGAAAAGGCTTATATTTGAGAAGTTTTGTGAGCAGGCTGCCTGAAGCGTCTGCAGCAATAAGCACGCCGCTGTTTTCAAGCCTGCGGCAGATAGTCTCGTAAATGTCCTCGGGAACGGACTTTGGCACGCTTCCCGCAAGAATAAGTACATCACCGCTTTTAAGAGTGTCGGTTTTCTTCAGCAGCTTATCAATGGCTTCGCTGCTGATAACGGGACCGCCGGGATTTATCTCAGTTTCTCTTGCGCTGTCAGTCTCGAAAAGCTTGACGCATATTCTTGTAAAGCCCTCATCAAGGGCGATAAAGTCGGCGGAGATACCCATTTCCTTTACCGCTTCAGTAAGAGCTGCACCTGTAAAGCCTGCGGCAAAACCCCATGCGGTACTTTCGGTGCCAAGCATTTTCAGCACATATGAAACATTTATTCCCTTTCCGCCCCAGCATATTTTTTCTGAGGTGGTTCTGTTCACGCTTCCGCCGTTAAGGCTTGGGAGCCTGAGAACATAGTCAACTGCGGGATTGAAGGTAACTGTATATATCATAAAAAATTCCTTTTTTGCAGATGTATTTATTTTGCCGAGCCACGGATAATAAGCTCGTGATCCAGAATGATATGCTCATTGTTCTTTTCGGTCTTGTGCATATTTTCCAGAAGCTTTGTGATAACTGTCTTGCCCATTTCATATCCGGGCTGAGCAACGGTGGTTATACCGGGGATATACATTTCGCTGAGGCTGATGTTATCAAAGCCGCAAACCTCCAGCTGTGAGCCGATGGCAATGCCGTCACGGGAAGCCTGCTTTATAACGCCAACTGCCAGCAGGTCGGAAATGCAGAAAACTGCCTCGGGAGGCTCGGGGAGGCTCATAAAATATTTCAGTGCCTCACAGCCGTCGGTGTAATCATATGAGCAGCGGTAGATGTACTTTTCGTCCTTTTCAATGCCGTAAGCTGCCAGAGCACGAGTATATCCCGCTTCTCGGTCGTGAGAGGAATGAGCGCTTGTTACAGTGGTGATAAGAGCGATCTTCCTCTTTCCTTTTTTCAGGAAAAAGCTTACAGCGTCAAAAGCCGCCGCTTCGTCATTGATAGTAACGGTGAGAACATTTGCACCCTCTCTGCGCTCGCAGCAGAGAGCAATGTTATAGCTCTTGTTCAGCTCGTTGAGTTTTTCACCGTCTATCTGAGTTCCGAGAAGCACTGCCGCATCGACTGTGCGGTTAAAGAGCATATTAAGCAGACGCATCTCGGTATCAAGATAGCTGTTGCTTGTACTGAGGAAAATATCATAAAACGGATATGCTGCGTCCTGCATACCATTGATGATGTTGCTGTAAACAGTATGCTCAGTTGAGGGCAGAATAACAAGGATATTGTTTGTCTCGCATTTTCTCAGGTTTCTGCCGAGAAAATTGGGACTGTAACCCATTTCATTTATGACCTCGTTAACTGCTGCCGCAGTCTCATCGGATACTGCCGAGCTGTTGTTGAGCACTCGTGAAACAGTTGCTACCGATACGCCTGCCGCTTTGGCTACATCTTTAATAGTGACACTCATTTATATTACCATTCCTTTCGGAAATTTATACGATCTTTTCGTCCTCTTTGAGAGAACGGTTCTTTTCTTTGAGCTTTGCATTTTTGCGCTCGGCACGCTTTACCGAGCGTTCATATGAGAAGATATCCGCAAAAACAGCTATTGCCAGAAGCACCGTAACGATTATTGCGGGATATATCCTTGATGTGAGCACCTCAACGCTTTCTTTTGGTACAGTTGCATTGGGGATCCCGTTGAGAACTGAAATCGGGTATATGTAAAAAACAGTTCCTGCAATATTCAGAAGCGCTGAGCCGAGATTTGTTATCCGGTTCCTGAAAAAAGCCAGCAGCAGCGATAGACCGAGAAGCACTACGGAAATTATCAGTGCTCTTCCGATGTCAGTATAGTTATTGGACATAAGTCCTATTCCGCCCATAAGATTCAGAAAAAGGCAGCATACCGCAAATGCGGCGCAGCTCAGCCCCAGGATTATCTTTCTGAAAATTTCCATAAAAAATACCGTTCTTTCCTGTAAAATAAAACCGCTGTATCATCACAGCACTGCTAATATAACATTATATCACATTTTTTGCGCCTATGCAAGCGATTTTTGACCCGATAATAAAAATTTGCAGGTGAGTGACAAATGACCAATAAAATGCAGAAATGGACATATGTACATTTAATGCTAAATCCGACTTGATTTTTAAAAGAATGGGGGTAAAATTACAGAATATAAAACTCTTATATTTTGAAGTGCGGTGCAAATATTAAAACAGTAAGGGTAAGTTCCGACAAAGAATGCACTCTGTTGTGCTGTGTGCTGCGGTCGGCACCTTGCGGCAGGAAGTTCGTGCCGATGAACGATAAAAGCTGTACAGGCTTTCAATAAGATGCTGTTTACTCGGCTTTATCGTAGATCGGTAAAAGATGCGGCGGAGAGCTGCGGAGAGGATGAAGATATGGTATCAGCACTTAAACTGCTCCGTGGTGCGGCGTGTGCCGCCCTTGCGGCACTTACGGGTGGTATCCTTTATTATAACGTTTCTCTCCCCGATAATTATCTTGTTACGGGCGGAGAAAATCTGAAGCTGGGCGAGCATATAGCAGTTCGTTCAGAGAGTATTATTCCTGAAAATTATTCCTTTTATGTGCAGTGCCCGCAGAATGCGGCGGCAATGTCTGGGGCGCTGGCTTCCCGCACTGAGCAGCTGACCCTTTTCGGCGTATTTCCCATAAAGAATGTAAATGTCACCGAGGTGGCAGAGCCTGTGGTAATTCCCTGCGGAACGCCATTTGGCATAAAGCTTATGACCGAGGGAGTTCTGGTAGTGGAGCTTACGGGCTTTGACACTGGTGACGGTATCATATCGCCTGCAAGGGAAGCAGGCATTGACGAGGGCGATGTTATCGTCAGCATTTCGGGCAAGCCTGTTTCGGGCAATAAGGACGTGAGCCGCATTATCGAGGAAAGCGGCGGCAAGACCCTTGGTGTGGAGCTGATACGCAGCGGTGAGCACAGAGTGGTTTTTCTCAAACCGAGCAAAGCGGCTTCGGACGACAGCTACCGTGCGGGAATGTGGGTGCGAGACAGCTCCGCAGGCATAGGCACGGTGACTTTTTATGACCCCTCCACAGGGATATTTGCAGGTCTTGGACACCCTGTCTGCGATACGGACACGGGAGAGATGCTTACCATGTCCTGCGGTGAAGCGGCTGACGTATATATCAGCGGCGTGAAAAAAAGCACGGCAGGCGCTCCGGGAGAGCTTATCGGAATGTTCACCTCCGACAAAGCCAGCGGAAGCCTGCTTGAAAACAGCGAATGCGGCGTTTACGGCAAAATGGGCAGCAGTCCCACACTTAAAAGTGCAGTTCCCGTGGCAATGCGGCAGGAAGTGCAGACAGGTGCGGCTGAGATATATGCCACCATCAGCGGCTGCGAGCCTGAGTGCTATTCGGTCGAGATCGAAAAGATAGATATGGGCAATTCCACCGACTGCAGGAATATGGTCATTCATGTGACCGATGAACGGCTGCTGGATAAAGCGGGCGGCATAGTTCAGGGAATGAGCGGCAGTCCCATTATCCAGAACGGCAAACTTGTGGGAGCGGTCACTCATGTGCTTGTCCGTGACCCTACAAGGGGATATGGCATTTTTGCCGACACCATGCTTGAATGTGCCAAAAGTGCGGCGGGATAAGACTTTACAGGGAACACACTGAATAAATGTGTTCCCTGTACATAGCTACAAGCATCTACGTTCATAGAATTTTAATTATGTGGGCTGTTGATTTTTGTATGAGCTTGTAGTATAATATTTTTAGTTGTCTTACAGGCATAATGAAAGTTGGTTCAGACTCGGAAGGATGGAATTGATTTGTCCTCATACTATGACCGCAAAAAGAAGGAAAACGGCATCAAATTCCGTATTTCTTTTGTAATATTATTTGCCGCAGCAAGCTTCGCTGCGTGCTTTGCTCTTTATATGAAAAGCAGCTCGCCTGCCGATGATAAGCCCCAAGCTGACGGCAGCGCATCTCAGGTGACGGCTTTTACTGTTACACAGACCGTTTCGGAAACAGAAACAGAAACGGAGGCGGTGAGCGAAAGAACATCTACTGCCGACATTAACCCCATTGCCGAAAGTGCAGAGGTAGATGAAAGCTACTTTGATGACTGTATGTTTGTGGGCGACTCCCTTATGGTGGGACTTGGCACATACGGCTTTATCCCCGAGGAGCAGATCGCTGCAGGCATCGGAATGAGCGTTGTCAGTATAGGCACTACACCTCTTACAAATGCAGACGGAAGCGAGATCCTTGCAGCCGATAAGGTTAATGCCGCTTCTCCCCGGCATGTTTATATCCTGCTGGGACTTAATATGCTGGGAACCTATACCGATGAGCAGCTTTTGTCATATTACGGCGATTTTATTGACAGCATCAACAGGGAAAATACGGATATCTATGTCATTTCCGTTCCGCCCGTAACAGGGGAGAGGGAAACTGACGAGGATAATCCTATCCTTAATTCGGATATCGACAGCTTCAATGCCGATCTGCTTAAATTTGCAAACAACCGCTGTGTTTACTATGTTGACCTTAACACGGCACTCAAAGGTCCCGACGGAAGATTTCCCGAGGAGGACGCCGAGGCAGACGGTGTGCATTTCAAGAAGCCTACCTACAGGACTATGCTTGAATATCTTCGTACACACGTTTACAGCGGAGAATAAGAAAAATATGAAAAGGTCTGTAACAGCAGATCTTTCTGAAAGGTGATAGTAGATATGAAGAAATATTGTCTTGCCGCTGCGGCGGCTTTATGTGCTGTTATGATGACAGCCTGCGGGGCAGAAAACGGGGCTCCTGCAGATACTTCCGCTCAGTCGGAGACCGAAAGCGTCACTGAGTCCGTTTCCGAGACTGTGAGCGAAACAGAAGCGGCTTCCTCCGAGGAAACTACCGTCAGCGAGACTGAGGAAACAACTGAGACCTCCGAGACCAAGGAAGCTTTTACCTGTGCGGATATCGTTGCTGAGATAGAAAACACCGTAGAGCTGCCCTCCATGGCTGATATCGGCGCTGACCGTGTTCATATGTATCTTGATTTTGAGATCCCCGAGGGCTGCGACTTTGCAATGTCCATCTGCGGCTCAGGCGGATTTGCAGATGAGATATTCGTTATAGATGCTTCCGATATCGACGAAGCGGTTCTTGAAGCTGCGGTTGAAAAGCGCATTACTGCAAGAGAAAAGGATTTCGAGGGTTACAATCCCGATGAGTATGACAAGCTGGAGAATTATTTTTCAAAGTACAGCGGCGGTTATTATATGTATGTTGTTACAGCCGACAACGCAGCCTGCGAAAATATTTTTGATAATTATGTAAAATAATTTCTCTCTGTGACAAGTTTTTACAAAAAACTCTTTACATTATAAGCAAAATAGTGTAAAATAGATAATTGAAAATGTATGATAGAGGGAAAGGATGTTTGAATTATGCCCGATGAGATCAAATATAAGCGAGTTCTTCTCAAGCTCAGCGGAGAAGCCCTTGCGGGAGATAAGAAAACAGGTCTTGACTACAGCGTTATCACGCCCATATGCGCAAGCATAAAGAAGTGCGCCGATGCAGGCGTTCAGATGGGTATCGTTGTAGGCGGCGGAAACTTCTGGAGAGGCCGTTCCAGCGGCGCTATGGACAGGACCCGTGCAGACCATATCGGAATGCTTGCGACCACAATGAATGCACTTGCTGTTGCTGATGTGCTGGAGTCCATGGGACTTGATGTACGTGTTCAGACTGCTATCTCAATGCCTCAGGTCGCAGAGCCTTACATAAGAAACAAGGCTGTAAGACATTTTGAAAAGGGAAGAGTTGTTATCTTCGGCTGCGGAACGGGAAATCCCTTCTTCTCCACAGATACCGCTTCAACTCTGAGAGCTGCCGAGATCGAGGCAGATATCGTCCTCAAGGCTACAATGGTAGATGGCGTTTACGATAAGGACCCCAACAAGTATGATGACGCTGTCAAGTACGATAAGCTCACATTCAATGAGATACTTCTCAAAAATCTTGCGGTAATGGACAGCACCGCTGCTTCCATGTGCAAGGACAATAATCTTCCCATTCTTGTTTTTGACCTCAACCGTCCCGAAAATATCTATGATGCCTGCATGGGCAAGAATGTCGGAACACTCGTAGTTCCCGAATAAGCAATAATACGTGATAAATATACTTTGAAAGGAAAAGATCAATATGCACGAAACAGTTAAAACAGCCCAGGAGAAAATGAGCAAGTGCCTCGCAGCCCTTGAAAGAGAGCTTACCACAGTAAGAGCAGGAAGAGCTAACCCTGCTGTTCTCGACAGGATCCAGGTAGATTACTACGGCACTCCCACAGCTATCAACGCAATGGCTGCAATCAGCGTTTCCGAGGCAAGAGTTCTGGTTATCCAGCCCTGGGATATGTCTGCTCTCAAGAATATTGAAAAGGCTATCCTTGCTTCCGATATCGGAATCACTCCCACAAATGACGGCAAGGTACTCCGTCTTGCATTCCCTCAGCCCACTGAGGAGCGCCGTAAGGAGCTTGTAAAGAAGGTAAAGGCTGACGGCGAAGAGGCTAAGGTAACTGTAAGAAATGCAAGAAGAGATGCTCTTGACAAGCTCAAGGCTATGAAGAAGAATTCCGAGATCACCGAGGACGACATGAAGTCTATCGAAAAGGATCTCCAGAAGGTAACTGACAAGGCTGTTGATGATATCGACGCAGTTGTTGCTGACAAGGAAAAGGAGATCATGACCGTCTGATCTGCGGCTATATTTGATTTACAGAGAGGTTGTGTAGTTATAAGCGCATCTGATCTTTCTAAAAACACTGCAAATGTTCCTGCTCATGTGGGTTTTATAATGGACGGCAACGGAAGATGGGCTGCTAAGCGTGGCCTTCCACGTCCTGCGGGTCATAAGGCGGGAGCCGATAATCTCCGCAAGATAATGGACGCCTGCCGAAACAGGGGAATAAAGTATGCCACTTTCTTTGCGTTTTCCACCGAAAACTGGAAGCGCCCCAAGGAAGAGGTAGATGCTCTTATGCGCCTTTTTTATGATTATCTTGACGAGGCTGACCGATTTACGGGCAAAAAAGCAAGGATAATGTTTCTCGGCAGCAAGGAGCCGTTCCCCGAAAAGCTCAGGGAGCGCATGATAAAGCTGGAGCAAAATTCTGCGGGCTATGACTCTATGACGATCATGTTTGCGATGAACTACGGCGGCAGAGATGATATTGTTTATGCGGCAAGGCGACTGGCGGAAGCTGCTGCCGATGGGGACATTAAGCCCTCCGATATTGACGAGAAGCTTTTTTCGGGAATGCTTTACACAGGTTCAGCACCCGATGCCGACCTTATCATACGCACCAGCGGCGAGCTGAGGCTTTCCAATTTCCTTTTGTGGCAGGCGGCGTATGCCGAGCTGTATTCTACAGATGTTTTATGGCCTGATTTCAATGAAAAAGAGCTGGATAAGGCTCTTGAAGCATACGCTTCAAGAAGCAGGCGCTTCGGAGGTGTTTGACCGTGAAAACAAGAATCATAACTGCTATAATCGGCATTACTATTGGCATAATCGTAATGATACTCAGCAATACCGTGCTTTATCCCATTGTTGTAGCGGCAATAGCGGGAATGTCCGTGTATGAGATTCTCCATGCCTGCGGCTGCGGTGTGAATAAGTATCCGGGCCATTTTGCAATGTGCATTGCCTTTGCTGTGACGATACCATTGCTTACATGGTTTGATTTTATCGGCGATATCTGGAGACTGTTTGCAGCTTCTGTTATCGTGTTCCTGATGTTTGCGGGATATGTTGCCGATCACAAGCGCCTGCCCTTTGACAAGCTGGCTGTGATGGTGACCACCACCTGCCTTATCACACTTTCCGTTACCTGCCTTGTATCTCTGAAGAATATGAGCAGCGTTCATGGCATATCCTATGTTATAATGGCTCTTATGGCTGCGTGGATACCTGACGGCGGTGCATATTTTGTAGGTACATTCTTCGGAAAGCACAAGCTCTGCCCCGATATCTCTCCCAAGAAAACAGTCGAGGGCGCAGTAGGCGGACTTGTGGTAACTGTCATTGTTTTCATTCTTTACGCAATGGGCTATAAGTATGTTATGCACCTGAACGGAATTGATTTTGAGGTAAATTACCTGCTGCTTTCCGTTGTAATGATGATAGCAACTCCCATCAGCATGGTGGGCGACCTTTCAGCTTCACTTCTCAAAAGAGAGTACGGTATCAAGGATTACGGCAAGATACTTCCCGGTCACGGCGGAATAGTTGACCGCTTTGACAGCGTTTATTTTGTGCTTCCTTATATCATGCTGGTTTTCAACGCATTCGGTCAGAATATATTTGTTTCCAGCGTTAGCTGATGATGTGAAATAACGGTGCTGTTTCGAGCTCGGATAAATTCGGAGCAGGGCAGCACCTTGATTTTTTTGGAGACGTTTTTATGAAGAAGATAAATCTGCTGGGATCGGGCGGCTCTATCGGCACTCAGACTGCCGAGGTATGCAGGCTCCACGGCATCGGCATACATTCCGCTGCTCTGAAAAGCAACTATAAAAGACTTGCCGAGCAGGCAAAAGAGTTCGGCATGAAAAGGGTCTGCATCTTTGATGAGGAATATGTCAAGCCTTTAAAAAATGAGCTTTTCGGAACAGGCACCGAGATACTTACGGGTATGGAGGGACTGTGCGCCCTTGCGTCGGACGATACTGCGGATATCACTTTCAATTCCGTTGTGGGAATGGTCGGATTAAAGCCTACTATTGCAGCTCTTGAAAGCGGATTGGACGTTGCTCTTGCCAACAAGGAAACTCTTGTTGCAGGCGGAGATATCGTTATGAAGCTGGCTGCCGACCTTGGCAGACAGATACTTCCCGTTGACAGCGAGCACAGCGCAATTTTTCAGTGCATAATGGGCATAAAGGGTGACGTTTCAAAGCAGCTCAAAGGGATAATCCTTACCGCTTCGGGTGGGCCTTTCTTTGGAAAGGAATTTGAAGAGCTTGAAAATGTGACTATCGAGCAGGCGCTCAAGCACCCCAACTGGTCAATGGGCAGAAAGATAACCGTTGACAGCGCCACACTTATGAACAAGGGGCTGGAGCTTATGGAGGCGTGTCATCTTTTTCACGTCAAGCCCTCTGATGTGGAGATAGTTGTCCACAGGCAGAGCGTTGTCCATTCGGCGATAGTTCTGGCGGACAATGCGGTCATTGCTCAGCTTGGCGTTCCCGATATGAAGATACCGATACAGCTGGCGCTTACATATCCCGAGCGTATGCCCTCGGCATCAGGTAAGCTTTTCCTCACCGATTATGGCAGGCTTACCTTTGAAAAGCCAGATATGGAGGCTTTTCCATGCCTTGCTGCGGCTGTCAGGGCAGCCGAAACAGGCGGAACGGCGGGAAGTATTGTGAACGGTGCCAACGAGCGTGCAGTTGAGCTTTTCCTTGACAAAAAGATAGGCTTTAACGATATAGGCAGGGGAGTATGCGCCGCACTTGATGAGATACCCGTAAAGTGCGCCGACAGCGTTGACACGGTTCTTGAAGCAGATAAGGCTGCAAGAGCGTTTATTGACAGCAGATATCACATCTGCTGATTTTCGGAGGAGCTAATGAGTACAGTTATTTCTATCATCTGTGCGATCCTTATTTTCTGCGTGATCGTGGTGGTACATGAGTTCGGTCACTTTATCGTTGCGAGAAAATGTGGGATAGACGTAAAGGAATTTGCCATAGGAATGGGCCCTGCGATATTCAAAAAGCAGGGTAAAAACACGCTTTTTACCATTCGTATCCTGCCCCTTGGCGGTTACTGCTCCATGGACGAGGACGAGGAAGCTGTCAGCGAGAACAGCTTCCGCAGCAAGTCTGTTTGGCGCAGAATGGCAGTTATTGCAGCAGGTGCCATAATGAACCTGATACTCGGTTTTCTTATTTCCATAGTGACACTTCTGGTGGCACAGCAATACACCACAAATATCGTTGCCGAGATATCCGACGGTTCGGGCTGTCAGGCAGCGGGTATGCAGGTGGGCGACAGGATAGTAAAGGTCAACGGACTGCATATCTTCACTGCAAATGACATCATCTATCAGCTCAGAAATGACGAGGACGGCGTACTTGATTTTGTGGTAGTGCGTGACGGCCGGAAGCTTGATCTGAACGGTGTAAAATTCCAGCTCACTGTTGATGAAGAAACAGGCGAGCGTGTGCTCAACTATGATTTCAAGGTATATGCCAAGAAGCTTGGAGCAGCTGATCTTCTTCCTCAGGCGGGAAACAAGTTCTGTTACTATTCACGCCTTGTGCTCCTTTCACTGAAAGACCTTATCACAGGCAAATACGGCCTTAACAATCTTCAGGGCCCTGTGGGAATAGTTACGGTTATCTCGGAAAGCGCTCAGGAATCAGGCTTTGATATAGGATTTCTGCTTGAAATAGCTATGCTTATTTCGGTAAACGTGGGAATTTTCAACCTCCTGCCCCTGCCTGCTCTTGACGGCGGCAGACTGGTTTTCCTTATCATCGAAGCGATGCGCAAAAAGCCCATGAAGCCCGAAACAGAGGGTATGATACATTTTGCGGGCTTTGCACTGCTTATGCTGCTTATGCTCTTTGTTACATTCAATGATGTGAAGAATATCATAAAGTAGCCTTGTGCTGAAAGATACCGCAAATCAAAGGAGAATGCAAAATGAGAAAGCTCCACCCCGTAAAAGTCGGAAACCTTACCTTTGACGGTAAGAAAATATATATCCAGTCCATGCTCAATGTTATTGCTGATGACGTGGAGGGCAATGTCCGTCAGGCAATGGCGCTTGAAGAGGCAGGCTGTGAGATAATTCGTGTGTCCGTGCCGTCGCTTAAAGATGTACGGCTCATTGAAGCCATAAAGAACAGGATATCCGTGCCTCTGGTTGCGGATATCCATTTCGATTATAAGGTGGCGCTGGAATGTGCCGCAGCAGGCGTGGATAAGATACGCATAAACCCCGGAAATATCGGCGGAATGGACAGGGTAAAGGCTGTTGCCGATGCCTGCCGTGCAAGAAATATCCCCATAAGGATAGGCGTTAACTCAGGCTCCCTTGAAAAGGATATTCTTGCCGAGTACGGCGGCCCCTGCGCCGAGGCTCTTGTCAAAAGCGCTATAGGTCACGCAAGGCTGCTGGAGCAGTGCGATTTCAATGATATCGTAATTTCCATTAAATCATCCGACGTTAAGACAATGATAGCAGCATACCGCCTTGCGGCAGAGCAGACTGAATATCCTCTGCATCTTGGTGTTACCGAGGCTGGCACGGCTCATATGGGACTTATCAAATCGGCTGTTGGAATTGGCTCGTTGCTTTGTGACGGCATAGGCGAGACTATCCGTGTTTCCCTCACTGATGACCCTGTTACCGAGGTGGCAGCTGCAAAGGATATTCTCAAAGCAATCGGTCTTGGTCACGGAGTAAAGCTTGTGTCATGTCCCACCTGCGGACGCACAAGGATAGATATAGTAGGGCTTGCCAAGAGCGTTGAAGCTGCGGTAAAGGATATCCCCGAGGATATCACGGTTGCAGTCATGGGCTGTGCTGTCAACGGTCCCGGAGAGGCTGCCGAGGCTGATATCGGCATTGCGGGAGGAGACGGCTGTGCCGTTATTTTCCGAAAGGGCAGGCTTCTCAGAAAAGTAAAGGAAGAGGACGTTTTGAAAGAGCTTTTGTCTGAGATAGACAAGCTGCGGGAGGAAAACAGAAATTGCTGATAAAAGAGCTTTTTTCCGAATATACCGAAAATATCCCCAACCCCGTAGGCAGGGGAGAGCTGCTGAAAATATGCCACAGCAAGGACGGCAAGCAGATGGTTCTGTTTGCAAAGTTTACTCAGCTGCAAAGGTTTGATAACCTTGACGAGTTCGAGCGTGCGGCGGCAAAGGCTGTGGGGCTGGACTATCTGCGTGTAAAGTGCAGATATACTCCCGATATGCTGGACGCAAAATACACGGGCGAGGCTGTCAAGCGTTTAAAGCAGGATATGGCAGTGATAAACGGTCATCTTAACGGTGCGTTTTATTATATCGACAACAATACCGTACATATCGAGCTTAAAAGAGGCGGTGCGGAGCTTTTGTCAAGGGCTGGCTTTGAAAATGCTCTTGCAAAGCTGCTGAATGAGGAATTTTCCGTAAAACTTACCGTAAAACTTATCGAAAAGCAGACAGAGCAGGATAATGACTACCATTATGAGCAGATGATGAAGCAGGTCTATTCCGATTCTCTGCCCATTCCCGACCCTGACATTCCTGCACGTCCCGCATATGTGGAAGAGGCTCCTCAGACAGTCACCGTTGATTTCAAGGATATCCCCGTAATGAGCGACGGCGCTGAGATAGTCAAGGGAAAGCGCATTTATGCCGACAGCGTTACCAACATCGGCGATATAAATGAAGCCAGAAACGGAATTGTTATCTGGGGCGATGTTTTTGACTATGCCGAAAAGGAGATAAAAAACAAAAAGGGTGAGGAAAAGCGCATAACCACTGTTAGCCTTACCGACTACACAGGTTCTATTTCCATAAAGGATTTTGCCGACAAGGACAGCGAAAATGTTCTTGCAAAGCTCAAAAAGGGCTGCACTGTTGTTATCAGGGGCAAGGCAGATTTTGATACATTTGACAACGAATTTATCATGCGTGCCAATGATATCATGCTGGTGAAAAAGCTTGAAAGAACTGATACCTGCGAGGAAAAGCGTGTTGAGCTTCATATGCACACCAATATGTCCCAAATGGATGCGATAACCCCAGCGGACAAGCTTATCAAGCGTGCATATTCGTGGGGACATAAGGCTATTGCCATCACTGACCACGGTGGACTTCAGGCATTTCCCGATGCGGTGGCTGCCTGCGATGATATAAGAAAAGGCGGCGGAGAGTTTAAGATAATATACGGCTGCGAAGCCTATTCCGTTGATGATACCGTTGAGGCTGTCAAGGTCTATAAGGACGTTCCCATCAAGGGCGAGCTTATCGTGTTCGACCTGGAGACAACGGGCTTTTCAGCTACAGGCGAGAGGATCATCGAGTACGGTGCAGTAAGGCTCCGTGACCTGGAGCTATGCGACACATTTTCCAGCTTTGCCGACCCCGAGCGTCCTATCCCCGAGAGGATAACAAAGCTTACGGGTATCACGGGCGAAATGGTCAAGGGTGCGCCCTCCGAGAAGGAAGCGTTGGAAAAATTCATTGAATACTGCGGTGAAGATCCCGTACTTATTGCCCACAATGCGGGCTTTGATACGTCCTTTATCCGTGCGGAATGTCTCCGTCACGGCATTGAGTTCCATTTTTCCACTATTGATACGGTGGTAATGTGCCGCAGTATGCTGCCTGAGCTTAAAAAGCACAAGCTTGATGTTGTGGCAAAGCATCTTGGACTGGGCGAGTTTGACCATCACCGTGCTTTTGAGGACGCAAAAATGCTGGGACGCATTTTCATCAAGCTTGCCACACGTCTTATCACCGAGCACGGCTGTGTGAACATCAGCGAGATAAACAGCGTTACCAAGAACGTTGACCCAAGGCTGCTGAGAACCTATCATCAGATAATACTTGTGCGCAACAATGCGGGACTTAAAAATCTGTACAAGCTGGTTTCGTTCAGCCACCTGAACCATTACCACAGGCGGCCGAGAATACCCATGTCCGAGCTGCTCACGTACCGTGAGGGTCTCATCGTGGGAAGCGCCTGCGAATCGGGCGAGCTTTTCACTGCTGTCCGTGACGGCAGACCATGGGACGTTCTCTGCGAGATAGCCTCATTTTACGATTATCTGGAGATACAGCCTGCCCTCAACAACCAGTTCCTTATCCGTGATGAGGATTACGAGAACATCAACACCGTTGAGGATCTGCAGGAGTTCAACAAAACGATCGTTAAGCTGGGTGAGGCGCTGAACATACCCGTTGTTGCCACCTGCGACGTTCATTTTATGGACCCTGCGGACTCTATATTCAGAAAGATACTTATGTACGACAAGTTTGCCGATGCCGAATATCAGCCGCCGCTGTATCTCAGGACGACTGATGAAATGCTGGAGGAATTTTCCTATCTTGGCAAGGAAAAGGCTTACGAGGTCGTTGTTACCAATACAAACAAGATAGCGGATATGGTCGATCCGGATATCAGACCCATTCCGCCGGGAACATTCACTCCAAGCATGGATAATGCCGAGGAGGAGCTTCCCCGAATCACATGGCAAAGAGCTAAGGAGACTTACGGCGACCCGCTGCCCGACATCGTTCAGAAGCGTCTTGACAAGGAGCTGAACTCCATTATCAAAAACGGATTTGCGGTTCTGTACATGATCGCCCAGAAGCTTGTTGCAAACTCCAATGAGCATGGCTATCAGGTTGGTTCCCGTGGATCTGTAGGTTCATCATTCGTTGCAAATATGTCAGGTATCTCGGAGGTTAACTCTCTGCCGCCCCACTATCTTTGCCCCAACTGCAAAAACAGCGAGTTCATAACCGACGGTTCGGTCGGCTCGGGCTATGACCTGCCGCCTAAAAAGTGCCCCAAGTGCGGCACTGAATACATAAGAGAAGGTCACGATATCCCCTTTGAAACGTTCCTTGGATTTAACGGAGACAAGGCGCCTGATATCGACCTTAACTTCTCGGGCGAGTATCAGACCTCCGCTCATAAATACACCGAGACACTTTTCGGAAGCGAGAACGTGTTCAAGGCGGGAACCACAGGTTCGGTTGCTGAAAAGACCGCATACGGTTACGTAAAGCATTATCTTGAAGCCGTTGGCAAGCACGTTTCAAAGGCTGAGGAAAACAGGCTCACACTGGGCTGCACTGGCGTTAAGAGAACCACAGGTCAGCACCCCGGAGGAATGGTCGTTGTTCCCTCTGATTATGAGGTTTACGACTTTACCGCCGTTCAGCACCCTGCGGAAGACCCAAAGTCCAACTTCGTCACCACCCACTTCGACTTCCATTCACTCCATGATACTATCCTGAAGCTTGACGAGCTTGGACACGATGTGCCCACACTTTACAAGCATCTTGAAGACATGACAGGCGTTATGACAAAGGATATTTTCCCTGCGGACGAAAAGGTAATGAGCCTTTATCAGTCTCCCGAAGCGCTGGGCGTTACAGCTGAGGATATCGGCTGGCAGACAGGAACCCTTGCTATCCCTGAGATGGGTACGGGATTTGCCATGCAGATGCTTCTTGATGCAAAGCCCACAAAATTCTCCGACCTGCTCCAGATCTCGGGACTTTCTCACGGTACGGACGTATGGCTGGGCAATGCGCAGGACCTTATCAAAAACGGCATATGCACAATTTCGGACGTTATCGGCTGCCGTGACGGTATCATGACATATCTTATCTATCACGGCGTTGATCCCAACCTTTCCTTTAAGATAATGGAGATAACCCGTAAGGGTAAGGCTCCAAAGCTCCTCACCGAGGAGATGAAGCAGACCATGCGTGACCACGATGTTCCGGAGTGGTACATTGACAGCTGTCTGAAAATAAAATATATGTTCCCGAAAGCCCATGCGGCGGCTTATGTTATTGCAGCCAACAAGCTTGCGTGGTACAAGGTCTATTATCCGCTGGAATTTTACGCTACCATATTTACAGTTCGTGGCGAAGATTTCGATGCCGAAACTGCTATGCAGGGCAGAGAAGCCGTCAAGTTCAAGATGAACGAGATAAAGGCAAAGGGAAATGACAAGACTGCCAAGGATTCGGGCACATATGATATGCTGCTGCTCACCAACGAGATGATGGCAAGAGGCTACGACTTCCTGCCCATTGATATTTTTAAGTCCCACGCCACAAAATACAAGGTGGAGGACGGAAAGATACGTATGCCCTTTGCGGCTGCGGACGGCGTTGGTGAAAATGCGGCAAAGGCGCTTTATGACACGGTTCAGCAGGGAAATTTCATTTCTATTGATGAGCTTCAGGAGCGCAGCGGAGTTTCAAAGTCCGTTATCGAGAAGCTGGAGTCTATCGGAGCCATGGGCGATCTGCCTAAGTCCGACCAGATAAGTCTTTTCTGAGGTGAGATATGCACAAGGTATTATGCTCCACGGGAGCGCTTATAACAAGAAAAAACGGCAGAGATCACAGGCTTCTGGCAGGCTTTGCGGAGCAGCTCCACTGCGACGGATTTGAGTTTATGCTCTATGATTCGTGGTATGATAAGCTTGATAGTATTGCCGATGATGTAAAGGCGATGGGGCTTGATATCCCCGCCGTCCACTGCGAAAAAAGCATAGGCGAGCTTATCGCTGCCGAAGATGATCTGGCATATGAGCGGTTTGAGATGAACTGCAAGGCTGCCGAAAGGGTGGGCGCAAAGCTGCTGGTGCTTCATCTGTGGAACGGGCTTGTGTCCGACAGCAATTTCGGTGCAAACCTTAGAGCTTACGGCAGGCTTGCGGATATGGCTGCGGAGCATGGACTGACGCTTACCGTTGAAAATGTTGTCTGCAATCAATCCACTCCTGCGGCTCATCTTAAAGAGTTGGCGGAGGAATATCCCCATATACCGTTTACCTTTGATACGAAAATGGCTGAGTTTCACGGCGAGCTTGACAAGGTGTATGATGAAAAGCTCTGGACTGACAATATCCGTCACCTGCACATCAACGACTATGGTGGGGGAGTAAAGGACTGGTCAGACCTGCGTACGCTGCATTTCGGCGGGGGTCATGTAGATTTTGAAAGATTTTTCGCATTTGAGAGGAAAATGGGCTACAGCGGCGACTTTACCGTTGAAGCAAGCTCTGTCAGAGATGACGGTTCCGTTGATATAAACAAGCTTAACAGGGATTTTTTGATTATCAAGGGTCATATTGCCTAATTTATCGGCAAGCCTTGACAAGATATGATTATTGTGTTATTATAGTAGTATGATAATTCGGCAATATGGTATCACTTTAATGTAATAAAATTTGGGAGATAGTTATGAAAAGATTTGATTTGATCACCCCTGAGGGAACAAGGGACCTGCTTTTTGAGGACTGCGCTGCTGTCCGTGCAGTGGAAACAAGGCTCCAGAACAGCTTCAAGGCAAAGGGCTATTCCGAAGTAATCACTCCGGGACTGGAATTTTACGATGTTTTCAACATGAAGTCAAGATATTTTCCTCAGGAAAGTATGTACAAGCTGGTAGATAACAAGCTGAGACTTATGGTAGTTCGGCCCGATTCCACAATGCCTATCGCACGTATGACCGCCACACGTCTGAGAGAGCAGGAGCTTCCTATCAGATTGTGCTACAGTCAGAGCGTTTACCGCAGCAAGCCCAGCATGAGAGGAAGAAGCGATGAGATCCGCCAGACGGGTATCGAGCTTATCGGCTCCGCTTCAAAGCGTGCAGAGCTTGAAATTCTTTCAAATGCTCTTGAGGTACTTTCCTCATTCCAGACAGAGGGCTTCCGCCTGGAGCTTGGTCATATCGGATTTTTCAAGGCAATGATAGAAAAGCTTGACTGCGACAGCGATACTGCCGAGAATATCAGAAGCCTTATCGAGGTAAAGAACTATCCCGCTCTGAACGATCTCCTTGATACAGTAGGGGACAGCGAGGCTGCAAGGGCGCTCAAGCAGCTGCCCAGACTTTTCGGCGGCGAAGAGGTATTTGAAGAGGCTGCAAAGCTTTATTCCGACCCACAGGCAGATGCGGTCCTCGCCGAACTGAAAGAGACCTATGAGAGAGCCAACGCTCTTGGCTACAAGGGCATGATAACCATTGATCTTGGTCTTGTAAACCGTATGGACTACTACACAGGTACTGTTATAAAGGGCTATATCGAGGGCTGCGGAGACGCTGTTCTTTCAGGCGGAAGATACGACAAGCTCCTTTCCGAGTTCGGATACGATGTTCCCGCCGCAGGCTTTGCAGTAAATGTTGACGCAGTTGCAAGGGCTGAGATGAAGAAGATAGACTTCCGTCCCAAGCCTGTTGACGTTATTGTATTCGGCACAGACGGTCATGAGACCGATGCGGCTGTACATTGCAGCAAGCTTATTTCCGAAGGCCTTACCGCTGAGACAGCTGTGTTTGATATTATTGAAGAAGTACGTGCCTATGCCGCAAAGAAGAAGATCGGAAGAATAGACATCGTTTCCGATACCATTACTTCCGAGAAACTGTAATAAAGGAGAACTTCAGATATGAACAGCAATATATCAAGACCCCTGAGAATAGCTCTCACAAAGGGCAGACTGGAAAAGGATACCGTGGCACTGCTTGAAAAGCTTGGCTACGACTGCACAGCTGTCCATGAAAAGGGCAGAAAGCTCATTCTCCCCGTGGGAGACGATATCGAAGTTGTCCTTGCAAAGGCAGCGGACGTTATTACCTACGTTGAAAACGGCGTGTGCGACCTTGGCGTTGTAGGCAAGGATACTATCATAGAAATGAGCGGCAAGTTCTTTGAGCTTTCCGACCTTGGCTTCGGCAAGTGCCGCTTTGCTCTTGCAGGCAAAAAAGGCGAGAACTTCTATGAGGGTACTCACGTAAGAACTATCGCCACAAAGTACCCCAACGTTGCAAGAACATTCTTTGAAAAGAAGAATATGGACGTTGATATCGTTAAGATAGAGGGAAGCGTTGAACTGGCGCCTCTGCTGGGACTTTCCCACGCTATCGTTGATATCGTTGAAACAGGAACAACTCTCAAGGAAAACGGCCTTGAGGTATATGAATATATCTGTCCCATTTCCGCACGCCTTATTGCCAATATGGTAAGCCTGAAGCTGCGCAAGAATGAGATAGAAAAGCTTATATCGGCTATTGAAGCCAACATCTGATAAGGAGTTTTGTCATGATAAGAAAAATTATTGCAGACGGTACTTCCGAAGTCGCTTTCTTAAAGGAAGTTGAAAAGCGCAACGGCGAGACCGACAAGAAGATATCCGAAATAGTTTCGGACATCATCGACAATGTTAAGGAAAACGGAGACAAGGCTGTAAACGAATATACCCTGAAGTTTGACGGCAAGCTCCCCGAATATTATGAAGTTCCCCTTGATGTTATCCACGATGCACTTGACGAAGCAGACGAGGATTTCGTAAATGCGCTTCTGGACGCAATGGAGAACATTGCTGAGTTCCACCACAGACAGAAGGAGCAGAGCTTCATTGATGCAAAGTCCAACGGCTGCATTCTCGGTCAGCGTGTAAGAGGTCTGGAGAGAGTAGGTCTCTACGTTCCGGGTGGCACAGCAGCATATCCCTCCTCCGTTCTTATGAATGCTATTCCCGCAAAGATCGCAGGCGTTAAGGAGATAATCATGGTAACACCTCCAGGCAAGGACGGCAAGCCCAATCCCGATATCCTTGCTGCGGCTGCTGTTGTAGGCGTTGACAGGGTGTTCATGTGCGGCGGAGCGCAGGCTATTGCTGCTCTTGCATACGGCACAGAGACTATTCCCAGAGTTGACAAGATAGTAGGCCCCGGCAACATTTTTGTTGCCACCGCAAAGAAGCTTCTTTACGGCAAGGTCGATATTGATATGATCGCAGGCCCCAGCGAGATACTTATAGTTGCAGATGAATCCGCTGACCCCAAGTTCCTTGCTGCCGACCTTATGTCTCAGGCTGAGCATGATAAGCTTGCTTCCGCAATCCTTATCACAACCAGCGAAAAGATAGCTGACGAGACCTCCGCTGAGCTTGAAAGGCAGATGCAGTCCCTTGAAAGAAAGGATATTATCCGTTCTTCCATCGACAATTACGGCGCAATAATCGTTACCGACTGCGTTGACTGCGCACTTGAGCTGGCAAATGCCCTTGCTCCAGAGCACCTTGAAATTCAGGTAGAGGATCCTATGAGATACCTTGGAAAGCTTGACAATGTAGGCTCCGTATTTATGGGCCGCTACAGCCCCGAGCCTCTCGGCGACTATTTTGCAGGCCCCAACCACGTTCTTCCCACCAGCGGAACTGCAAGATTTTTCTCGCCTCTGTCCGTAAACAGCTTTGTAAAGCGTTCTCAGTTCATTTACTATACTGAGCAGGCTCTTCTTGATGCAAAGGACGATATTGTCTGCATCGCTGAAAAGGAAGGTCTTACCGCCCATGCTCATGCCATTAAGATTAGATTTGACAAGTAATTCTGAAAGGATTGTTTTAAATGGCATACGAGCTTAACAAAAAGCTTAAGGGCATTGAGCCTTATTCTCCCATAAACGAAAATTATGCAGTCAGACTTGACGCAAATGAGTCATGCTTCAATATCGGGGACAAGCTGGGCGATGTTATTGCCGATGCTGTCCGCAATATCGACTTCAACCGCTATCCCGATTCCGCAGCGGAGCTTGTAACAAAGGGCTTTGCCGATTTTTACGGCATTTCTCCCGAAAAATGCACCGCAGGAAACGGTTCGGACGAGCTGATAAGCGTTATTCTTGGAGCGTTCTTGGAAAAGGGTGACACAGTTCTCACCCTTTCTCCCGACTTTTCAATGTATGCCTTTTACGGCTATGTTGATGAGCTGAAAATAAAGGCTCTGCACAAAGAGGACGACCTGACTGTTGATATCCAAAAGGTCATCGACTGCTGCAACAATAACAATGTTAAGGCGGTCATCTTCTCAAATCCCTGCAACCCAACATCGCTGGGAGTTTCACGCAATGATATCATCAAGCTCATAAAGAACGTTTTCTGTCTTGTTGTAATTGATGAAGCATATATGGATTTCTGGGGAGAAAGCGTGCTGGATCAGGTGGATAAGTACGATAATCTTATTGTGCTGAAAACCTGTTCAAAGAGCATGGGAATGGCAGCCCTGAGACTTGGCTTTGCCGTTGCGGACGATGGTATCACAAACGCTCTTAAAGCGGTGAAGTCGCCCTACAATGTAAATTCCGTAACTCAGGCAGTTGCCTGCGAGATATTCAGGCACAAATCGCTTATAAATGAATACACCGCTGAGATAATAGAGAGCAGAAAGCAGCTGAGAAGGTCTCTTCTTGAACTGGCTGAAAACTGCACCCATATTGAAAAGGTGTACGATTCGGTGACAAACTTTGTTTTTGTGAAAACATCAAAGGCAAAGGAGATCTATGATAAGCTTCTGGAAAGAAGCATCGCCGTCCGCTATATGGGAAGCTATCTCAGGATAACAGCGGGAACGGAAAGTGAAAACAAGCTGTTTCTGGCAGCACTCAGGGAAATTCTTCCGCAGCTTTGATACGAAAGGAAAAATCATATGCGCATTGCCGAAATAACAAGAAATACAAAGGAGACCCAGATAACCGTTAAGCTTGACCTTGACGGAAAGGGCGTTCATAATATTGATACGGGAATAGGATTTTTTGACCATATGCTCACTGCTCTGTGTGTTCACGGTGGCTTTGATATGGACGTTTCGGTCAAAGGCGACCTTTATGTTGACGGTCATCATTCCGTTGAGGACACAGGTATTGTGCTTGGTATGGCATTCAAGCAGGCTGTGGGCGATATGAAGGGCATTGCAAGGTATGGAACAAGCTTTATCCCCATGGACGAGAGCCTTGGCTTCTGTTGCCTTGATATCAGCAACAGACCTTTCCTTGTTTTTGAATGCAGCTTCAATGACCCCAGAACAGGCGAATTCGATAACTGCCTTACCGAAGAGTTCATGAGAGCCTTTGCGTTTAATGCAGGAATCACGCTTCACCTTAAATGCCCCTACGGTTCAAATGACCATCACAAGAACGAGGCAATGTTCAAGGCACTGGCGCACGCACTTAAAGCAGCTCTTGTTATAAACGGCGGCGAGGTGCTTTCCACAAAAGGAGTGTTGTAAATGATAGCTATCATTGATTACGGCGCAGGAAATATTTTCAGCGTGAAAAACGCCCTTGATTATCTGGGTGTTGAAAACAAGCTTACAGCTGATAAGAATGAGATATGCGCAGCAGATGAGATAATCCTCCCCGGGGTGGGCGCTTTCCCGTGGGCAATGAAAATGCTCCGTGACAGCGGCCTGGTGGATACCATCAGGGAAGAGGCAAGAAAAAAGCCATTTCTCGGTATCTGCCTCGGTATGCAGCTCATATTTGACAAGGGCTATGAGTTTGAAGAGACTGACGGTCTGAGACTTATCGGCGGAAAGGTCGAGAAGATAGACCGCAAGGATATGATAATCCCACACATGGGCTGGAATGAGCTGGAGATAAACAGGGATTGCCCCATTCTGAAAAGTCTTCCTGAGCACCCTTATGTTTACTTCGTTCACTCCTATGCCGCTGTGTGTGATGAGGCAAATGTTTCCGCATACTGTGATTACGGCGGAAAAATAACCGCTCTCGTTCATGACGGAGCATATGTTTACGGCGCACAGTTCCACCCCGAAAAGAGCGGAGAAGTGGGACTGCAGATGCTCAGAAACTTTGCTGAGCTTGCCTGATACGAACGAAAGGAAGGTTTGATATGCTTGCTAAAAGAATAATACCCTGCCTTGATGTCCGTGACGGTAAGGTAGTGAAGGGAATAAAGTTTGAGGGCATAAAGGACGTGGGCGACCCCGTTGAATGTGCCGAGGAATACAACAGACAGGGTGCCGATGAGATAGTATTTTACGATATCACCGCTTCATACGAGGGCAGGGGAGTGTTCCTTGACGTAGTACGTGAAACTGCGAAAAAGGTTTTCGTTCCTCTCACCGTCGGCGGCGGGATAAAGAGCGTTGATGATATCAGGGATATCCTGAGAGCTGGCGCTGACAAGGTGTCTGTCAATTCTCAGGCTGTGAAAAATCCTCAGCTTATCAAGGACGGCGCAGATATTTTCGGCAGCCAGTGCATATGCGTTGGCATTGACGCAAAGAAGATAGGCGACCATAAGTGGACTGTTTATATTAACGGCGGCCGTGTGGATATGGGCATTGACCTTATCGACTGGGTAAGGCGCATAGAAGAGCTGGGCGCTGGAGAGATCTGTCTTAACTCCATTGACGCTGACGGAACCAAGGCAGGTTTTGACATTGATATGTTGAAAGCTGTGTGTGATAATGTGTCTATCCCTGTTATTGCCAGCGGCGGCGCAGGAAAGCTTTCCGACTTCACCGAGGTGTTTGAGAAAACAGGAGCTACCGCAGCCCTTGCCGCATCACTTTTCCACTACAGAGAGCTTACTGTCGGGGAAGTCAAGGCAGAGCTTAAACACCATAATATCCCCGTAAGAATAATATGACCGAAAGGATATCATAAATGGGACTTATTGAGGAAACAAACGAGCTTATGCTGGACTGGAACAAGCTCAGCGATATATCTCGTGAAAATCACGTTATCCCCGTAGCGGTGCAGAATATGGATACAAAAGAGGTTATTCTTATCGCATACATAAACAAGCAGGCACTGGAGGAATCTATCAGGCTGAAAAAGGTAGTGCTGTGGAGCACCTCCCGCAATAAACTCTGGTTCAAGGGGCAGGAGTCGGGCAACACCTTTACTCTCCACAGGATATTTGTAAATTGTGAGCAGAATTCGCTGGTGTTCATGGCAACTCCCGACAAGGGAAACATCTGCCACACAAGCTATAAGGGCATTCCCAACAACTGCTATTACCGTGAGCTTGATATGGATACAATGAAGCTCATAAATTTAAATGAGGAAAGAGAGAAGTAAAATGACCGTATATCAGGAAATATTTGAAGTATTGAAGCTCCGCAAGAAAGCATTTGACGAGGGCAATGCTCCCGAAAAATCATACACCTGCTACCTTTACGAAAAGGGCGTTGACAAGATCTGCAAAAAGGTTGGCGAAGAGGCAGCCGAGACTATCATTGCCGCAAAGAACGGCGACAATGAGGAGCTGAAAAACGAGATAAACGATCTGCTTTATCATGTAATGGTGCTTGCCGTTAATCAGGGACTTGAATGGTCCGACGTTGAGAAGGTTCTTGACGAGAGAAACGAGAAGATAGGCAACCTAAAGCAGTTCCACACCACCGATAAAAACAGCTGATAAAACCCCAGTATATCAACAAAAGCGTTCACTCATTGAGAATGAACGCTTTTTCTTTTGCCTATAGAGTATAAATTATTGTGCCGATTCCTGTGCAGCCACAGCCACGCCGAGAATGGTTATGTTCTTGTCCTCGCTGCCCTCTGCGGGACGTATCTCGATATCCATATCCTTTATGGTCTGGAACTTGATTGCCAGCTCGGAATAAGGCTCGTTCCAGCCATCTTTCTGGTTGGAGTGGATAGTCTTGACCTTTGCGCCGTTTATATAGACCTCAAAGGAACCCATTGTGTCGGAATTATTACGCTTGAAAAGTAAGAACACACTGCTTGCGGTGGCTTTGAATTTAAGCGGGTCAGTACCCTCGGAAAGCTTCCAGCTGGTGGGGAAGTCAGTTGCGCCCTGCTCCACAGCTTCAAAGGAACCTGTGTCGGTAAGGCTGATAAGCTCTGCCGTGGGAGCTTCGGGAGTTACAAGCTGTGAATCCATAAACGGATAACCGAACCTGTATGCAGGCGGGAGTGTGTATTCCTCATCGGGGGCATTTTCGGCTTGCGTCAGCAGATTTTCAATAAAGCTGCAAAGAAGCTTGTGACCCTCGGCATTTGGGTGTGACTGGTCATCTGAGTAATCCTCCCATGTCATTCTGCCCTCGTCAAATTCGGGAGTAAGAGCGTCTGCCACGGATATCATTGGCAGGGAATAATAATCGCCTATCTCTTTCATGTATTCCTGAGCGGTGTAGCCGTTTGCTGTTCTGTTGAAAATAAGCACCACCGCAGGGTCATTTTCCTGCGTGAGAACTGTCCGCACAAGTGACTCATAGGATTCCTTGTGAGTATTGTCCTGAGCGTCGTTTACCGCAAATTCCACGAAAACAATGTCGGCGTTATAGTCCAGCACGTCTTTTTGCAGTCTGAGATTTCCCAGCACCGAGGGAGTTCCGCTGACACCTGCATTGACGTATTTGACATTATCGCACGTGCCGTATTTTTCTGCGATGTAATTGTAGGAAAGCTTTGCATAGCAGCCCTCAGCACCTGCTGTTTCACCACGGGTAATGGAGCCGCCGATGTATGCCACGGTCATATCCTCGCCTGACTGCGCCTGACGAAGCTTTGCTTTGAGCCTTGATGTATTTCCAAGGCTGTACAGTGAGCGTGACACCATTGCCGCCTGAAATTTCTCGGGAGTTTCGGGAGCTTTTGAGACAGCTTCGGAAACTGCAGATGTATCTGTGGCCGTGCTTTTCTGAGCTGTATCGCCGCAGGCTGTAAGGAGCAGTGCGGCAGAAAGAACTGCCGCACCTATCATCGTAAGCCTTTTCATATCATTCACCCTTAGGAACCTTGCGGAAATAGGTCTTAGCCATTTTCTTCATTGCCTTTGCAAGCTCCTTTGTGCAGGCGTCCTTATCCATGCGCCAAGCCCAGTTTCCGCCGCCGATGGTGGAGGGGATATTCATACGTGCGGAATTGTCAAGGCAGAGCCAGTCCTGCATCTGGATAACGCAGTTTTCGGATACGCTTGCGTATGCGCACCTGATAAGCTCACGGACGACCTTGCTGTCCGAAGCGGACTTATCCAGTCCAAGATATTTTCTGATACGCTTCTTTCCTGCCTTGTCCTGAGCAAGATACCAGCCGAGAGCTGTCTCATTATCGTGAGTGCCGATATATACAACGCTGTTTTTAACATAATTGTGGGGAAGATAGCTGCTGTCCTCGCCGCCGAAGCCGAACTCGAGAACGTTCATTCCGGGATAGCCTGCTGCCTTGAGCATAGCCTTAACCTCATCGGTAAGGAAGCCAAGGTCCTCCGCTACCAGCTTAACATCGCCAAGATCTGCCTTTATTGCACTGAAAAGCTTCATTGAAGGTCCCTGCAGCCATTCACCGTGCTCAGCGGTCTTGTCGCCGGCAGGAATCGCATAGAAGCTCTCAAATCCCCTGAAATGGTCGATACGGGTAAGGTCAAACAGTTTTGCGCTGTACTGAACACGCTTTATCCACCACTTATAGTTATTCTTGTCCATATAGTCCCAGTCATAAAGGGGATTGCCCCAGAGCTGACCTGTGGGAGAAAAATCATCGGGAGGGCAGCCTGCCACCTTTGTAGGCTTTCTGTCACTGTCGAGCATGAACATTTCGGGATTTGCCCAGATGTCGGAGGAGTCCATGGAAACATAGATGGGCATATCGCCGTAAATGCTTATTCCACGCTTGTTGGCGTATTTTTTCAGATTCTTGTATTGACGGAAGAAGAGAAACTGCATGAACTTCCAGCAGTCAATGTCAACACCGTGTTCCTCGGCATATTTTGCAAGGGTCTGAGGATCTCTGAGACGGTAGCTGTCAGCCCATTCAGTCCACATGACCTGCTTGAAGAAATACTTCATTGACATGAACATCGCATAATCGTCCAGCCACCAGGCATTCTTTCGGCAGAATTTGCCGAAAAGATACTTCTGCTCGCTATCGGCATTTGCCGCAAAGGCAGCATGAGCCTTGGCAAGGATAAGGCGCTTGAAGGAGAACATCTGACCGAAGTCCGCAAACTCCTTCTTTTCCGCAAGTATCTTCAGATCCTTGTCGTCCTTGGACACAAGTCCTGCCTTGATAAGCTCGTCAATGTCGATGAGCATGGGATTTCCCGCAAAAGCCGAGTAGCTCTGGTAAGGGGAGTCACCGAAGCCTGTGGGGCCTACAGGAAGAATCTGCCAGTAGGTCTGACCTGCTTTTTTCAGAAAATCAACGAATTTATATGCCTCGCTGCCGAGAGTTCCCACTCCGTATGGAGACGGGAGGCTTGTAATGTGCATAAGAACGCCGCAAGTTCTCATAAATTTATCCGACCTTTCGGTTATTTTATTCAGTAATACTATTATACAGTTTATATTCGGTTATTGCAAGAAATTTTATGAAAATAATAGTGACAGGAATAAAAACTTGCTTTGCAGCCATAATAGCTATCGTGGCAGCTTCATCTGCCTGCGCAGCAGTCATTTGCGGCGCATACGGAAAGGATGATATAAAATGTGCAATAATCAGAACCAGCAGAACAACCGCAGCAGCAATCAGCGGAATAACCAGCAGAACAATCAGAATCAGCAGAACAGCCAGAACCGTCAGGGCAGACAGCAGCAGGGACAGAACTGCCGCCAGAATCAGCAGCAGAACCAGCAGAACAATCAGCATCAGAACTGACGCTGATATATTTTTCTCAAAGGGCATACGTAATACCTGCAGCAAGGGGATCACGTATGCCCTTTTTATTTCTTTGTAATAAATGCACAAAAAACGTTTAAATTATTTGTTGGGTAGAAATGACACATTACAGTTGAATTTAAACGTTTAATATGGTAAAATATCTATAAGGATTGCCGGGAGTGGGTCAAAGTATATCCCGACAGTCATTCCGTCCCGTGACAATACGGGAGGTTTAACTAAAATTATGAAAAATGAGGTATGTTCAATGAAATTCGGTTTCTTTGATGACGCTGCCAAGGAGTATGTTATCACATCTCCCAAAACCCCTTATCCTTGGATAAACTATCTTGGAACACAGGACTTTTTCAGCCTTATTTCCAACACAGCAGGCGGATACAGCTTCTATAAGGACGCTCGTCTGGCAAGAATCACACGTTACCGTTACAACAACGTTCCCGCAGATGCAGGCGGACGCTATTTCTACATAAACGATAACGGCACTGTATGGAATCCCGGATGGTCTCCCGTAAAGACTGAGCTTGAAGAGTATGTATGCCGTCACGGTATGGGCTACACAGTTATCAAGGGCAAGAAGAACGGTCTTTCCGCTGAAGTTACTTTCTTTGTTCCTCAGAACTTCACAGGTGAAGTTCAGAAGGTAGTTCTCAAGAACGAGAGCAGCGAAAAGAAGACCTTCAAGCTTTTCTCCTTCGTTGAGTGGTGCCTTTGGGACGCTCAGGACGACTGCTCCAACTTCCAGAGAAACTTCAACACAGGTGAGGTAGAGATCGAGGGCAGCACAATTTACCACAAGACCGAATATAAGGAAAGAAGAAATCACTTTGCTTTCTACACCGTAAATGAGCCAATCGACGGTTTTGATACCGACCGTGAGACATTTATGGGAAGCATTTACAATGATTTTGCAGATCCTGAGACTGTATTTGAGGGCAAGCCTCGCAACTCTGTTGCTGATGGCTGGTCTCCCATCGCTTCCCACTGCAAGGAGATCACTCTTGCAGCAGGCGAGGAAAAGACTCTCGTTTACGTTCTTGGCTATGTTGAGAATCCTTATCCCGAGAAGTTCAATGCTGACGGAACCATGAACAAGTCCCGTGCATATGAGATGATGAAGAAGTTCGATTCCGCTGAAAAGGCTGACGCTGCTCTTGCAGAGCTGAAGAAGACTTGGGACGAGCTCCTTGCTAAGTACACCATCTCTTCTCCCGATGATAAGCTCAACAGACAGGTAAATATCTGGAACCAGTATCAGTGCATGGTTACATTCAACCTTTCACGTTCCGCTTCCTACTTTGAGAGCGGTATCGGAAGAGGAATGGGCTTCCGTGATTCCAATCAGGATATCCTCGGCTTCGTTCACCAGATCCCCGAGAGAGCAAGAGAGAGAATACTTGATATCGCCGCTACTCAGCTTGAGGATGGCGGAAACTACCACCAGTATCAGCCCCTTACCAAGAAGGGCAACGATGCCGCAGGTACAAACTTCAACGATGACCCCCTGTGGATGATCCTTTCCACAGCTGCATACATCAAGGAAACAGGCGACTACGACATTCTTAATGAAATGGTAGATTATAAGAATGATTCCAAGCTTGCTCAGCCCCTCCTTGACCACCTGAAGAGAAGCTTCTATCACGTTGTAAACAACAAGGGACCTCACGGTCTGCCTCTTATCGGCCGTGCAGACTGGAACGACTGCCTTAACCTGAACTGCTTCTCCCGTGTTCCCGGCGAAAGCTTCCAGAACACTGCAAGCAATATCGCTAAGGAAGTTAACCCCGAAACAGGCGAGCCTCTTAACGAGCAGACTGCCGAGTCCGTAATGATCGCAGGTATGTTCACATATATCGGACCTGAGTATGTTGAGCTTTGCCGCAGAATGGGCAACACCGAGGAAGCCGACAAGGCACAGGCTGAGATCGACAAGATGAAGCAGGCTATCATTGACTACGGCTGGGACGGCGACTGGTTCCTCCGTGCATACGATGCTTACGGCAAGAAGGTCGGCTCTCACGAGAATGAAGAGGGCAAGATCTTTATCGAACCTCAGGGCTTCTGCATCATGTCCGATGTAGGCGGCAAGGAGTTCACCGATAAGACCATTGCAAGCATCGACAAGTATCTCGGTACTTCCCACGGTCTGGTTCTTAACAATCCCGCATTTACAAGATATATCGTTGAGTACGGCGAGATCTCCACATATCCCGGCGGATACAAGGAGAACGCAGGTATATTCTGCCACAACAACGCATGGATCATGTGCGCAGCAGCATATGCAGGCATGGGCGACAAGGCATTTGACTACTACACAAGGATCGCTCCCGTATATCAGGAAGATGAAAAGCTCCACAGAACCGAGCCTTATGTATATGCTCAGATGATCGCAGGTAAGGACGCTAAGAGATTCGGCGAGGCTAAGAACAGCTGGCTCACAGGTACAGCTGCATGGAACTTCGTTGCAATTTCCCAGTATATCCTCGGTATCATTCCTTCTTACGACGGACTGAAGATCGATCCTTCCATTCCTAAGGCTTGGGACGGCTACACCATATCCCGTCAGTTCAGAGGTGCAACATTCAACATCAAGATCGAGAACCCCGATCACGTTTCCAAGGGCATCAAGTCCCTTACCGTGGACGGCAAGGCTGTTGACGGAAACGTTATTTCCGGTATCACAAGCGGCGTTCACGAGGTAGTTGCTGTAATGGGCTGAGTTCCTTTAACAGTAAATTGAATACATAAATCAAAGGCTGTGCAGGTCATTCTGCGCAGCCTTTTGCTTTGATTAGAAATATGCGCATTGTCTTTTGGTATTCGGCATAGTATAATACTAATCACCAATAAAACTATAGACAAAAAATCATCGCATAATCCATATACGCAAGATTATGCTCAATTTTTTGTATAGTTTTTAATTGGTGCTTAGTATAAATTACCCAAAAGTGCAGTTGTCTATAGCTAACTCATTGTATAGCCATACGAATTGATGTTAAATAGCATTGTTTTTTATTGACAAAACCCGAAACAGACACTATAATGAATACATGAACATCTGTTCATGTATTCATTATAGTAAAGGGGTGCTCAGCATTGTTTATTGAAATAAACGGTATCAGAAAAAGCTATGGCAGCGGGGAAAGCAAGGTAGAGGTACTTAAAGGAATAAACATTGGCATAGAAAAGGGTGAGTTCTGCGTTCTTCTCGGCCCTTCGGGAAGCGGCAAATCCACACTTCTTAACATCATAGGCGGAATAGATGACGCTGACTCGGGCTATATTTCCATAGACGGTGAAAAGACAGAAAACATGAACGAACGCTCACTGACGGAATATCGCAGAAAGCATCTTGGCTACATATTCCAGATGTACAATCTTATACCCAACCTTAACATAAAGGAAAACGTTGAAACAGGCGCATATCTCAGCGACCACCCTCTTGATGTTGATGAGATACTGAAAACTCTCGGACTGTATGAGCATCGTCATAAGCTTCCTTCTCAGCTTTCGGGCGGTCAGCAGCAGCGCTGCTCCATCGGAAGAGCTATTGTAAAAAATCCCGATATCCTGCTTTGCGATGAGCCTACAGGTGCGCTGGATTACAACACTTCCAAAGAGATACTCAAGCTTATTGAGACTGTAAATCAGAAATATAACACAACTATCATCATGGTAACGCACAATGAGGCTATCAAGGACATGGCAGACAAGGTAGTAAAGCTTCGTGACGGCATGGTTAGAAAGCAGATAATCAACGAAAAGAAGCTTTCAGCCGAAGAGCTTGACTGGTAAGCGGAGGTGTGCAGATGAAAAATCCACTTAACAAGCGTCTGCCCCGTGAGCTTGCAAAGGACGCTACCAAATACATTGCCATTTTTATAATGATGGTGCTGCTCATATCCATATGCTCGGGTATGCGTGTTGGAAATGAGAGCCTGAAAAAAGCGTATTATGACAGCTTTGAGCTTCATAATATTGAGGACGGTCATGTTACCTTTGACAAGCCTCTTCCCGAAGAGCTGCGGAATACATTTGAAAGCAATATTGACATGACGTTCTATGACAATATGTACTTTGACGAAAAGACAGCCGAAACAGGGGCAGATATCCGTGTTTTCAAGCAGTCGGACGCTGTTAATACCCCTTGCCTTTTAAGCGGCTCTCTTCCTGCACAGGACGATGAAATAGCCATAGACAGAGTTTTTGCCAAAAATAACGGTATAAAAGTTGGCGATACTGTTACCCTCAAGGGAAAAGCACTGAAAATAACAGGCTTTATAGCGCTCCCCGATTACAGCACTCTTTTTGAGAGCAACACGGACTCGATGTTTGACTCCATCAATTTTTCCGTTGCTGTAATGACCGACGGCGGATTTGAGACCATAGAAAGCAAAAATCTTAAATATAACTACGCATGGCAGTACAATACTCCCTATGCTGATGATACGGAGGCAGCCGAGCGCTCGGAAAAGTTTACTGACCTGCTCAGCGATGAGCTTACAGATTACGATGAGGCTATTGTTCAGGTTCAGATAGACGCTCTTACCGATAAGCTTGAAAAGGCTTCCGAGGAGTATGCGGATATCTACAAGGCCTCCTTTGAGAAAAAGGTTGACGAGATAACAGCAGCGGCTGAAACAGGCGCTGAGGAATATGGCGAGCTTTACAAGGCAGCTATTGAAAAGAAGCTTACCGAGGTTTCAGAAAGCATTTCAAAGGGTGCGGAGGAATATGCGGCTCTTTACATGGCAACAGGCGAAAAGCCCTCTGCAGCCGATCTTTCCGTTCAGACAGATGATTTTACCTTTGGCATCATTGAGAACAGTGTGAATGCGATGCTCACCGGAAGTGAATACAGCGCTCCCGATGAGCAGGAGTTTGTTGAACGCTATATTGATACTGTCGAGAAGCCCCAAAAGTCCGACCTTTCCGTTGAAACAGATGACTTTGTGTTCGGCATTATTGAAAAGTCCGTTGATGCGGCTGTAAGAAATGAAGAGTACGACGGCCCCACCGAGGAGGAATTTAAGGACCGGTACCTTGATTCCGTGGAAAAGCCTTCAAAAGAGGAGCTTTCCACAGAGCTTGATGATTTCCTTTTCGGCATCATTGAGGACGCTGTCAGCGCTGAAATAAACGGTGAAGAATACACAATGCCCGAGGACGAAGCTTTTGAGGACGAGATAGATCAGAGTGATATCATCACAGTTGATGATTATGTTCCCAGATATCTTAATCAGGCTGTAAATTTTGCCATTGATGATATCGGCGGCGATGAAGCAGGCTCAATGGTAATGTGCTATATGATGATAGTTATTATCGCATTTATTTTTGCTGTCACTATTTCAAATACCATTGTCAGCGAAGCGGGAGTTATCGGTACGCTCCGTGCGTCAGGCTACACAAAGGGCGAGCTTATCAGGCATTATATGATACTTCCCGTAATAGTAACAGCTGCGGCAGGCGTTGTCGGAAATATCATCGGCTACACTGTAATGAAGGATTACTGCGTTGGTCTTTACTTAGGCTCGTATTCGCTTACCACTTATACAACAGTATGGGTTCCGTCCGCATTTGTACTTTCAACAGTTGTGCCTATCCTGCTCATGCTTGTGATAAATCTTACGGTGCTTACTTCAAAGCTCAAGCTCAAGCCCCTGAAATTCCTGCGTCATGACCTGAAAAAGAACACAAATAAAAAGGCAATGCGCCTCAATACCAAAATACCCTTCAAAACAAGATTCAGTCTCAGGATATTCTTTACTAATCTTCCCGGATATATCGTAATGATAATCGGCATACTTTTCGGAGCGGTGCTTATAAGCTTCGGCGATATGTTCCCCAGAATGCTTGACCAGTATAAGGAAATTATTACCAATGATATGATAAGCAGCTATCAGTATATTCTCTATGATTATGAGGAGGCTGATGAAGTAACTGATATCCGGGCGGAAAAATTTGCAATGTCAAGCTATGATTATTCAAAGGAGGGTTTCCTTACTGACAGTATTTCCGTTTACGGCATCGAGAAAAACAGCAGATATATCCATTCGGCTATTCCCGAGGGCAAGGTGCTTATTTCTACAGGTATAAGCGAGAAGTTCGGCATCAAGACTGGCGACAGCATAGAGCTTGATGAAAAATACAAGCGTGACAGCTCATATACCGTTGAGGTAGGCGACGTATATGATTACCAGTCGTCCCTTGCGATATTTATGAATCTGGACGATTACAACAAGCTTTTCGGCAATAAATCCGATTATTTCACAGGCTATTTCTCAAATGAGGAGCTTACGGAGCTTGATGATGACGATGTTGTTTCCGTTATAACCGCTGATGACTATACCAAGCTTTCCGACCAGCTTACAGTTTCAATGGGCGGAATGATGGAACTTTTCAAATGGTTCGGAGCTATGTTCTTCGTTATCGTTGTTTATGTTCTCTGCAAGCAGGTGATTGAGAGAAACTTCCAGTCAATCTCGCTTACAAAAATACTTGGTTTCAGGAACAGCGAGATCGGCAGCCTTTACATAGTATCGACCTCTATAGCCGTTGTTCTGGGACTGGCGATTTCCGTTCCCTTCATTGATGTTGCTATGAGAGCGATTTTCAAAAGCTATCTTTACACCATGATGACAGGCTATTTCCCATATGTGATGAGCCCTATAACATATATTGTAACAGTTGCAACGGGAATTATCTGCTATGCGGTGGTGGCACTGCTCCAGATGAGAAAGGTATCAAAGGTTTCCAAGAGCGAGGCTCTCAAAAACGTGGAATAAGTTTTATATATGTAAAAAAACGTCCGTACCTGAAAAGATACGGACGTTTTTTCTGTATGTACTCACGGAAGCTTTCTTTTTTCTTCATGGCAGCATTTTGAACATTCCGAACAGCAGCCGCAGCAGCCTTTCTTTCGGGAGCGTATCATGTATCTGACTGCACATATCAGCAGAAAAATTATCAGTCCCAGAGCTATCCAGTCGGCAAAGTTCATTGTAACACCGCCTTATATCGCAAGAATAAGATTGCCAATGTTATAGACTGCAAAAGCTGCCAGCCATGCAACGGCGCACTGAATGAATACAAATGCAACTGCCGCAAAGGAGGAGTTCATCTCACGCTTAACGGCTGCCACAGCTGCCACGCAGGGTGTGTAAAGCAGGGAGAACACAAGAAAGCTTACTGCGGTCATAGGAGTGAACATTCCCTGCAGAAGTGCGGGAAGCAAGTCGTTGGAGGAAGCTCCCACCAACACAGACATGGTGGATACCACCGCTTCCTTTGCGGTAAAGCCTGTGATAAGTGCCGTGGATATGCGCCAGTCGTTAAAGCCGAGAGGTGCAAAAACAGGGGAGATTATCTTTCCGATAGCTGCCAGCATACTTTGTGAGCTGTCAGCAACCACATTCAGGCGGGTGTCAAAGCTCTGCAGGAACCAGATGATGATAGATGCCGTAAATATTACCGTGAATGCCCTTGTAAGGAAGTCCTTTGCCTTGTCCCACATAAGCAGGCAGACGCTTTTGGGGGAGGGGAGACGGTAATTGGGAAGCTCCATTACAAAGGGGATAGGCTTGCCTTTGAACTTGGTATGACCAAGGATAAGGCCATAAATTATTCCGCAGATGATGCCGAAAAAGTACAGCAGGCACATTACCAGTGCGCTGTGGTTGGGGAAAAATGCCAGCGAGAACACAGAGTAAATGGGCAGCTTTGCACTGCACGACATATACGGTGTTAGGAAAATGGTCATCTTGCGGTCACGCTCGGAGGAAAGTGTCCTTGTCGCCATTATCGCAGGAACAGAGCAGCCGAAGCCGATTATCATAGGCACAAATGAACGTCCCGACAGACCTATTTTTCTCAGCAGCTTATCCATTACAAAGGCAACTCTTGCCATGTAGCCACTGTCCTCCAGTATGGACAGGAAGAAAAACAATGTGACGATGGTGGGCAGGAAGCTTAGGACGCTTCCAACGCCTGCAAAAATACCGTCAATGATAAGGCTATGTATAACAGGGTTCAGACCGTAGGCAGTGAGGGCGCTGTCTGTAACGGCAGTCAGCTTGTCGATGCCGAGAGACAAAAGGTCGCTGAGAAATTTGCCTATGACCCCGAAGGTGAGCCAGAAAACAAGTATCATTATCAGCAGGAAAAGGGGAATTGCCAGATATTTGTTTGTAAGCACGCTGTCTATCTTGACGCTGCGGATATGTTCCTTGCTCTCGTGGCATTTTACCACTGTCTGGCGGCACACGTCCTCGATAAAGGTGTAGCGCATATCGGCAATGGCAGCGTTTCTGTCCATTTTCAGCTCGGTTTCCATTTCGGTGATGCTGTGTTCTATCATGTCCATTTCGTTGGTGTTAAGCTCCAGCATTTCTGTTATGGCAGGGTCAGCCTCGATAAGCTTTGTGGCGCAAAATCTTCTGCCAAGTCCGACTCTGTCTGCGTGATCCTCGATTATGTGGCATACTGCATGGATACAGCGGTGAACAGCGCCGTTGCAGTAGTCTATTTTCTGCGGAAGAATTTTCTTTTTCGCTGTTTCAACGGCTGTTTCGATAAGCTCGTCAACGCCCTCGTTCTTAGCCGCAGATATGGGTACGACGGGTATTCCCAGACGGTCGGAAAGTCCTTTGATGTCAATGGTTCCGCCGTTGTTTTTTACCTCGTCCATCATATTCAGGGCAAGTACCATAGGTATCTTCATTTCAGCCATTTGAAGCGTGAGATACAGATTTCGCTCAATGTTTGTGGCATCAACAATGTTGATTATGCCGTCGGGCTTCTGCTTTATAAGAAAGTCACGGGTGACTATCTCTTCGCCTGTATATGGTCTGATAGAGTATATGCCGGGAAGATCAACTACAGTACAGTTTTTCTGCCCCCTTATCTCGCCGCTTTTTTCCTCAACGGTAACTCCGGGGAAGTTGCCTACGTGCTGATTTGAGCCTGTAAGCTGGTTGAAAAGCGTTGTTTTACCGCAGTTCTGGTTTCCTGCAAGCGCAAATACCATAAAATTATCATCCTTTCGGCTTATTATTCCTCAGTTTCAATGGGCATTACATCTATTTTCTGAGCGTCCTCAAGACGAATGGTAAGCTCATATCCTCTCAGATGTATCTCTATGGGGTCGCCCATGGGAGCAACTTTGCGTATCATTATCTTGGTGTGTGGGATAATGCCCATATCAAGCAGTCTGCACCGCAGAGCGCCCTCGCCGCCCACAGCTGTTATCACGGCTTCTTTGCCGATTGGAAGCTTGTCAAGTGTCATAGAATATGTATCCTTTCAAAAGTTTGGTTAGACTAATCTAACATTTGATAGTTAAAAAAATACGACCCTGAAAAGGGTGTATTTTTTATCAGCCTTTTATAAAGCTGCATATTTCCGAGAAATATCCCTTTGAATGAAGTATTTTCTTGGAAATATCAGCAGATGTTTCATCTTGGAAAATGCCGAAAACTGCCGAGCCGCTTCCTGTCATACATGAGCAGAGAGCGCCGTTTTGCAGCATGATGCTTTTGATATCCGCCACTTCTTCAAGGTCGGTGGCTGCTTCAAAAGCGTTATAGCAGCAGCGTGATATCTCGGTAATATCGGCTTTTGCAAATATCTCCTTGATATTGTGATGGGGTGGACAAAGATTTTTTGAATCCACTGCACTGAAAGCCTCTTTTGTGGAAATTCCGATGCTTCCCTTGCCTATAAGAACAGTTCCCGAAAGCAGCGGCAGGGGAGAGATCTCCTCGCCTATTCCCGTGCAGTAACCGCAGCCGCCCACAATGCAGAACGGAATATCCGCACCTGTCTTAACGCCGATATCGCACAGCTCCTGCAGTGAAAGCCCCGTGCAGTAAAGCTCGTTCAGTCCTTTGAGAACTGCCGCTCCGTCGGCGCTTCCTCCGCCCATTCCCGCCTGAGAGGGAATGCGCTTGATTATTGATATTCGCACATTGCTGCCGCTTATGCCTGTGTGCTCAAAAAAAGCAGCGGCGCACTTGTATGCAATGTTGCTTTTGTCGCATGGGATCGAGCTGTCCGAGCAGATTATCTCGGTTTCTCCCGTTATCTTTGTTATCTCTACAGTGTCGCAAAGGGAGATAGAGTGCATGACCGTTTCGAGGGTGTGATACCCGTCAGTCCGCCTGCCTGTGATATCAAGATAAAGGTTTATTTTCGCATAAGCATTCAGTGTAACACTGTCCATAGGTCTGCCTTTCAGAGAAATTTCCCCGAAATCGCCGCAGTGACGGTTTCGGGGCAGATCATTATTGCTTGTCCTGTTTCAGCTGTTCCACAAATTCTTTCATGCGTTCAGCCGCAGTCATAAGGTGCTTGAGCGAATATGCGTAGGAAATTCTGATATATCCCTCGCCGCAGTCGCCGAAAGCATTTCCCGGAACTACCGCAACATTGTGCTCATACAGCAGCCTCTCGCAGAATTCCTCGCTGGAAAGTCCTGTTGACTTTATGCTGGGGAACACATAGAATGCGCCCTTTGGCTCAAAGCAGTGGAGACCCATATCATTAAGGGCATTTACCAGCCATCTTCTGCGGATATCGTACTCGTTGCGCATTTTGACGATATCGGCATCGCAGTTGTCAAGAGCCTCTATAGCCGCATACTGGGAGATAGTGGGGCTGCTCATTATGCCGTACTGATGTATTTTCAGCATCTGCTTGATAATGGGCTGAGGGCCTGCCACATAGCCAAGTCTCCAGCCTGTCATAGCATATGCCTTGGAGAAACCGTTTACGAAAATAGTGCGCTCCTTCATGCCGTCGATCTGGATAATGGAGCAGTGCTTTCCGCCGTATGTAAGGGAGCTGTATATCTCATCGCTGAGGATAAGGATATCCGTTCCGCGTATCACTTCTGCAATGGCTTCAAGGTCCTTTCTTTCCATAACAGCGCCTGTGGGATTGTTGGGGAATGGGAGGATAAGCAGCTTTGTCCTGTCGGTGATCTTTTCACGGAGCATTTCGGGAGTGAGCCTGAACTCGGTCTCTTCCGTAGTCTGGACCGATACGGGAACACCGCCGCAGAGAGATACTATAGGACCGTAGCAAACAAAGCAAGGCTCAACTATAAGCACCTCGTCGCCTGGATTTATGAGCGCTCTTATGGATATATCGATACCCTCGGAGCCGCCTACAGTAACGATTATCTCGCTCTTAGGGTCATAATCCACGCCTGTGTTCTTATGTATGTTCCTGCTGATAGCCTCACGCAGCTCAACGATACCGGCGTTAGCGGTGTATTTGGTTTTGCCCTTTTCAAGAGCTGTAACGGCTGCCTGACGGACATTCCAAGGTGTCTGGAAATCAGGCTCGCCAACGCTCAGAGAGATGACATTATCCATCTGAGCGGCAATATCAAAAAACTTTCTGATGCCCGAAGGCTTCATATCTTTACATTTTTTAGCAATAAGTTTATCGTATTCCATCACGGAGAAACGAATCCCCTTTCATCTGCGGCTTCATTTTCGATAAAGAAGCCTTGTTCCTTATATTGTTTGAGCACAAAATGTGTTGATGTGGATATAACGCCGTCAATGCTGGACAGACGCTTAGCCACAAACAGTGCGATCTCCTTGTAATTTGTACCGCTGAGGGTAACTGCCAGGTCAAAGGAGCCTGACATAAGTGTTACGGAATCCACCTCGTCGTACATCATAATGGTGCGGGCGAGCTCATCAAAACCAAAGTCCGCCTTGGGTGTTACCTTAACTTCTATAAAAGCAGTAACGGCGTTTTTATCCGCCAGTTCTTCATTCAAAATAACGCTGTAGCCCTTTATAACGCCTCTTTTTTCATAATCGGCAATACGTGCCGCGACATCCTCGGGGGTAACACCGAGCATGACCGCCAGCTGTTCGTTAGAAAGACGAGCATTTCCCTTTAAAAGCTTGATAAGAGAATCCATGAATAATACCATCCTTTCTTTGCCGTGCCGCATCTGCGGGTAAGTTCACAGCTGTGTATCTGCGATATCTTGAGCATCGCAAAATAAAACACAAGGTTATTATACAATATTTTCATCGGTTTGTCTATAGTATTTTGAAAATTTGCCCCGATTTCGGCAAAATTATTGACTTGAAAGAAAAAAATTGCTATAATGATTATAAATACCTGCATACTGATTTTTGGGGGAATCATATGAAAAAGTTAGTTTCTCTGCTCATTTGTGTCATAATGACAGTGGGCTTTTTCGGCACGGGGGTCTCGGCTGTACAGAAGATCGGGCTGACCAGAACTTCCATCACTCTTGAAGTGGGGGAGACAGCAACGCTGAAGCTTTCGGGTGCCAAGGGCAAGACCAAGTGGCGTATAACCGACGCAAGCGTGTGCAAATATAAAAACGGCATCGTTACAGCAGTCGGCGAGGGCAAGGCGTATATCTATGCCACCAACAACGGCAAGAAATATAAGTGTACAGTGACCGTTACAGCTCCAGAGGAAAGCGTGACATCTTACGATCCCGACAGCTTTGACTCTGTTTTTTCAATGGAAATGGGAGAGCGTGCTCAGGTGGATATCATGACCACGGGCTATGGAAAGATAAAGGTCCGCAACGAGGACCCCAACATCATCTCCGTTTCCTGCGGAACTGTCACTGACGGCAGCTTTACGCTTTATGTCGATGCAGAGGGCGTGGGAGTTGCAATGGTAACGGTATATGACAGCACCGACCCTTCGGAATATTTCACTCTGGGATTTGTTGTCTCCTCATGGGGTTCGGAGGCTCAGAACGATTTTTATACCGACACAAAGGCTGATATATTATCTTCCGACGAATTTGTTGATGAGGTAATCCGCCTTGTCAATGAGGAACGTGCGGCGGCAGGACTTGACGCTCTTGAAAAGAACGACACCCTGTGCACAAATGCCGACAAGCGTGCAAGAGAGGTCGCAAAGAAGTTTTCGCATACCCGTCCCGACGGAACGAAGTGCTTTACTGCCATAACCATAAGCTTTACCAGTGCTGCAGAGAATATCGCCAAGGGTCAGACCTCTCCCGCTGAGGTAATGGACAGCTGGATGAATTCCGATGGCCACAGAAAGAATATTCTTTCTCCCGACTATTGTCAGATAGGTGTGGGGTATGACGAGGCATCGGGCAGCTGGGTGCAGATATTTACAGATTGATTTTATCCTGACAATTTCTAATGTTAAATTGAAATAGCAGCTTATTTGTGTGAAGATATATCGGCTTTTGAGGTGATATTTACTAAATGCTTAAAGCAATATTTACAGACTTTTACGGCACGGTTGTGCATGAGGACGGAGAAGTTATAAGAAAAGTATCACAAGAAATATGTGCTACCGGAAAAGTAAATGATATATCAGAAGTAGGTTCCTATTGGTGGAATGAATTTCAAACTTCATTTAACCGTGCATACGGTTATAGCTTTGAGACTCAAAGAAAATTGGAATATAAGTCATTAGAAAAAACAATACAGCATTTTAATTCGTCTGCTAATGCAGAGGTATTAAGTAACCTGATGTTTGACCATTGGATAAAACCACCTATATTTGAAGAATCAAAGCAGTTTTTTGAAATGTGTCCCGTGCCTATATATGTCGTATCTAATATTGATAGAGATGATGTTTTTCAAGCAATCAAATATCATAATTTAAGGTCAACTGGGGTGTTTACAAGCGAAGATGCCAAGGCGTATAAACCCAGAAGTGAATTGTTTGAGTTTGCATTAAACAACGTTGGTTTATCTGCTGGGGAAGTATTACATATTGGTGATTCTTTAAGCAGTGATGTAAAAGGGGCTTCCTCTATTGGAATAAATGCGATATGGGTAAATAGGAGTAATCGAGAAGTTCCGACAGATATCATAGCTGTAAGAAATTTATTGGAAGTATATAACACATGTTTTTTTGATTAAAAATCAGCAATATTCCAGATAAGCACACTGTACAAACTCCAGTATATAATTGATGGTGAAATATGAACATATATTATATCCATGAACCGACCGATCTGCAGTGCGGTCAGGCAGTGCTGGCAATGCTGCTGGGTACAACTGCCGAATACATCTGCCAATACCTTGACAATGACCGTGAGACAGACCTGCGTGAAATGAAGCGTGTACTGACTGAACACGGCATAGGGTTCTCTCCCCAACGCAGGCAGGCACATACAGCTGCCGATCTTCCTCGCTGTGCACTGCTCAGTCTGGAAACGCCAAGGTGCTGGCACTGGTCACTGTATGCGGACGGCACTTTTTACGATCCCGAGCATGGCATTTTAAGTGATTTTCCTCAGTCAGACAGAAAGTTTTACTGGGAGATATTTCCCGAGACTGTCTTGTCAGAACGCACTTCGGATAATAATTTGGAGGAAACGATATGCGGGAGATAGAAGCATCTGAAACACGAAAATTAGAGAAATGCCTGCGGGCATTGGCTGAATATCATAACGGTGTCTCCGTTAATTTTAAAGGCGGTTATCCAAGCCGACCGTATGAGGAAACATTGAGGCTGTTTGAAGAGGCTTTGTTAAAGAAGAACTCTCACATAGTGCAGTGGAAGATAACGGTAGTGTTGTGGGCTTTGGCAAGATAGATATTTGCGGCAATGTCGGTAAGCCGGATTATCTTGTTGTGCTTAAAGAATACCGTGGCAAAGGATACGGCAAGGCTCTTATGGACTGGGCTATGAGTTCTTTTGACAGGAACGGTGTTCATCATATCGAGGTCAAGGTGGTTGATGGAAATGAAGCGATTCATTTATATGAAAAATACGGGTTTAAGATGAATGCGCATATTCTTGTCAATAACCGATAATTCAAAGCTTTTAATGCCATTTGGGCTTAACTTATAAGATATTGAAAGGAAGTTTATTTTATGAGCATATTAGGAAGTCTTACATCAACCGATAAGAAAAAGCTTGCATTACTTATCCTCTGGCTGATAGCAGGTATCGGAATGATTGTCATAGGCATTTTTGCCTTTATAAACCGTCAGCAGACAGTTGACGCAGTTTCGGGCGTGCTGGGTGTTTGTGCGCTTATCACCTGCATAGTAACAGCAGGTATCCGTTTTTCGCAGGCAAAGCTTATGGGTGGAAGCAAGTTCACCCTTGACTGGCTGCTGTGGCTTGCCATTGCTCTTTTGCTTTTTAACACAAAGATACTCCAGAAAATAGGCAGCTTCACCTTTATAATCATCGGAATAGTTGTTGCCTGTGAGGGCGCGAGAGCGTTTGTTTACGCTTTCAAGAACAGCGATGACAAGCAGTGGTATGTTCCCAGAATAATTTTTTCCATAATCATCACCATACTGGGCGTTGTAGTGGTATTCAATTCCGAAAAGATATTCAGAGGAATGACAGTGCTTGCTGTGGGCATATTCTTTATCGTTCACGGTCTTAATATCCTTAACGACTGGATAGGCAGAGCAAAGTATTTCCACTATTTCAGAGGAACCGAAGAATGAGTTCAAAGCAGGGAATAATCTTTGATATGGACGGTCTGATGATAGATTCGGAGCGTATCATAAACGACGCTGTGGTAAGGGCAGGGCATGATATGGGACTGGCGGATATCGAGCATATCAGCCTTAAAACCATCGGCACCAGCCATGACCACACCCGTGAGATCTACAGGGAAGCTTACGGCGATTTTGATTTTGAGCATCTTATGGACTTAAAGCACAAATATATCGACGAAATTATAGGGAACAACGGTTTTCCGCCCAAAAAGGGAATAACCGAGATACTTGAAAAGGTGACAGCAAAGGGATATGTGACGGCGGTAGGCTCGTCAACGAGAGAATGGGCGGTAAAGGAATTCCTCGGCAAGATAGATGTGCTGAAATTTTTTGACATTTTTGTCTGCGGAGATATGGGGCTTAAAAGCAAGCCTGCCCCCGATATTTTCCTTGCCTGTGCGGATAAAATGGGGCTTGCTCCCGCTGACTGCTTTGTGCTGGAGGATTCGATAAACGGCATAAAGGCAGCGCACGCCGCAGGAATGAAGCCTGTTATGATCCCCGATATGATTGCTCCCACTGAGGAGATAATGCCAATGCTATATGCGCTGAAACCGTCGCTCGTTGAAGCGGCTGAGCTTTTCTGAGGTGTTTACATGATACCCGATAATATTGAAGCCTATATCTTTGACCTTGACGGCACGCTGATTGACTCAAACGGCGTGTGGAAAGAGATCGACAGGCTTATTTTTGAGAAAAACAATGTCAGTCTTTCCGACACCGAGCTTAATGCGGCGGCTGCCATGAATTACAGCGATTTTCTCGGATTTCTGCGGTCATATGGCATTGTCTATACTCTTGATGAGCTGAGATCCGAGCTGAACGGCTATGCGGTCATAAAATACAGCAGCGAGATAAAGCTGAAAAGCGGTGTTAAAGAATATCTTGACAAGCTAAAAAAAGCAGGAAAAAGGATATTTCTTGCCACTGCTTCCCCCGAAAAGCTATATGCCCCTGTGCTGAAAAATAATGGGGTTTACGGATATTTTGACGGATTTGTTACCACGGAAGAGGCAGGAGCGGAAAAGGACTGCCCCGACATATATCTGCTTGCCGCAAAAAAATGTGGTGAGGAGCCGCACAACTGCGCCGTTTTTGAAGATATCCTCAGTGGGATTAAAAGTGCAAAGTCCGTAGGAATGTTCACCGTGGGAGTTTATGACAGCTGTTCCGCCGACGAAGCCGATTCGATAAAAAATGCGGCAGATATGTATATAATGGATTTTAAAGAGCTGCTTTGAGCGGCAATATGACTGATTGGAGATTTTATATTATGGATAAGCGTTACGCAGTTCTGATAGACGCTGACAATGTTTCGGAAAAATACATCAAGCCAATACTTGATGAGATATCCAACGAGGGCGTTATCACCTACAAGCGTATTTACGGCGACTGGACACGCCCTGCACTTGCTTCATGGAAGCAGGCACTTCTGAACCACAGCATTACGCCAATTCAGCAGTACAGCTACACCACGGGAAAAAACTCTACAGACTCCGCCATGATAATCGACGCTATGGATATTCTTTATTCCCATAATGTTGACGGTTTCTGCATAGTTTCCAGCGACAGCGACTTTACAAGGCTTGCGGCAAGGCTTCGTGAGTCGGGTATGCACGTTGTGGGAATGGGTGAAAAGAAAACGCCCAACCCATTTATCGCAGCCTGTAACAGGTTTGTTTATCTCGAAAACCTTGCACAGGGCGAGGTGAGCGATACTGCCGAGCAGGATAAGGACAAATCGGACGATGAAGTTCACGAGGTTGTCAAGGCAAAAACTATCAAGAATGCTATCTGTTCAATTATCGGCGAGGTCTCCGATGATGACGGCTGGGCCTCTCTCAGCGAGGTGGGAAATATCCTGCTGAAGCGTTATCCCAGCTTTGATGTGCGAAACTTTGGCTTCCAGAAGCTGACACCGTTCATCAAGTCTCTCGGCAAATTCGAGATATACTCCATTCCCTCTGAAAAGGGCAATGTTAAGGTAATGTACGTCAGAGTAAAATGATACTGAAAGGAAGATCATTATGAAATACACCATTAAATCAGACAAGCTTACAGCAGTTATCGACAGCTTCGGTGCGGAGCTTTGCTCCGTAAAGGACGCATCGGGCAGGGAATACATATGGACAGCCGAGGACGTGTGGAAGCGCCATGCTCCTCTGCTTTTCCCATTTGTATGCAACACTGCTTCAAAGAAATATACCGTAAACGGCAAGGAATATGCTCTTTCCAACCACGGCTTCACCAGAGACACTGATTTCCCGACAGCTGAAAGCACTGACAGCGCTGTGGAGCTTTCATACAAATCCGATGACAGCACAAAGACACATTATCCCTATGATTTTGAGTTTTCGGCAAAGTATTCGCTTTCGGGCAGCGTGCTGAGTGTTGCTCTCACAGTCAAGAATACAGGCAGTGAGGATATGCCTTTCTTCATCGGCGGACACCCTGGTTTCCTCTGCCCCTTTGACGGCGAGGACAGCACCTTTGAGGATTATGACGTGGTTTACGAGAAGAACGAGACCATCGTTCAGCACCTTGCTGACAAGGACATCACTGTTCTTGAAAACGGCAGCAAGGTACACGTTACAAGAGAGCTTTTTGCCAACGATGTTTTCATGAAGGATAAGCCTGCTTCCTCAGCTGTTTCGCTTGTCAGCGAAAAGAGCGGCAGAGCCGTGACCGTAAAGTATGATAACTCAGGCTGCATTGCAGTGTGGTCACCCTATGACGAAAGAGGAACATTTGTTTGCCTGGAGCCTTGGGCACAGGCTCCCGTTTACTGCTGCGACACCGAGGAGCTTACAAAGATGCCTCACGCACAGCACCTTGCAGCAGGCGAGACCTACACATTCAAATTCGATATCGAAATAAAGGAATAATTTATACAACGGTGCTGCGCTATGCAGTGCCGTTTTTAGGGTAAGGATATTATGATTAAACCTGAGATCGAAAGAAAATTTCTTATAAACCGGTCGGCAGAGCTGGACAGCCACTGCATCGCAAGGATCGAGATTGTCCAGACTTATCTTGTCAAGCCCGACCCCGATATACAGCGCAGGGTGCGTTCCATGACGAGGGACGGCGTTTGCCGCTACTATTACACCGAGAAAAAGTTCGTCAGCCCTATTGAACGTCAGGAAAATGAACGTGAGATATCCGCTGAGGAATATAATGAGCTGCTTTGTCAGGCGGACGATTCACTTGTGCCTATCATCAAAACACGGCGCATACTGCCCTATGAAGGACAGAATTTTGAGATCGACAGCTATCTCTTTTCCGACGAGCTTGCAACAATGGAGCTGGAGCTTGAAAATGCCGAACAGCACATCAGCTTCCCGCCCTTTGTAAGTATTATCAAGGAGGTAACGGGGGATAAGAGATATTCAAATGCAGTGCTTGCCGCCAATGGCTGCTTCCCTGAGAATTAAGCGGCGTTACGGAGGTCAATATGAAAAAAAGGATATTTGCCGTTGCCTGTGCAGCACTGCTTCTCACAGCCTGCGGAGCAAAAAGTGAAAACGCTTCGGAATCGGCTTCCGACAGCACTTTTGAAACGGAAAGCTCGAAGATCATAACCGATGATGTGTTTGAGGCGGCTTCTTTTGAGTCTGCGCAGTCCTCTGACGGTGCCTTTTCCGAGTATAATCTGGAGCTTAAAGGTGCCAAGGAAAATTACATGGCAATAATCCGCCGTGGTGAATTTGATGACGAAATATCGGTAACTCTGGAGAATAATCAGTATCAGAGCAGCAGCTTTGTGATAACTGCGCCCTCGGGCTATGAGCCGTTTTTCCCCTATACTCAGGCGCAGGCATCGACTATTGTGAATGTTATTTCAAATGATATCACTGACGATTATATCCCCGACATAATCCAGTTTACCTTTTATGTGACGCAGGAGGAGATAGACAAAGGCTCTGACCTGTCTTATTCTGTCAGCAGAATGTACACTATTGATGAAAACGGCGAACTGAGGGAGATAACCATTAAGGCTGATGACAGCGAGGGGGCTGACACCGAGAAGGATATTTCCGATATCCTTGACCAGGTGCACCTTTACCACACCGAGCCTGATAAGTTCATCTATGAAATGGTGGTAGATGATACCAATGTCTATGATGAAAACGGCGAACTGAAGCCTATCGGAGACCGTGTTACCCTTAAAACGCTGACCTTTGACTACAGCGTTCCATGCTTTGTGGCAGGCGAGGCGGAGATATCCGAGGATGATCCACTTTATTTCGGATATGCCTACTGGGCAGCTGCCAACACCGAAGCGCAGTATTTTATCATGACCACTTTCAACATTACCGACTGGGAAAATTATGTTGAAAAGACAAATGACGCAACAGGCAGCTCGGAGTATTATTTTAAGATAGCTGACAGCAGATTTAAGTCGGTCGATGACCTGCTGCCCTATCTGGAAAATGTTTTCACCGCCAGCACCGCAGAGCGCATTTTCAACGATGCGCCGCAGAAATACTGCGATATTGACGGCAGTCTCTACGGCATTGCAGGAGACGGCGGTATGGACTTTACCCTCGGAACGCTTACATTTACCGATGTTGAAGTATCGTCAGACAGAATGATATTCCGTTCCCGTCAGGAAAAATATACCGAGGACGGCGACCCTGCGGGATATACCGACGGCGGCAATTTCGTTATCACAAAGCAGCCCGATGGCAGCTGGAGAGTGAGCCAGTACAGATATCCGTATTCAAACAACTGACAGGAGGTATCTTATGAAACTTTTTATTATCCGTCACGGTGACCCCGATTACACCATTGACTCACTTACCGAAAAGGGCAGAAAGGAAGCGGCACTGCTGGCGGAAAGACTTAAAAATGTTAAGATAGATCATTTCTACGTATCTCCGCTGGGACGTGCCCAGGCAACGGCTAAATACACCCTTGACGCTATGGACCGCACAGCTGAGACCTGCCCGTGGCTCCGTGAGTTTGATGCTCATGTCAAAGATATCCACACAGGCGAGGAACGTATCCCGTGGGATATGCTTCCCGAGGACTGGACGAAGATAGCCGATTATTACGACAAAGACAAATGGTATGATGTTCCCCAGATGTCTGAGGGTCACGTTATTGACGAGGCGAAAAAGGTATATGACGGCATTGACGGCATACTGGCACGTCACGGCTATGAGCGTGATGGCAACATCTATAAAGCTGTGAGACCCAACAGGGAGACTGTTGCGCTGTTCTGCCATTTCGGCGTGGAGTGCGTTATGCTGGGGCATTTGCTGGGAGTATCTCCCATGGTGCTGTGGCACGGATTTTGTGCGGCTCCCACATCGGTAACTGTGCTTACCAGCGAGGAACGCCGTGAGGGCAAGGCATATTTCAGAGTGAACACTTTCGGCGATACGGGACATCTTTATGCAAAGGGTGAGGAGCCTGCATTTGCGGCAAGATTCTGCGAAACATTTGATTCAGATGAAAGACACGACTGACAGACAGGGGGAACTTGAATGAAAATTCCGACCAAAAGACTTACCGCAGCGCTGGCGGCACTTATGATGTGCATTTCCTGTACTGCCTGCGGCGACAAACAGACTGATGATATCCAGACGGATACCTCTGAGATCGTCACTTCAGCTGCGAAGACTGAAAGCTCGGAGACTGCGGCAACTGCTTCAGATTTCTTTGACAATGAGGATTATGACCCGCTTTCCGATGATTATGACCCATACGGCGGCGGAGGGGCTGCCACTGTTGCGGAGACTTCTTTCAGGCTCGATACCGAGAATAAAACAGAAGAGGGATCCAAAGCAGTTTCTGTATCTGAAACGGAAAATAAGCAAAGCGATAAGACCGAGACTGTAGCGGAAACGTCAAAGTCCTCAGACAAGGCAGTCAGCAAATCTCAGTCAGAGGGAACAGATGCGCAGCTTACAATATCCGTTCCCAACGGCTGGAGCGACGGAACGGCGGATTATTCTCAGATAGACGGAACCGTTAAAAACAAAGGAAAATCGGTGGTTGACGGCTGGACAGCTGTTATATCGCTGGGCAGCGGTGCTTCCGTTGAGCAGTCGTGGAACTGCGACATTGCCGTAAAGGACGGAACATTTACTATTACCCCTGTGGAGCATAACCGCTCCATTGACCCCGGCGGAGAGGGCACATTCGGTTTTATCGTTAAAAATCCCGGCAAGATCGATACGGATAATGCAAAGCTAACATTTGGCACAAGCGAATATACCGCTGTCAGCGGAAATAATAACAGCGTAAATTCTGGTGGCTCATCAAAGCCTGCTGCCGATCCTACCGCAAAGGAAGTGCCTGAGCCAACTACCGATGACTGGCTCTCCGTCAAGGGCAACAAGATAGTTGATTCAAGCGGAAATGAGGTCTGGCTCACAGGTGTGAACTGGTTCGGATATAATACGGGAACCAATACCTTTGACGGCCTTTGGACCTGTGACCTGAACAGCTCACTTTCCGAGATCGCCAACAGGGGCTTTAATCTTCTGAGAGTACCAATATCCACTGAGCTTATCAACAGCTGGGCGGCGGGGGAGTATCCCACAGCAAACTTCAATCACGCCACTAACGACTATCTGGTGGGCATGAACAGCCTTGAGATATTTGACTATGTTATCGGTCAGTGCCGTGCCAACGGTATCAAGATAATGATAGATATCCACTGTGCCAAGACCGATGCCATGGGTCATATGAAAAATATGTGGTACGATGGCGATGTTACCGAAAAGGATTATCTTGATGCTCTTTCGTGGATCGCTGAGCGTTATAAGAATGATGACACTATCATTGCCTATGACCTTGAAAATGAACCTCATGGCAAGGCAAATGAAGATCCCCGTGCCAAGTGGGATTCCGGCAAGGACAGCGACAACTGGAAGTACATAGCCGAAAAGGCAGCAATGGCAGTTCTGAACGAAAATCCTCACGCCCTTGTAATGGTCGAGGGTATCGAGATATATCCCAAGGACATCAAGAAAAACGGTGATTTTTCGTCAACAAACCCTTCCGATTATTATAGTACATGGTGGGGCGGAAACCTCCGAGGCGTAAAAAACGATCCCATTGATCTTGGCAAGTACAACAGCCAGCTGGTGTATTCGCCACATGACTACGGTCCTGCGGTATATCAGCAGGAATGGTTCAAGGGCGATTACACATTCGACTCACTCAAAAAGGACGCATGGCAGGACAACTGGCTGTACATCTATGACACAAACACAGCTCCGCTGCTTATAGGTGAGTGGGGCGGATATATGAGCCAGCCCAATCTGAAATGGATGACATATTTGAGGCAGCTTATCAAGGAAAAGCGGATAAATCACACATTCTGGTGCTTTAACGCAAATTCGGGAGATACAGGCGGACTTGTAAAGGACGACTTCACCACCTGGGACGAGGAAAAATACGAGTTTGTAAAGGAAGTTCTCTGGCAGGAGGACGGCAAATTCGTGGGACTTGACCATAAGATACCTCTCGGAGAAAACGGTAAGTGCCTTGGTGAATAATGAAAAAACTCGGAGTTTAAAAAGCTCCGAGTTTTTGTTTTAACTAAACTTTTGCAAAAAAAATCAGCCCGTATGGACTGATTTTTTTGTTACCTTAAAATTACTCAGCAGCAGCTTCAGCCTTGGGGCTGTTTCCGCCGTTCTTCTTTTCCTCAAGCCATACCCACAGAGGACCTGCGATGCAGATAGTGGAATAGGTACCTGAGATAAGACCTATCATCATGGGGAAGGAGAAAGAGATAATGGAATTTACGCCGTAAACCATTGCCACGATAGTTACTACCAGCATTGTTGCAATAGTTGTAACAGAGGTGTTGATGGAACGGGTAAGTGACTGGTTTGTACTGAGATTTGTAAGCTCTGCAAGGGAAAGCTTGTCCTTGTAGAGGGTCTTGTTTTCTCTGATACGGTCGTAGATAACGATGGTATCGTTGATGGAGTAACCGAGGATAGTAAGGATAACTGCCATGAAGTTTGCATCAATTTCCATACCGAAGATAACGAATGTGCCGTAAACAACGATTATATCATGGAAAAGTGCGATGACAGCGCAGATGCCAGCCAGCCAGCCGCCGATGTTCTTGAATCGGATAGCGATGTAAAGGATAAGAACGATAGCCGCAAATACTGCCGCAACAATACACTTCTGGAAGAATTCCTTACCGGAAGAAGGTGAAACGTCGGTGGATTCTGCCATCTGGAGACTGTTATCTGCATATTTCTCTTCAAGAGTGTCATTGAGGACGATCTGCTTGTCAGCAGTCAGACCCGAATTTGAGAGAAGAGAAAGCTGAATGTTATTCTTTCCTGTGTTAAAATCCGTACCTGTGGTAACTTTTACCTGAATGCCGCCCAGAGCCTCTTCTGCGTCAGCCGCAAAAGCATTACTGTCGATATCTCCCTCATAAAGATAGGTGATAAGAGTACCGCCCTTGAACTGGATATCAAGCTTTGCGCCAAAGATAAATGTTGAAAGAATGCTGAAAATGACGATAATGCCTGAGATTATAAAATAGATCTTTCTATTCTTTATATAATCGAATTTGAATTTTGTCTCACTCATTTCTTAGCACCTCCGTAAAGCCTTGGATTTCTGAATGCCTTGAATCCTGAAAGGGACATAAGCATGAGTCTTGAACAAAGAACGCCGAAGAACAGGTTAAGGACAGTACCTGTAAGGAGCGTAAATCCGAATGAGTAGATCGTACCTGCGGTCGAAGGACCGAACATAAAGAATACAAAATGAAGTGCCTTGGAGCAGATGCTGTCGGGAGTTCCGAATGCACCCATGAGTATGATAGCTACCAGGATCATTGTAACGTTTCCGTCAAGGATCGCTGAGAACGCACGCTGATAACCGCTGTTGAGAGCACCGTCAAGAGTCTTGCCGTTGGTGATCTCCTCCTTGATTCTTTCGGCTGTGATAACGTTTGCGTCAACGCCCATGCCGACTGCAAGGATAATACCTGCGATACCGGGAATTGTAAGAATGCTGCTGTCCTTGAATCCAAAATAGCCTGAAACGAATGCCAGTGTTCCTGCTACCTGACCTGCAAGGGAGATAACTGCAACCACACCGGGAAGCTTATAAACAGAGATCATGAAGACAGCGATAAGTGCAAATGAGATAAGACCTGCAACTACCATTGCTTCCAGAGCGCCCATGCCAAGGCTGGGGGATATGGTAGAGAAGCTTGCTGTAACAAGCTTGAAGGGGAGCGCACCGGAGTTTATCTGGTCTGCAAGCTTCTTTGCGCTGTCGGCGTCAAAGTTGCCTGAGATAGTCGCATTACCGTCACTGATAACAGCGTTAACGGTAGGAGCGGAAATATAAGTATCGTCCATCCAGATGGAAATTCTGCCCTGCTCCTGATAAAGTCTTGCTGTGGCATCGGCAAATTTCTTTGCGCCTTCATCTGTAAGCTTGAGGGCAACCATCCACTGTGTTCCCGAAGAGCTTGACTGCTCATATGCGGCATAAGCCTCGGAAACGTCCTTGCCTTCAAGGATAACGTTCTCGGCGGTAACGCCTGAGGGATGATTGTATTCATCAAGCTCAAGACCTTCTCTGAAAGTAAGCTGTGCGGTCTCGCCCAGCTCCTTTACAGCAGCTTCGGGGTCGAAATCCTCCTCGCCTTCCTTCCAGGGGAAGCGGACGATTATACGGTCATTGTTGTAATCAACATAAGCCTCGTAATCAGTGATGCTCAGGTTGATCATACGCTGGACAAGAACTTCCTTAGCGGCGTCCAGCTGTTCATCGGTGGCGTCAAATCCTTCGGGGGGAGTGAACGTAACATCTACGCCGCCCTTGATATCAATACCGAAGCGTATGTCGTCAACGCCCTTGATGTAAACTGTTTCGTTATCGCCGTAAAAACTGCTGAAGCCGAATATAACGGATAGCGTGAACGCCGCTATCAGCAGGAATACAACGAAAAATACAGGCTTGCTAACCCTTTTCACCTTTTTGACCATTCCTTTCCTGATGCCGCAGAATCATTGATAATGCTTGTGGGCACCGTATATACAGCCGAAATTGCATACGACCGCAATTATCGTTTTATTATAACATTTTTTTGTATATATGTCAATACCTTAAAATCCAAGTTTTCATTGATTTTTGCGAAAAAACGGATTTAAGAAAAATGCTTGTCTGTATGAAAATGGTTTTAAACCAAAACATTTCCGATAATAATAAGAACAGCTGCTCATATAATATTACTGCAAACCCCATAAGACGCAAACGCAAAGCGCACGGCGTCGGAAATATAACAAATAAAAAGGAGCAATCAATTATGAAAAACGATAACCTTACAGCACAGGGCAGAGAGACCCTCGAAAGATTCAAGATGGAAGCAGCTAATGAAGTCGGCGTTAACCTGAGAAATGGTTACAACGGCGACCTTTCCGCAAGAGAAGCAGGTTCCATCGGTGGTATGATGGTCAAGAAGATGATCGAGGGTTACAAGCAGGGTCTTAACGGCTAAGCTTTTCCTCTGAAATAGTAAAAAGGGATGTATCAAGCGGTACATCCCTTTTATTATTATTGAGGACTTTTTTACAGCTCCTTACTATTTTATCTGTGAAAATAAACCTTAAAATTTGTAATTGCCCCTGTTTAAATGTCTTTTAGCTGTCGTGAGTTATGTCTGTTGAGCCGCTTTTAGGTCATGTCCGAGTTTAAGTCCGTCGCCGTCTGAGATGCTGTCGTTATACCTGATTCTTTATATTGAGCCTATCAAATATGGCAATTATTCCAATGACTGATCCTGAAATAATATTATTGATACAAATAAAATATACATCTCTCAGATAATTGGGACCATTAAAAAATATCAGATCCATATTATCCGTTCTCATGGCATAAAACTGAAAAATCAACCATCCTGACGATAACATAAAGATAACTGCTAAATATAATAATGTTATTACCCGCCACCTATTATTTTTTTTTATTACCAAAAAACCTAATACATTAAGAATAGGTATTGTTGCAGATTCTATTGGTACAAACATACAATTCAACAAGCCAAATGAAATTCGCAGTAAATCATTACCATCAAATAAAGAAAAGACTCTATTCCAAAAAAGATTCGGCATAGCTATAAGAAAAATAAATATCAAAAATCTAATAAGGTTCTCTTTAACAACTTCCTTATTCATTTAATTCATCACCTGATTGTTATAGTGATTTTATTTCTCCTCCGATGAAGCCACGCCGTCAGCAAAGGCGTAATTTGATTTGCCGCTCTTTTTGATCTTGTACATAGCTGTATCGGCAGATTCAAGCAGCTCTGTGGGATTGGAGCCGTTTTCACGGAAGAACGCAATGCCTATACTACAGTGGATATTGAGTTGCAGTCCTGTGGACTCGGATTTAAAGCCTGCGTTGAGTGTTTTTATCATGTCATCTGCCACCTTGCCTGCATCGCCGATGAGCTTCAGGTTTGTAAGACACATTACAAATTCATCACCGCCAAGACGGCCGCCGAAACCTCTGTCACTGGTCAGTTCCTTGATGGATTCTGCAACAAATTTGAGTACATCGTCACCGCACTTGTGCCCATACTCATCGTTGAAATGCTTGAAATCGTCCAGGTCGATGAACATAAGAGCGTCCAGCGATCTTCTGGATTCTGACTGACGCATTTCCTCGTCAAGACTGCGCAGGAAGCTTGCACGGTTGAAAAGCTGGGTGAGAGCATCATAATTTGCCTTCTGCATAAGATTGATCGTGCTCTTCTTTTCACGGTCGATATCGGCTATCATTCCGATTATTTTTGAGGGAGTTCCGCTCTGATCCTTAAACTTTCGTCCCTGTATCCTGAACCAGCTAAAATCGCCATAGATGTTTTTCAGGCGGTATTCGCCCTCCCATTTTTCACCCTCATAAATAAGTATCTTTTCAACATCGTCATTAAAGCGCTTGATGTCGTCCTTATGCACCTTCATTTTATAAAGAAAGCTGTTTGAAATGCTGTCTGTCTGGGCTCTGAAACTGAATTTCTGATTGAAATTGTTTGATACATATACGGTACAGGCTTTGAGGTTTATCTCAAAAACCACATTATCCATCATGGAAACGACGGTTTTGTAACGCTGCTCGCTTTCGTAAATGCTGTCAAACATGGTGTTGAAGGCAGAACCGATCTCGCCGAACTCGTCGTTGGTATTAAGCTCCAGCCTTATTGTTGTGTCGCCTTTATTTTTCTGGTTTATTACACGGATTATCTTGCTCAGAGGTTCGGTGTATGTGATACAGATAAGTATTGCAAGTGCCGAGGTCGTGATACAGAATATGACTACGGCAAATTTTGCTGATTTGAAATCTGCTGAGATATTACCGGAAGCAAGAACATTATCGTAATAGCTTACAACGCTCCAACCCGCCTCGGGAATAGATGTGCCGATAACTGTTTTTCCGTCATATTCGGCGGACAGTGTCTGTGTAACGGAGCTTGTGGTGTAAAAGGGGATAGCATCGGTGATGTTATCGCCTATCTTACGGTATTCAGCAACAGTTGTGAGAGATTTTGGATAGCTTACACTTGAGGAAATGTATTTTCCTGCGGAATCCACCAGAAGCACTGAGGCATAGTTGCTGTAGCCTGTAAGTGACATGGACTTGCATATCTGAGTAAGGTCAATTCTTTCAACAACAAGTCCTATCTGATTGCTCACGCCCGAATAAACACGCTTTACAACGTAAAATGAGCAGGTGTCGCTGTCAGTGGGACCGTATATATGAGAGATGCCGTTGTTGCTGTCTGCTGCGGCGTCAAGCTCCTTGTATCTGTCGCAGTAGGAGCCGATGTCATTGATATTATATGCGGCAAGAACAGTTCCGCTGGTGCTGGTGATGAACATATCCGTAATAAGGTGATTGCGCTTTACTGTGTTGCGTATAGAGTCATTGATCTGCCTGTAATAATCATCATCCAGAGTAAGCTCAGCTCTTTCAATGTATTTTTTCAGATAGTCGCTTGATGCAAATTCCTTTTCGTTAAAGGAAAGATTATGTATAACATCAGCGATATAATCGGCTTTTGTCTCGTTAATGTTTTTTAGAGCCTGCACCTGGGACGCCGATACCTGATCCATAGATATTTTGGAAAGATATACATAAAGGAATATAAGCGGTATCAGAATGATTATCAGGAACAGACTTATCATTTTAAGACGGATCTTCAACAGTTTCCCCTCCATATCCACCGTAGGATATATATATATAATGTATCAGGTTATGAATAATTTCTTTAGTAACAAAATCAGATGTAAATCAGATGTAAAATTGTATATCCATAATTTTATCATAAATGTACAAATTTGTAAATATCTTTTTGGGCTTTTTAACGCTCTGCCCGAACTTTTGTATGCTTTTCACAAAAAGAGACAGGCTTTTTTTATTTTCAAAACACAGGGTTCTGCAAAATTCGCACTGTATGAATGATAAGATTAAGCCAGAGACGCACAAATCATGATACAAAACAGACAAACAAAAGAAAGGACTGTAAAAAATGGGAGTAAAAATAGAAAAGGCTGACGGTGAGGTCAGAGCCTTTCTTGACGGAGAGATAGATCATCACTGCGCTCCGTCCATACGCAATGAAATAGATCTGGCGGTGGAAAGCTGTCGTCCCGAAAACCTTATCCTTGATTTCGGCGAAGTGACGTTTATGGACAGCTCGGGCATAGGTCTTGTTATGGGACGCTATCAGGTGATGAAGAACATAGGCGGACGGGTGAGCCTGCAAAATACCCCTGTTCATATCAGGAAAGTGATGCGGCTTGCGGGTCTGGACAGATTTGCCACTATAAACTGAATTGGAGGAATTACATAAAATGGCACATATAGAAAATGAGATGCGTGTTACACTTGCTTCCCACAGCAGCAATGAAGCTGTTGCGAGAAGCGTGGTGACAGCATTTATAATGCAGATGGACCCTTCTGTGGGAGAGCTTGCGGATATAAAGACAGCAGTTTCCGAGGCAGTCACCAATGCCATAGTTCACGGCTACCGGAACAGCAGCGGAAATGTGGAGATACTTTGCAGGATACTTGAGCGGGACGTGCTATACATACGTGTAAGGGACAAGGGCTGCGGCATACCCGATGTAAAGAAAGCAATGGAGCCGCTTTTTACCACCGTTCCCGAGGAGGAGCGTGCAGGGCTTGGCTTTGCGGTCATGGAAAGCTTTATGGACAGCGTTTCCGTCAAAAGCGCAGTGGGAAAGGGGACAAGCGTTACTATGAAAAAGCGCATCCTTTCCGCAAGTCTTATACGTGCCGGAGCTAACGAAAATGAGTGCCGCTGACATCGCTTCCGCAGCTTCCGCAACGGACGAAAAGCTCCGCAGAGACAAGCTTGTTACGGAAAATCTGGGGCTTGTACATCTGTGTGCAAATCGTTTCAGGGGCAGGGGAGTGGAATATGAGGAGCTTTACAGCTCAGGCTGTGTTGGTCTGGTAAAGGCGGCAGGGGCATTTGATGAAGAAAGGGGCGTGAAATTTTCAACCTATGCTGTTCCTGTTATTCTTGGCGAGATAAAGCGTGTTTTCAGGGACGGCGGAACGGTCAAGGTGAGCCGAAGTCTTAAAGAACTTTCAATGAAGGTCACACGGGAAAAGGCTGATTTTATCCTAAAAAACGGCAGAGAACCGACTGTGTGCGAGCTTGCGGACATAATGGGCGAATCGGCTGAGAATATTGCCGAAGCACTTTCGGCGGCATTGCCCTGTATTTCCCTCACAGGCGGTGAGGACGAGGACGGCAGGCAGCAGGATATCCCGTCCCCGTTCCGTGAAGCGGATATTTACGAGGGCATTGCTCTGAGGCAGGTGATGGACAGGCTTTCGGCAGATGACAGACGGCTTATATTCCTGCGGTATTTCAAGGGGCTTACCCAGAGCAGAACGGCGGATATGCTGGGAATGACCCAGGTGCAGGTGTCAAGGAGGGAGAAAAAAATACTGGGAGAGCTGCGGCGGGAACTGGTATGATCTGCAAAATATGAACATGGGTGCTTATGCGAATGCTGAGCACCCTGCTTTTTTATGCTCTGCAAGATAAAGTCTATAGACTGATCGGTAAAAAGTATAAAAGGGTTTCGCTTCTTTCATCTTTTTGAAATAAAAATTATTAATATGATTTTTTTAGAAAAAAACAAGTGTAATTTTTGTTGTAAAATACATATAAAAAATCTTGAAGAAATAAAACTGATGTGGTATAATATATATAAATAATCCCAGCTTCGGGAATGTCGGAGGTGTTATTCTGATGAGCGGCAAACTTACGGTGGGTGTTTTTATTCATCATCTGGATAACGATTATTCCAAAGCTTTTCTGAAAGGAACAGCTGCTGCCGCCAACGATCTGGACGTAAATCTTGCTATTTTCCCGGGTCGTGCGCTTGACTGCCAGCTTGCTGACAGGCGATATACGGTTTATGAATATCAGAACAACGTCGTATATAGCTTTGCTTCAAGCAAGTCTATGGACGCACTGATAGTTTCGGCAGGAACTATCGCAACGTGCGTTTCTCACGATGAATTTAAAGAATTTCTTGGCGGATATGAAGGACTTCCCCTTTTGACAACTGAAACAAAATTTGAAGGCTATCCCTGTATAAGATTATCGGGAAGCGGTATAAAGGAGCTTGTTTCTCACCTTGTTCATGAGCACGGAAGAAAACATATCGCATTTGTAAGCGGTCCGGAGGGCAATACCGATGCTGATGAGCGCCTGAACTATTATAAAGAGGCTCTCGCCGAAAACGGTCTGGAGTTTGATCCTGACCTTGTTACATACGGCAATTTCTCCGAGTACTGCGTTGATATAGTCACTGACCTTATCGACAGGAACGAAGGCAAGATAGATGCTATCTGCTTTGCCAACGATATGATGTGCCGCGGCGGTTATAAGGCTATTGAAAGCAAAGGTCTGCGTGTGGGCAAGGATATTGCCGTAACAGGCTACGACGATTCCGAGGTAGCAGCAACGCTTAGACCTATGCTCACCACTGTCCGTGCCGATGCTTCAGTGCTGGGCTACAGGGCAGTTGAGGAAGCTGTGCATATGGCAAAGGGTGAAAAGGTCGAGGATATCTGCATTGATTCCACACCCGTTTTCAGATTTTCCTGCGGATGCATCTTTCAGGCTGAACAGAAGGTAACGCTTGATAACCTTGATGAAGCTTCCGTAAGAAAGGCTGTTGATAATATCCTTTCCGAGCATATCCAGAGGTACGAAGTCAGCATGAGAAAGCATGACTGCATAAAGCGTCTCCATGAATTTGCACATAAGCTCATGTCCTATGCGGCAGGTGCGGATATCTCTGTTGAAGAGCTTTTTTCCAAATCCTATTTTTCAAGGATAATGGATTCGGATATCTGGAAGCTGGTATCTCCCGAGGCGTTTCTCAGGATAATGAAGAGCATCCGCTCCGCATCTCTTTCCGCCTGCGAGGGCAATATGATGGGAAGAAAGCTCAATGTGCTGAAAATACTTGAGGGCAGCATGGAAGTTGCTTCCGAGTGCATAGTAAATATGCACTACACCACTATGAACGATATCACATTCACTCACTTCCTTATCGGTAATATCACAAAGGATATGACCATTTATGACAGTGATGATGAAAAGTGTTACTTCTCTATTGTAAATGACCTTTACCGTGCTCATGTTGACAGCAGCTTTGTTTATACATTTGAGGAGCCTATTATCCATGACCCCGAGAGTGAGTGGAAGCTCCCCGAAACTATTCTGCTGAGAGCGTATAATGACGGCGACAAGCTGGCTGCCGTTACAGGCGAGGCGTGCAAGCTTCCTTCCAGCAGGATCATTACCAACCAATACACTCCCAACGGCCGCAACCGTATAATGGTCGTTTCTCCGCTGTTCATGAACGAGGAACAGTATGGCGTTATAGTCTGCGAGATGGAAAATGAGTATTTTACATATATTTACTCAATCACACCCCAGATTTGCTCCGCTATAAAGCTTACAAACCTTGTTGCAAAGCTTGAAAGCTCTCTTGACGCTGCGCAGAGCAGAAACAATGTCCTCAACAGAATGTCTATGATAGACGAGCTTACAGGCGTTTATAACAGGCGTGGATTTTACGTATCCGCAAACAGGATACTCAAAGCTCCCGAAAACGAGGGCAGGCAGGCTGCCATTATCTTCGGCGACCTTGATAATCTTAAAAAGGTCAATGATACTTTCGGTCACGATGACGGCGACTATGCGATCGTTTCCTGCGCAGAGTTCCTCAAAAAGAGCCTGAGGACTACTGATGTTGTGGGAAGAATAGGCGGCGATGAGTTTGCGGCATTTGCAATATGCGATGATGCTGATATAATCGCTCAGCTTCCGTCAAGAATAAAGGGTATTGCTGCAAAGCATAACGAAGTCAGCGACAAGCCGTACAATGTAACGGTAAGTATCGGTATTTATCCTATAATCTGCTCACCCGAGCTTAATATCCAGGAATTTATGGATAAGGCTGACAATGCACTTTATGAGGACAAGAAGAAGAAAAATCCAGACATTATGAAGCACAATATGTGAGTTAAATTAAATGTTTGCGAAGGCTGATGCTGCTGATGCGGTGTCAGCCTTTTGCGTAATGAGCAATAATTATGGAGGGTCAGATATGATAAAGGTGATAGGCTTCGATATCGGCGGAACGCTGATGGAATACAAAAATATGCCCAATGTCTGGATAGACTATTATAAAACAGGCTTTGAAACGGTGCGGGACAGGCTTGGACTTCACATTTCAGACAATGACATAGCAAGGTCGGTGGAGGTACTGAGAGGTTATAACCCAAAGGTGAAATACCGTGAGGAGGATATTGCTCCCGAGGTCATATTTACCGATGCCACATCTCATTGGAAATGCAGCTATCACCTTGAAAAGGTGATAGATATTTTTTACCGCTCCATGGGGCTTGTGCCGTATATCTATCCCGATACTGTAAGTACTTTGAAACAGCTCAGGGCGGACGGGTATAAGATAGCCACTCTTACAGATGTTGCCACGGGAATGCCCGATGAGCTTCACAAGAGCTATTTTCCCGAGCTTATGCCCTATTTTGATATGTACGTTTCCTCGCTTTCCTGCGGATACAGAAAGCCCAATCCAAAAGGCCTGTCGGATATTGCGGAGCATTTCGGCGTATCGCCTGCGGAAATGGTTTTTATCGGCGACGAGCAAAAAGATATAATTGTTGCCAAGCGCTTTGGCTGTATGTCTGTGCTTATTGACAGAAAGGGCAGAAATGCTGATTTCGGTCAGGAGCATACTATTATAAATCTCACTCAGCTTGAAGAAATACTGTAAAAGTAAAACAGCTCTCTGTCATTGTGATGTGCACATAACAGAGAGCTGCTTTTTTAGGTGATTATACGTAATATTGCGCCTGAGCCTTGAACATCTCGGCATAGATGCCGTCATGTAGATGAACAAGCTCCTCGTGAGTTCCCGATTCCTTTATGGTACCGTCGGAAAATACCGCTATCCTGTCGCAGAATTTGCAGGAGGACAGGCGGTGAGAGATATAGACCGCTGTTTTTCCGTGAACCAGGTCGTTGAACTGGCGGTATATCTCGTATTCAGCCACAGGGTCAAGGGCTGCGGTGGGTTCGTCAAGTATTACCACGGGAGCGTCTTTATAAAGCGCACGGGCAATAGCCATTTTCTGCTGCTCGCCGCCCGAAAGCTCCACGCCGTCCTTGTCAAACTGTTTGAACATCATAGTGTCCCTGCCCTTGGGGAGAGAGTTTATCTTGTTCAGAAGTCCGACCTTTTCATAAAGCTCGTCAACCTTTTCGGGGGAGTCCTTTTTACCAAGCAGAATGTTATCCTCGGCGGAAAATGCCAGAAGCTTGAAATCCTGGAAAACTACCGAGAAGCACTTCATATATTCGTCATAGTCGTATTCACGGATATTCACGCCGTCCAGAAGTATCTCGCCGCTTGTTACATCGTACAGTCGGCACAGAAGCTTTATGAATGTGGTCTTTCCCGCACCGTTAAGCCCTACGATGGAAAGCTTTTCGCCGCTGCGGAGCTTTATGGAGATATCATGCAGGACTTCCTTGTCCGCTCCCGGATATTTGAAGCTTACATTCCTGAACTCTATCTCGTGGCTGCCGTTTAAGTCTGCGATCTTTCTTGTGCCCTTTTCCATGGCAGGGGGATAGTTCATGAACTTGATTATCTCGTACATATAGCTGCTGCGCTTGACGATATCCTGAAAGCCCATTATTATAGCCTGCATGGAGCTGTAAAGTGTTCCGCCTGAGGCAAGCAGCTGGGAAAATACGCCGATGGTGATTTTTCCTGTGATGGCAAGCACGCCAAGGTAGAAATATGTGCCGAAATCACGGAGAACACTTATTATAATGTCAATGATATTCAGGGGATATTTCTTGTCGTTTATGTTCTGCCAGTAATCGCCCAGGCGTTTTATCTGTGCGGCGGATTTTTCAAGCATCATGCCTGCCGCACTGTAAAGACGGATATCCTTGCCGTAGTGGAAATCCTCCATTTCCCAGCAGATGTACCAGAAAATGCGGTCTATCCCCGAAAGCTCCGAGAAGTTCTTGATGTCGATATCGTTTTTCTTTGCGTTTATCACAGCCGACGCTGCCAGAAGTACTATTATGATAATGAGCAGAACGGGAGCGGTGAGTATCATTACCGTTATTACGCCCAGAAGCTTCAGCACGTTTGAGACTATGTTGAAGAAAGCGCTTGCAATGTTGTGTGTTCCGCCTGACCACTGTATTCCCTCACGGGCTTTCTGTATCTGGTCAAGAGCCTGTTTGTTTTCGGTCAGCGTGAAGTCTATCTTCATGCAGAGCTGGGATATCTCCTCGCTTGCGGCGTTCAGGAACATATCCTCTGTTTTTTGCAGCTGTATGTTTATAACGCTGTTAAGTCCCATAAGCAATATCTGTGATATTACCATTGCCGCACCGTAAAATACAATGATGCGGACATCCTTTTCGGGTGCGGTCATGGCGTTTATCAGCAGCGGGAGAAATATTATCTCCGCAAAGGGAACGGCTGCACCGATGATCACGTTCAGCACCGACAGGGGAATGTATGATTTTTTGTACTGTTTTATCTGTCGGAAGCAGTATTTCAGCGATTCCTTGGTGGGCGATATTTTTTTGTCAGCCATTTGAAGTCACCTCCTGACACGGTACATCGAAAATGTCCTTGTCCTCAACGTAATATTGTGCCTGAACACGGAACATATCCGCATATGCGCCGTCAGCTTCCATAAGGGAGTCGTGAGTGCCTATCTCTACCATTTCGCCGTCCTTGAACATTGCCACTCTGTCGCAGAAGCGTGTGGAGGAAAGGCGGTGAGAGATATATACTGCCGTGCGGTCGCCTACAAGCTCATTGAAGCTCTGATAAAGCCTGAATTCAGCCAGAGCGTCCAGTGCGGCGGTAGGTTCGTCAAGGACTATTATCTTACTCTTTTTATAAAGTGCTCTTGCAAGGGCAAGCTTCTGCTTTTCGCCGCCTGAAAGGTCAACTCCGTCATCGTAGAGGACTTTCAGCAGCTCGGTATCAACGCCCTTTTCCAGCTTGTCGAGCTTGTCGCCCAGACCTGCAAGACGAAGCATCTTTTCAGCCTCTGCCTTATCGGTATTGAAAGGCTCTTTCATGGAAACATTTTCCGCTACAGGAAATGCAAATACCATTACGTCCTGAAAAGCGGGAGCAAAAAGCTCATAGTATTCCTTGCGGTCAAATTTGCGGATATCGGTGCCGTTCATAAGGATACAGCCCTCGGTCACATCGTAAAGCCTGAGCAGAAGCTTGATAAATGTGCTCTTTCCTGCGCCGTTCAGACCCACAACCGCAAGCTTTTCGCCTGCATGAAGCGTAAGGTTCACGTTTTTCAGGGCATATTTTTCCTGACCTCTGTATTTAAAGGAAACATTCTTAAATTCAAAGGTATATTTGTCCGCAGGGGGAATGGGGATAGTCTGTGCCTTGTCATCAGCAGAGGGAATATCCATAAAGCTGCGGTAATCATCGGTATGTGCGCTTCTCTCACGGAGGGCGGACAGCGCCTGCAATATCTCGTTTATGGCATTGGAGAAAGCCGCAGCACTGGCGGTATAGAGTGTAAAGTTACCTATGGAAAGTCCGTTGAACACCACGCTGTAAACAAGCCAGCCTATGATTATCAGCTGCCGCAGCAGAGATATACCGTGAGCAAAAATGGTGTTGTATATCCAGTACTGGCGGGACTTTATCCAGTGGCGAAGCTCCTCGTCGTAAACGTCTATCTGCTTTTTTGCCAGATATTTCTGCATACCGAACAGGCGGATATCCTTTGCATAGGAAAAATCGGTCGTAACGTTTTCCATGTATTCCAGCTTGCGCCAGTGGGGCATCATAGCGTCCCACATTTCCTTTTTGTCCTTTTTGCGTATATAGTCAAAGAACAGGAACTGGGCAAAGGAAAGCACTACTATTATAAAGATTATCCAGGGGTTAAAGGTGGTCATGATTGCTACTGCAATGGTAACGGATATTATCTGCACGCCCATTACCTGCATATAGGTCATCATTCCCTGAACGCCCTGCCAGTCGCCTGCGGTGGCTCTTTTGGCTTTCTGGAGCCTGTCGAGCATCTCGGGAGTTTCCAGAGCCTCATACTCCATGCCCAAAGTTTTTGCGATACGCTCCTTGATTATCATAAGCCTTACATATGTAAAGCCTACGCTCATTTTCATAGATGATACGGTGTTGAGCCACATGAACAGAAGCTCAGCTGCCGAGGTAATAAGCGTAAGATACAGCAGAGGCTTTATATCCTTATCGGGGGAGCTTGCCTGCTGTTCTATCATATCTATTACAAGCTTACCGATGAAGCTCCACAGATAGGTCATTGAAGCTGCGGCGATACTGCCCGTGATAATAAACAGGATAAGGGATTTCCTGTATTTGACAAATTTTTCAAAAATATAGCGGCAGTTGCTTATAACGCCGTATTCCTTGTGTAATTCATCGGTGTTTTCATCTTTTTTATTGCGTTTAAAAAGGTTCACTCTGTATCATACCCCTTTCAGTCATATGTTCCGGTATCATTTGTTTTTTTTCAGAAAAGAAAGATCCTCACGTTTGAACCATGCTTCATCATCCCAGCTGATCTGATTCTGATATGAGCTTGGCGATGATATCATCATATCCGCACATATTATTATCATTATTGGTGCAACTGTCAGTACAGATGAAGTCCGGTATATACTGTCGCTTTTATTGTCCTCATTTATAATGCTGCCTTTTGAAAATGTTCCATTAAATTTACAGAGAAAATCAAGCGATTTTTCTGCCTTTTCTACAGGAATATCCAGAAGCTTTGCAACGGTTTTGGCACGGACAGCCTCCTGCCACTTTAATGTCAGCATATATTGAAGTATTTTCAGGTTTGTTTTATCCCCGAGGAATGCAAAAAGCTCAGCTGCTTTGTCGGTTACTTTCAAATAATTTGCAAGGCCCTCCTTCGGCTGCTTAACAAGGAAATAATATTCCAGGTTTTTGTTAAGACGCATATAGGTAAAGCCTGCTTTGCTGCTGATTTCCGATACGGTGACGGTATCTTTTTCGTCAAGCTCCGGGCGGTCATAATATGATCTGGTAGATGCCCATGCAGCGAGTTGTATCGCCCATGCGTAATTCAGCGCCTGTTCAAAGAACTCTTCCTTGCTGCTGTCGGAATCTGTCACTATATTCTGCAGCTCATCAATGATCTTCTGGACTGTGGAAGTATCCTCTTTTGCTCTGCCGTAAAGATAATCTATCGACACACCGAAAAAGTCTGCGATCTTTGGAAGAAGGTCGCCGTCGGGATAGCTGCCGTTTTCCCACTTGCTGACTGCCTGCGGGCTTACACCCAGATGAGCCGCAAGAATATCCTGTGTTACGCCATGCTCCTTGCGAAGCTTCTGAAGCTGTGCTGAAAATGTTGTGTTCATATTCAAGACCTCTTTTGTTTGATTTGACTACAGTATATCACAAGCGGCAGTTGATGTAAATTGCTGATTTACACTATCGTTCTACTTTTGGCATATATATCCCGATTTATCAACCTTAGGTAGAATTTGCGCATAAAAACAAAAAAGCCGCACTTCACATACAGGAAATGCGGCGGTTTAACGAATGTATGCTGTCAGACAGTTGCGAAAACGGCAGACAACAGCTTTTCCTTATATGATGACACATATTTTGTTCCGAATGTTGATATATTGAGATGTACGAACATATTGCCTGCCTCCTTTCATAATAATATGTTTGCAGTATATCACAACAAAATGCACTTGTCAATACATTTTTGCCAACAAAATGAAAAATCTCTCGCAGTTCATGGTAACAGATGTTTTGGAGAATATGATTTCACTTGCGGATAATTAGGATATGTATTTGTGAGATATGTCAGAATATAACGAAAAGATTGTATAAAATGCTCGGTTGTCAAAAGGCGGAAGCTGTGTTATAATTAAATCGGGGACGGCACCCATAACAAAAAACAGCACACAACCGAATACATGATGACAAAAGGGGGAGATACCCATAGGAAAAAACGTAATTGTCACTGATGAAACGGGTCAGAAGATAGGTCTTACCTACCCCAAAAGGGCAAGGGGACTTGTAAAAAACGGTCGGGCAGAGTATGTCTCAGACTGTATGATTCGTCTTTTGCACTTTGACTCTGCTCCGACATTAACGGAGGAAGTTAAAATGAGTAATGTTATAAATTTCAGTGCAAGAGAGTTCAGATTTGATAAGACCTGCGAGGACAATACAGGCATAAGAGCCGTTATCACAACATCTCAGGGAAATACCGAAGCCTATGAGATAGGCGACTGGAGCTGGAGCTGGACTCAGATATTCTGTGATAAAAAGCTTGAGAAAAACACAGATTATATCTTCCGCTTTGCAATGACAGGCGGTCATAACGATACCGATGATGAGGTGTCATTGGCGGAAATATATGCTCTTGACGGCTACGACGACCCTACTTCGGCGTGGGAGGACAGAATGACCTTTGCGTTGGGAAAGAGCCGTTATGCCCCCGTTATAAGCAAGCGTGACAGAACAGGATTACTGAGAGTTTTCGAGATACCGTTCAACACAGGCAACTCGGAAAACTGGCGCTTTGTCCTTATAGCACAGCACGCTGTTGCAGCTTTTTTTGCTCCTCTTGAAAATTACGCCTATGACGGACTTGAGGACCTTACCTATGAGCAGTGGCGTGAGGAGCGTACAGCACAGCTTAGGGATGAAAAGTCAATCTGGAATAAGCCGACCGGGAATAAGCATTCGTCTTCGCATTTCAATGATATCGTATCTTATATTAAAGAGGCGACAGACTTTGCCTCAAAGATAAAGGTGCTGAGCAAAAAAACGGTTAATAATGCCGAATTCACCGAAACGCAGTTTGCAGAGCTTATCCGCAGTCTTGCTGACGGAGATATCCGAGAGTTTTCAAACATTACCGTTCATTCTGACGATAATGATGAATTATTCGACCTCGGCGGCAGTATCGACGGAGCGGTACTTTCCTTTGACAGCATTACGATGACTGCAAGAGCCTTTTCAATGCTTGTAAATAAGCTCGGAGACGGCTGCGTTGTGAACATCTCAAATGTTAACGTTACCGATGAGGGAACGCTTTATGATATTGGCGTGCCGACCGACGGAGCAGTCATAAATCTTTCAAAGGCGACTCTTCCCCCAAAAGTGCTTGATATGCTCAACAGTAAAAAGGGCGACGGCTGTATGATATCCACCTCGGAGATATCCATAAACGACTGAACTCCTTGAATTACTCTTTTAATATGTAAATCGGACGGTGCGGGAATTTCTCCCGCATCGTTTTTATTTTACTTTCCAATACTATTGACGGAAAGAATAAAATGGAGTAAAATATAAATATAAACCTTTGAAAGGAACGGTCACATGAGCATAAAATTCCATCTTCCCGATTTCTGCGGAAATTACAAAATGAACCTTTATCTTGCGGACACACTGAATGAGCACCCCGAGTATTTCTATGACGATATAAAAATAGCCTCTTCCTACGGCTGTTTTCCCCCCGCTGCATGGAACGGCGGCAGGACTGTAACGGGAGCGGTCCGCCGTGAGTTCATCGACTTTATTATCAGGCAGTATAATTCAAGGGGTATCCCCATAAGATATACCTTTACAAATCCTCTTATAAAGGAGATACATCTTACCGACCCATTCTGCAACATGATTACGAGAATTGCGGAAAACGGTCTTAACGAGATAATCGTGAATGTTCCCGTGCTGGAGGATTACATAAGAAAGAATTATCCCCGTTATCCTCTCATATCCTCCACAGTCAAGCAGATAGAGGACAGAGACGCTCTTCTTGCGGAGCTGGAAAAGGACTATAAGCTGGTAGTTCTCGACTATAACTGGAACAACCGCTTTGATGAGCTGGAAACTCTTCCGCATAAGGACAAGATAGAGATACTTGTGAATCCATACTGCACACCCCACTGCAAGCGCAGAAAGAAGCATTACGAATTTTTGGGCGAGCGCCAGTTTGAGCATAATCTGCAGGTGTTCGGCAATGAAAAGCAGGCGCTCAAACCTATCCCCGAAAAAGAATTTCCATGTCCCAACATGAGCTTCGATTTTTACGACACCACAGGCTTTGAAACTCATGTTTCACCTCAGCAGATATATGAAAAGTATGTGCCTATGGGATATGAGAACTTCAAAATAGAGGGCAGGCTCATGCACCCTGCGGATATCCTTGAAAGCTATATGTACTATATGGTCAAGCCCGAATACAGGGATATGCTCCGCCTGAAAATGTTCAAGCACCTGCTGGAGAGAAAATGATGGGACTTTTTTCATTATTCCGCAAAAAGGATACTTCCGAACAGCCCTTGAAAAAGCGTCTTGCATCAATGCGCTGCAAAACGGTAAATTATGTGCTCACCGATTTTGACGAGCTGTGCGAGGGCATGGAAAGGTCGGCGGAGGAACTTGTTTCCCTAAAACCTGTGAACTACTACGCTCTGAAGGACGAATATATCGAGGCGGCGTTCTATTCCGATGACGCACACGAGGAGAATTATGTTATTTTCAGGCTCGTAAAGAACGACAGACCCGTAAAGGCAAGCGGGATCTATCCCGTTTCAAAGGACGTTCTTAGAAAGGCTTACACAAAGCTCGGCTCCGTTGATTTCTGATAAAAACAAAAAAACGGCTTGCCTGCTTGATTTTATGGGAATAAAAGTAAATTTGCATTAAAATTATAAGATTTTTACAAAAACCTCTTGACAAGTAACCGATTACTATAGTAAAATATACTTAAAGTTTCGGGCGCAGATACACCCTGAATTTGTATGATAAATTTTGTATTTACATAATGGAGGTAATTAAAATGAGCGAATTTTTCCCTACAATCGGTAAGATCCCTTACGAGGGCAAGAACAGCACAAATCCCCTTGCATTCAAGTACTATAATCCCGATGAGGTAGTAAACGGAAAGCCTATGAGAGAGCAGCTCAAGTTTGCTCTTTCCTGGTGGCACACCATGGGCGGCGACGGAACAGATATGTTCGGCTGCGGCACTACCGATAAGACCTGGGGCGAGACCGATTCCGAAAAGCGTGCTATCGCAAAGGCAGACGCAGCTTTCGAGATCATGGACAAGCTCTCCGTTGATTACTACTGCTTCCACGACAGAGACCTTTCTCCCGAGTACGGCAGCCTTGCTGAGACCAATGAAAAGCTTGACAAGGTAGTTGATTACCTCGAGAAGAAGCAGGCTGAAACAGGCAAGAAGCTTCTCTGGGGCACAGCTAAGTGCTTCGATCACCCCCGTTATATGCACGGCGCAGGCACATCTCCCTCCGCAGATGTATTCGCTTACACTGCAGCTCAGATCAAGAAGGCTGTTGAAGCAACCGTTAAGCTCGGCGGTAAGGGCTACGTATTCTGGGGCGGCCGTGAGGGCTAT
>NZ_JAOQKB010000007.1:0-151049 GCF_025567215.1 Huintestinicola butyrica
AAACGGGTGGTTTTTGGGATTGCCATGATCATGATTTGAAACTTGCTTGGTCTGCTTGCCGTTTCCATCATAATAGTTTCTGTCAATCCCGCCCTTGGTATTTTCTCTTTGGGTAATGCTGTTGGGTTCGCCTGTAAGGTCAGTCCTTTTAACGATTCTTACAGGGGTACCTTTTGCGTTTGTAGTCATATTCATTATACCACTTCTGCTGCCATTGTCAAGCCCTGATTTCGCCTTCCTCTCCGCCCAAACCGTCTTGCTCGACTTGCTCCTGTCATACCCATAAACCTGAGTGCGGTCATTGTGCTGTTTAAGCCCCGTCTCCTTGCAGTAAACGGAATACTTCTCCTTTTGGTTTCTGAGCCGCAAGGAAGCCTTCTGCAAGCCCTCAGTGTCGCCCACCTCCTGCAGCATCATACATTCCCGCTTGGCGGCTCTGATGCCCCGTTCCATAGCTCTCTGCTGCTGAAACTGCATATACCGCCTGTCATTTTCCTCTTTTGGATAGGGGAAATATCTCTGAAAGTTGATGCCAGGAACGAACGGATATTGAACGTGCCCGCAGTTTATGCCGAAAAGCCCCGCAGGCTGACCGTAGCTCGTTTCCGAAAGGGGAGTGTAATATATCTTGCCGCCTGCTCCGTCCGTGGTCACACCCTTTGAACCGTCACGGCTGAATATCCTGCCCTGATATGGGGCACAAAGAGGACGTGCGCCCATATGGGAAGAAACCTCTATGAGCTGAATATTATACTCGTCACAACGTGCATTCTGTGCAGCCCTCGCTGTATTCCCCAGCGTTGACCGCATATCCATCATAACATAAGCCTCGGGAGACCATTCACGCCCACGCTTGTCAACGAAAGCGGGAATGCCCTTTTGAGCAAGCTCCCGTATGGTTTTCCTTGTTGCTTCCTGCAATGACATCTGCCCCGATACAGCCTTTGCCGCACCCTTGCCCATAATGTCAAGAGCGCCCTGTCTGCCCTCGGCAGTGTCACGATAAATGGCATTCACAGCATTCACATACGCCGATTTTGCCTTGTACCCCATGACCGTGTTCACAAGGTTAAGGTCACTCGCCGCCTGCCGCTGAAACGCCTTGGCCGCACCGAGAGCCGATTCCTCCGCAGGAATGTCCGAGAAATATTCCGACAGCCCCGCAGCATTCGCCGCCTGCACCGCATTGTCAAGATATCCTATCTCAGTCTCAGCCGCCGTCAGAACAGCGTCCATAGCCTGACCGCCCTCGACCTCAGAATATCCCGCAATGATAGCCGCCGCCCGCTTGTCGAAGCGTCCTGCCCTCGCCAGCTGCCTTATCCGCCATTTTGACGTGTCGGAAATATCTCCGTCCCGTGAAAGCTGCGCCGCAATTTCCCGCAGGATATCGTCCTCCATATCCAGCAGCACCCGCACAAGCGGAGCAGACAGCTCGTCATACTGTTCCCTTGTCATTATTCAGCACCTTCAAGAATTTTCTTTGCCTCTTCCTTGGAAACGCCGATAGCTACGGAAATGACGTTTATAGCCTGTCCCAGACTCAGAGCACCCGACTGATACTGCGCCATAACAGCAATAAGGCTCTGTGTCTGTGCACCGTTCAGGGTCTTGCCTGCGGCTTCTTCGGCACTGTCAATGATGTCGTCAGTGCCTGCCGTATCATCAACATTATCACCGCCCGAAGTCACAAACCCCTCACCGTCCGAAACTCCAAGAACAGCACTCTCCGCATTTATCCGTTCAAGCTCTCGCCTTGCCGCCTCTTCATCGCATTTCATAACCTCCATAATGGCAGAAATCTTTGACTTTAGCCCCGCCGTTACAAGACTGATGTTGTTTGCGATAAGCGTGTTGTCATCAATAACAACGCTGTCCTTGAACGCCACAGTGACCTCAAGATCACCGTTCGGGACTTCACCCGTGATCATCGCAAGCCTGAGCACAGCCCTGCACATTTCCTCAATGAACTCAACGAGGAGATTTTTCTGACAGCGTATCGTAACAGCCGTCTTGTTTTCCTCGGAAACCACCTCGGTTGCGGTCTTAACTCCGCCCGCCTTGTCGAATGACAGCGAGCCGGGAGAAAGCCCCACTTGAAAGCACAGAATATTCAGCAGCGCATTTATGCCGTCAACGTGCTCTGAAATTCTCAGCTCCACAGTATTGTCGGTGATTTTCAGGTCCTTGTCCTCATCGCATTTGAGCGCCTGATATACCTCGTCATCAGCATCAAAATACCGCTCTGTCTTACCCGTTTCGGGATTGACCACAGTACGAATGCAGGAGCTTGGCACGATTATTCTCTTCTTTCCGAGAACAAACTCACGGGCAAAGCTGTCAAACGCCACATCAAGGGCTTTGAGCGTGTCCTCGCAGTTTGCAAAGCAGCTGATACCCAAAGGCAGCGCCGTGGGAATGTTGCTTGGAAAATCGGTCTTGAAATACTGAAACAGGGGAGTGTTCATAGCATATGTGAACGTGTCCGCCATATCGGGATAAAGCACCGACAGCGGCACTCTGTCACCCGGAGCATTGGGGTCAGAAGAACGAAACAAAAAGCACTCCACAAGGATATCATCATCCTTGACGGAATGCTTCTCGAATAACGTGTAATAATATTTGCCCTTGGCTGATACCGTGCCGAAAATGCCCTCGGTAATGTCCCTGTTGTCCCATTTCAATGGGTAGAACTGCCGCCCCTCAACAAACGAGAGCCGCACCCTGCCCCGTTCTATGTATTCCCTCAGAACACAGCCACCCTGAGCAAACGCCGCCGAAAGCAGTCGGGGAATGTTCTTCCAGAAGCCCTCACGACAGAGGAAATCAAGGATAAAGTCGTCATATTCCTTTGACCCGCAGGATATGTCCACCTGCTCCGCAAAGCACTTGTGAGAAAATTCATCGCATAAAATCTTTGCCGTGTTCAGCATATTCATCTGCCGCACAGTGCCCCTGTTCAGCCCCGCACGCTTCACCTCACGCCATTTGGGGCGACCCTCGTAAATGTCCTGCCACCTGTCCATATATCCGCTGTAAAAGCCGTTATCCCCGGGAAATTCTTCCTTAAGCTTAAGCTCACGCTTTTTAAGGGCAAGCTCCTCGTGCGCAATATCCTTGCCGAGTATCTGTATTACCCTGTCAAACGCCTTTGTATCGCCCTGAGCAGCACTGAGAAACATAGACATAACAAGTACCATCTCGTTGTCCATATCATCGGGAGAAATGCCGAGAGCTTCAAGCTGCTCCCTGTCATTGGCAGCAGCGGGAAGTTCAAGCAGAGCCTTCATCTTCTGCTTCATATCCTTCTTGCGCCGACGGGTTTCTCCTGAAGCTTTGCCGTCTTTGGAGCCTGCTTCTCTTGCTTCGCTCACGCTTCGTTCAGAAAAAGGAGTTAAATTTTTTTCATTCACGGGTCACCACCTGCCGAAAAATAGGATAAAAAAATCCGCTTACAGCCTTTAACCGTAAGCGGATATAAAAATTCATTATACCCATTTTAGTACAAACATAGTGACATGTCAAGCATTTTTTGAAATTTTCACAAGAGCCTTACCGTGAAGCCTATGTACGTGCCGCACACTGATTCCCATTTTGGCAGCAACCTGTCCCCAAGACTTGCAGTAAAGATAATGCAGGTTAAGCACTTCCCTGCCTCTCGTGCATCATTCAGCACCGCCTTGACTTCCTGCACAGTCAATATGCATCACTCCTTTTTCAGATTTAGGATTTCAAGCAAGCTTCCAAGCACTAACTTTTGGTCGCCATAATTCACCCTGCGTTCCTCAGCTTGCAGTATGCTATCAGATGCCTTGCGGATTCCGATTTCCTGATCAATAGCATCAACGATTTTTGCATTGGACTTAACGGCATCAATAGCAGCCTGCAGCGCTTCTGCGTCCTGGTGGAATATTTTATCATCGCCGTCATCGGTATAATGCCCCTCGGCTTCGGATTTCAGGTCGCCGAGATGTTGTAAGATTTCTTCTGTTTTCACGAATTTTCACCTCCGTCCATCTTTGCCCCGCAGTGAGGACAGAATTTATATGGATAATTTCCAAGGTCGTTACTTGGATTGTGCAACAACTGCAAACTCTATCGTGAAAATATCCCACATTCCAATGTCCGTGCTTCACAGGCGCAACATCATTTTCATTGATAAAATTCCTGCAAGCCTCGGCGTTCTTGTAATTTGCCTCGTCAATGCAGATTTTCTTATGAATGCACTTTTCGCATTTCAGCATTTATCCATTCCTCCGATCTTCTCCCTTATCCTTTTCCCATATCCCTCATCACCCGTCAGCATTCCAACAATATCAGCAGTGCAGCAGGCAATGTGATATATCGTGTCAGCCTTTTCAGCCTCGATTTTAAGCTTATCCGCCTGCTTAATGTTGTACTGATACTGTGCATACATCGAAGTGTACCTCTTGTGCTCTTCAATGTCCTGCATATATTCAGAGAACGCTATACGTTTCATACGTTCAGTAAAATCCTTGGGCATATTTTTGTCAAACTTGTATCTTTTGTAAAGTCTGCGGATACGGTCAAAATATCGGTATTCGGGAGTGGGAAGATTATCAAGATTTATGCTGCCGTCGTATGCCTGATGTATCAGTCTTTTAAGCTCCTGCTCGGTCAAAATTTATCACTCCTTTTGATATTCGGTGTAGGGTTAGTGTATAGGGTGTATGGTTTGATACTAATCACCAATAAAACTATAGACAAAAAATCATCGCATAATCCATATACGCAAGATTATGCTCAATTTTTTGTATAGTTTTTAATTGGTGCTTAGTATGAGGGGTATTTTAAACTTTTATATTATACTATATAATTTATAAAATACTTTTTTATTTAGGGGTAAAGGTATACATCAATAATTTACGGTGAACCTGCTTTGAGGTATCTGACTTAAAGCTATTCCCATATAAACATAGCCTGCTTTTGTACGAAGCTTCGGAAAACTCTTTGACATCTCCATACCAAACTTCGTGCTGCTCATACGATACTCGCAGTATTGCTCACACCATTCTGAATATACCGCAAACAGCTTGTTCGCACTTGCGCTCTCTGCCCCTGCCATATCTTGGCAGATATTGCCAAAAGAAGTCCGTAGATACGTCATCTACGGACTTCTTTTATTTTATAGCTCATTTCAGAAAAAAGCTTGGTTTGAACTCACGATTAAATGTGGTAATGAATTGTTTTGAATGAATTGTTTTGCCTGAATAAATCACAATAATACTAATCTTTAATCGTTCTATAGACAAAGCCGACAGATGAAATAAGACCAGTCTAGGAAAGCGACTGCAGGCGGGCTTGTCGCCCGGCAAGGGAGCTTGACGAAGGATGGGCTTATTTCAGCTGAGGATTTGTCTATAGGTTGATTGAGGATTAGTATAAATTAAGGATTCGGTTAATGTCTTTTGTATTGAAAATAGAGGTAACAGCAAAACCTCCGCCTTCTTTACAACATCAGTAAAGAGAACGGAGGTTTTTCAGAATATCAGCTGCTTTGTCTGAAATTATTGTCCGTGAATATTCTTGCGAAAATCAGACCCAAGGGAAGCGATATGATTATCAGGAAAGCCTTTGTGAGCCACATTCCGCCCGTTGAGATATCATATGAGCCAAGATAATAGATGCCTTTGTACAGGAACATTCCGGGGACCATGATAACTATTGACGGAACTGTAAGGGTTATTCTGGGATAGCCTGCCTTTGATTTCATCGCCGATGCAAGAAGTCCTGCTATCATAGCTCCGATGAATGCAGCAACGCCTGCGGGTATGGGGGTGAAATCAATAAGCTCCAGACGTGTTGTGTTGGCTATCATTCCTATAAGTCCTGCGCAGGCTGCCATTTTGCGCTTACTGTTGAACATGAGTGAGAAGCCATATACTCCGCAGAAGCTTGTGATGATCCTTATGGCCATTTTAACCAGCGGAGCCATCTCCAGCTCGGGGAAATCTGCGGGCGAGAAGTGGAGCAGCAGTGCGACCACCCAGCCCGTTATTGTTGCCATCAGTATTATCAGCAGAGCGTATGTGATGCGCTCCAGACCCGATCTTAGATCCAGCTTTGCAAGGTCGATGCCGCCGGTTATCAGCGGGAAGCCGGGTATCACGAACAGCATGGAGCAGATGTATCCCGACTGATGAACACTGGAGACGTTGAAAATCACCTCAAAAAGCTTGAAAAGCAGCAGGTATGTACAGCAGGCAGCGGCAACACCCGCAGCCACGTTTGCAAGCAGAGTGATGTGGCGCTCCAGCAGCTTTTTTCTGACGTACATTCCCACGCCTGCGCCGAAGAATGCAAGGATCATTTCGACAGGCCCGCCGCCCAGAAGAAATGTAAATCCGCAGCAGGCAAGACCCGATGCCAGGCCCAAATTCCATGCCTTGTAATTGGGCGGTATCTCGGAAATTTTGTCAAGTATCCGATGAAACTGCAGTACCGAGTATTTTGTGACCCTTTCCGCAAAGCCATCCGCAAAATGCTCAAGCTCGTTGAGCTTGTCGGTGTTTACGCCTGTGGTGCTGAGGGTTATCTCATTTGTATATGTATCGCCGTTTTCTATGCAGGTACATTCGATTGTCAGCAGGCCGATATCCGCATTGCACACAATGCCCAGCGCACGGGCTATTTTGTTCATCGAAGCACGTACTCTCCATGCTCCCGTTCCCACCGAAAGCATCATCATTCCCACACGCTCGACCAGCGAGGCTTTTTCCTTAAGAGTGGCGTTCACCGCAGGCTCGTAGTTTTCTTCTCCTACGATCTCATGCCAGTCGATGGACATATGCTGTTTCCTGAATTTGCTCATTGCGTATTATCTCCCATAATAACATTGCAGTATTGCCTCCGCCTCTGCGGAAGCTATTATCAGGTCTATTATACAACTTTCGGGCAGATAAGTCAATCAATGTAAGATTTTCACATTGGTAGCAATGGGTAAATAAACTGTGAATATAATTTGCCTGACCTCTGCAGCTTCTTTGCCTGCCAATTTGCTATTTACAATTCTGGCACGCCGTGGTATAATGTTTATATAACATTCATACGGAAAGGAAGCCGATAATATGAAATTTACCGAAAACAGTACCTCCCGCATTGCAGCTGAGGCTCAGTCGCTTCTTAATGAAATTGCCTCTCTCCCCGAAATGAAGCTGTCAGCTGTGTCAAAGAAATCAGCCATGGCGGTGTTTATGGATATCGTCAACGGATTTATCCGTGAGGGCGCTATGGCTTCCGCACGGATAGAGGATATAATCAAGCCGAATGCAAGGCTGCTCAGTGCCTGCTCTCATGCGGGTATCCTTACCGCTGCTTTTGCGGACTGCCACAAGGAAAATGCGGCTGAGTTTCTTTCGTTCCCTCCCCACTGCATCGAAAATACCTCCGAGTCGGAAGTGGTCGATGAGCTTAAAGCTGCGGGGGACTATATCCTTATCCCCAAAAACTCCACCAACGGCTTTCACGAGAAAAAGTTCAGAGACCTGCTGGAGTGCCACCCCGAGATAGATACATTTATCGTCACAGGCGACTGCACCGATATCTGCGTTATGCAGTTCTGCCTGAGCCTTAAAACATATTTTACCCAGAAAAACGAGGCGGTGTCCATAATCATTCCCGTGAACTGCGTCGAGACCTATGACGCTCCCTATCACAGCAGCGATTTCACAAATCTTGCCGCCTACAAGCTTATGAAGGACAGCGGCATCAAGTTTGTAAGCGCTGTTACAGAGTAAGAATATAAATACAATTTATGAAAGGATATGTGCGTGATGAACGACCGTAATCTTACACTTCTCACAGATTTCTACGAGCTGACCATGGGCAACGGATATCTTGAAAACGGGCTTGCCGATACCGTGTGCTGCTTTGACCTTTATTTCAGAAAAGTCCCCGATAACGGCGGCTTTGCGGTTATGTGCGGACTGGAGCAGGCTATAAACTATATCAAAAAGCTGTCCTTTACAGACGAGGACATTGCATATCTCAGGGACAAGAAGATATTTTCCGAAAAGTTTCTTGATTATCTGAGAAACTTCAAGTTCTCCTGCGACGTGTGGGCTATCCCCGAGGGAACTCCCGTTTTCCCAAATGAGCCGCTGGTCATTGTAAAAGGCCCTGCGATCCAGGCTCAGCTTATGGAGACCATGCTGCTGCTCTGCATAAATCACCAGTGCCTTATCGCCACAAAGGCTGCACGTATTGTAAAGGCTGCTGACGGCAGAGCTGTTATGGAGTTCGGCTCAAGGCGTGCTCAGGGAAGCGACGGCGCTATCTACGGCGCAAGAGCTGCATATATCGGCGGCTGTGCGGGAACTGCCTGCACCATCTCCGACAAGGAAATGGGCACTCCCGCTCTGGGAACCATGGCTCACAGCTGGGTGCAGATGTTCGATTCCGAGCTTGATGCTTTCAGGGCATATGCCAAGTGCTATCCCGATGCCTGCCTGCTTCTGGTGGATACCTACAATGTGCTTAAATCGGGCATACCCAACGCTATCAAGGTGTTCAACGAGCTTAGGGCAGAGGGCCATGAGCCTGCGGGCATACGCATTGACAGCGGTGATATCACATACCTTTCAAGAAAAGCAAGAAAGATGCTGGACGATGCGGGCTTCCCCAATGCAAAGATCTGCATTTCCAACTCCCTTGACGAATATATCATCGAGGATATTCTCCGTCAGGGTGCGTGCATCGACAGCTTCGGCGTAGGCGAGCGCCTTATCACATCAAGGAGCGAGCCTGTTTTCGGCGGAGTTTACAAGCTCACAGCCGTTGAAAAGGACGGGCAAATAATCCCCAAGATAAAGCTTTCGGAAAATGTTACCAAGATAACCACTCCCGATTTCAAGGAGCTTTGGAGATTTTACGACAAGACCACCGGCAAGGCTATTGCCGACCTTATCACCTGCTACGGCGAAGAGGTAGATGACACCAAGCCCTACACCATTTTTGACCCTGAGCACCCTTACAAGAAAAAGACTGTCACCGACTTTACCGCAAAGAAGCTTCTTGTGCAGATATTTGACAAGGGCGAGTGTGTATATGAGTCCCCCTCCGCAACGGAGATACGTGACTTCTGCCGTGAGCAGATAGGCACGCTCTGGAGCGAGGTAACAAGATTTGAAAATCCCCACGAGTATTACGTTGACCTTTCAAAGAAGCTGTGGGACAAGAAAAATGACCTGCTCAACGAAATGAGCGTTTGATATGAAAATTTATATTGACGCAGACGGCTGCCCTGTGGTGGATATCACAGTAAGGCTGGCGAAAAAATATCACGTTGGCTGCGTTATCCTCTGCGACACCTGCCACAGGATAGAGCGTGAGGGAGCGGAAACTATCGTGGTGGAAAAGGGCGCTGACAGCGTCGATTTCAGGCTGGTGAATATGCTTTCGGCAGGGGACATAGCCGTCACTCAGGATTACGGTCTGGCGGCAATGTGCCTTGGCAGGTCGGCGCTGGTGATAAATCAGGACGGAAAGCAGTATTCGGACGAGAACATCTCGGGTCTGCTGGAATTTCGTGCCATAGGCAAAAAGGTGCGCAGAAGCGGCGGCAGGCTTAAAGGCTGCCCCAAGCGCACGCCGCAGCAGGACGAGATGTTTGAAAAAGCACTTGAAGCCTTGCTTATGAAAGGATAATATGGAATATAAATTTTACGGCTGGGAAAGGGCAGATGTTCCTCCCGCAAATGACGAATACAAGGCGATAAAAGACCCGAGAATGCTTTATGATATGCTGTGCGGCATATGGTGCGCAGACACCTGCGCCCCAAGGCTCAGGGACAAGTGGTCGGAGGATAATAAAACTCTGGGTCAGTGCTCAATAACCGCATTCCTTGCTCAGGATATTTTCGGCGGAAAGGTTTACGGCATACTTCGCAGCGGCGGCAATTATCACTGCTACAATGTTATAGGCAACTGCGTTTTTGACCTTACCAGCGAGCAGTTCGGCGATGAAAAGCTGTGCTACGAAAATAACCCCGAACAGCTCAGAGAAGTGCATTTTGCCAAGGAAGAAAAGCAGCTGAGATATGAGTATCTCAGAGACCGCCTGATACTAATCACCAATAAAACTATAGACAAAAAATCATCGCATAATCCATATACGCAAGATTATGCTCGATTTTTTGTATAGTTTTTAATTGGTTCTTAGTATGAAAGAAAAAACAGGAATATGACAACACGCCCCACAGTAAGCCTGCGGGGCGTGTTTTGTCTATATTTCATTACCTGTGCCTTGCAAAGCACTGCAAGAGGGGAGCGGCAAAGGTAAGCCCCAGAGAGATGAGCACCTGCTTGCCGTTCAGAGGAACTGTTCTGAACACGGTCTGGAGGGGCGGAAAATAGATTGCGCCGAATATTGCCGCTGCCGAGCACAGCACCGCAAGTATAAGCTTGGGGTTGTTGAAGTAGGGAACGGTGAAGATGTTCTTTGTCTCGGATTTGCACTCGAAAACGTGGAAAAGCTGTGACATTACCAGCGTCAGCAGCGCTCCCGTGCGGGCGGCTCCCAGACCTGCGCCTGTGCGGAGCATTACCGTGAAGCATGCAAGGGTGCATATGCCGATGAGTATGCCCCTGAAAACTATGCGGAACATAAGTCCGCCTGAGAAAAAGCTTTCGTCCTTGTGGCGTGGGGGCTTTCTCATATTCTCCTCGCCGCAAGGCTCTACGCCCAGCGCCACGGCAGGCAGACCGTCGGTTACCAGATTTACCAGCAGTATCTGTGAGGGCATAAGCACCATGGGCATTCCCGAGATTATGCCGAGAAACATGGTCAGCACCTCGCCTATGTTGCAGGAAAGCAGGTAGCGGACAAATTTGCGGATATTTGCATATATGCCACGGCCCTGCTCCACGGCGCTTACAAGGGTGGCAAAGTTATCGTCCAGCAGCACCATATCCGCCGCCTGACGGGTAACGTCCGTGCCTGTGATGCCCATGGCAACGCCGATGTCCGCCTCCTTTACGGCAGGAGCGTCGTTCACGCCGTCGCCTGTCATGGTGACTATGTGCCCCAGACGCTTGTAGGCCCTGACTATCCTCAGCTTGTCGGCAGGGGAGACCCGTGCAAACACGTTTGCGCCTGCGGCTGCCTTTTCAAGCTCGCTGTCGGACATATTTTCCAGCTCCGCTCCCGTGATGACTGCGCTTTCGGGGGAGTTTTCCCTTAAAATGCCTGCCTGCCTTGCTACGGCGGCAGCGGTGTTCCTGTGGTCGCCTGTTATCATTACCGTCCTGATACCTGCTTCACGGCAGAGTCGGACGGCTTTTTTTGCCTCTTCACGGGGAGGGTCGGACATTCCCATAAGTCCGAGAAATACCATTCCCGAGTCGGGGCTGTTATCCCCCTTGGGCTTGTATGCAAATGCCAATACCCGCAGTGCTGCTGAGGACATTTCGGCGCAGGCATCTTCTATCCTTTTGCGTGTGCTGTAGCCCAGAGGCTTTACGCCGCCTGAGGTAAGTATCTCCGTGCAGCGGCTGAGGATAATATCCGCAGCGCCCTTGGTGTATGATGATGTGTCCCCCGAGGGAGTGCGGACGGTCACGGTCATTCGCCTTGTGTCGCTGTCAAAGGGGATCTCGTCCAAGCGCCTGAAAGCTGTCCTTTCGGCGCTGTGGCTCATTCCGCCCTTGGCTGCGGCAATAAGGAGAGCTGTTTCGGTGGGGTCGCCTGCGGCTGACCATTCGCCGATGTCAGATGTATCGCTTGCAATGCTATCTTGGGTGGCAATATCGCCATTGTTGCAGAGCACTCCGCAGCGGAGCATTTCGCACAGGGGCTTGGAGGACATTTTTGTGACGATATCTTCTCCGCAGCGGATATTTCCCCCACGGCGGTAGCCCTGACCCGAAAAATCGTATTCGCCCTCATCTGTCCACGCCTTGCGGACGGTCATTTTGTTTTCGGTGATAGTTCCCGTCTTGTCGGTGCAGATGACCGATGTGCAGCCCAGAGTTTCCACGGAGTGGAGCTTGTGAACAAGGGCATTTTTGCTGAGCATTCGGTTGACAGCCAGCGCAAGCGCAATGGTGACTGTGGCGGGAAGCCCCTCGGGGATAGCCGCTATGGCGATCGTTATGCCTGTCATGAGCATATCGAAAACAGGCTCGCCCTTTAAAATGCCTGCCCCTGCCACAATGAAGCAGACGGCTATGCAGATTATGGCAACGATCTTTCCCAGCTCTCCGAGGCGCTTTTGCAGGGGAGTTTCCTCGTCCTCGATGTCGGTGAGCATATCGGATATTTTGCCCATCTGGGCATTAACGCCTGTGGCTATGACCTTTGCACGGGCTGTGCCTTTGGTTATCATGGTGCCGCTGTAGATGATGTTCTCCTTGCCTGCGAAGTTATCCTTGTCCGATGTGTTGCCGCAGCGCTTGGCAACAGGCTCGCTTTCCCCTGTTAGAATGCTTTCCTCCGCCATAAGTCCCTTGGCGGTGAGCAGAACTGCGTCCGCTGCCACCTTGTCGCCTGCCTCCACCGAGATGATGTCTCCCGGAACAAGCTGGGAAGCGGGGATAACTGTCATATGACCGTCACGGCAGACCTTTGCACTGGGGGCTGACATACTTTTAAGCGCCAGCAAAGTTTTTTCCGTGCGGTACTCCTGGATAAAGCCCAGTATGGCGTTGAGCATCACTATGATTATAATGGTCACAGCATCCGCAGTTTCGCCGATGAATGCGGATATCCCTGCGGCAATAAGGAGTATCATGACCATAATGTCCCTGAACTGCCCTAAGAATATCCTGAGAGGCTTTGCTTTCTTGTCCGATAGCAGAGTGTTCTCGCCGTATTCCTTTAACAGTGCCGCCGCCTCTTCCGAGGTAAGTCCCATTCCGCCGCCCTGCTTTTTCGGGCGGACTTCATATTCCCGTTCCAATATGCTTTGTGACATATCTGCGTCTCCTTTGGCTGTATGATTATCCTTGGTTGGTAATTTATATGTACGGACAGCCGTTTAAAGAACAGGAGACAAAAAAACGGCTGTTACAGTAAAAACTGCAGCAGCCGATATGTTATACTAATTATTGCGCTTTAGCGGGGGCTTTGTACTTTGCAAGTGTTTTCATAACAGTGTCAAGCACCAGTGGCTTTGCCAGATGGTCGTTCATGCCTGCGCTTTTGCACTTCAGAACGTCCTCCGCAAAGGCGTTGGCGGTCATGGCGATTATGGGGATAGTTTTGGCGTCGGGTCTGTCATACTCTCTTATCGCCTTTGTGGCGGCATATCCGTCCATAACGGGCATCATTATATCCATAAGGATAGCGTCATATGTGCCCTCGGGCGATTGGGTGAACTTCTTCACAGCCTGCTCGCCGTCAGCGACAGTGTCGGTAACTGCGCCTGCGTCTTCAAGGAGATATTTTGCTATTTCAAGGTTAAGCTCGTTATCCTCAACGATAAGCAGCTTCATTCCCGAGATATCCGCCTTGGTCTCGTCATCGGTAAGGGTGTGTACATCTTCCACGCTTGCTATCTCAAAGGGGAGGGACACGGTGAAGGTCGTTCCCACATCAGGCTCGCTCTGTATGTCGATAGTTCCGCCCATTTTGTCGATAAGGGTCTTGACTATTGCCATGCCCAGACCTGTTCCACGGTAGCTTGTGCGGGTGTCGCTTTCTTCCTGGGAGAACGGCTCGAAAATGTGTTCAAGGTAATCCTTGCTCATTCCTATGCCCGTGTCGGCGATGATGCACCTGTAATGAACGGTCTTATCGTCATTGCCTTCAAGCATGACCTTGCAGGATATCTGACCGGAGGGCTTGTTGTACTTTATGGCATTGCTGAAAATGTTCAGGAAAATCTGGCGGACGTGAAGAGGACTGCCGTAAACATACGGATATTGGAACTGAGAGGAGCAGTCGCTGTGAACAAGGGTGATGCCCTCTTCGGCGGCACGCATTCCCGTGATGACAAGCACGTCCTCGGTGAGAGCCTTAAGATCAAAAGCCGTGTGTTCAAGCTTGGTGTTCTCGTCCTCCAGCTTGCTCATTTCCAGAACGTCGTTTATAAGGCTCAGCAGGTGATTTGCGGCTACCATTGCCTTATCACGGTTTTCCTGCTCGATCTGTTCATCATGGCACTTGCTGTTTATTTCAAGGATACCGATTATTCCGTTAAGGGGTGTTCTGATATCATGGGACATTCTTGAAAGAAAACGTGATTTTGCGGCGTTTGCTCTTTCTGCCTCCTGCTTTGCACGCTCAACATCGGCAAGAGCGTTTTTCAGCGCTTCGTTCTCGCTGACGGCGGGTATCATCTTCCTCAGCTTGTTTGTCTGCAGGGCGAACATGAAGAAAACGGTGCTATACACCATGGAAGTCCTGCCTATGCTCCTTATGCCGAAAGCTGCTTCCAGCACCATGGCAACAGTGATATATGCCATCACCAGCAGCATTACCTTTGATTCTATCCTTTTGTCAAAGATATGGGAGCGGATAGCACGTATCATCAGTATGAACATATACAATACGGTTATCACCTGGCAGAAGTAGCCCAGCGGACCTCTGTGGAACACGTTCTGTGCATCATAGCTGTAGGCGATATTCGTAAAGAATGCGGAGAACGACAGTATCACAGCCAGTACCCACGGCAATATCAGCAGCACCTCGTATATTTTCTTGTCTTCCACACGATTTATCAGCTTGATAAGTATGTACGGTATCAGCGGCCGCAGTGAATAGCCCAGGGCGGAAAGAAATATCCGCATATTGGTGGGGTGGTCGTATGATGCGGTAACAAGCTCAAGGTTATATGCTGTAAGCTCCAGCAGCTCAAATATCCAGATATGCAAAAACAGCTTCCTGTCGGGCAGATCCATGGTATCATTTTTTACTATAGTCATCAGCAGGAAAAGCAGACCCATTATAGGGGCAAGATTATTGGCGATGAATTCTTCTGCGGTCAATTCCGGCACCTCGTTTATAATTAGTATTATGCTTTTTTTGCTTTAAACCGTTGCAAACATATATAGTTAATTATATAACATAAACGCTCGGGTGTCAATATTCCTGTCCGGCTGTGAGATAAAAAATTTCTGACTGAAATAAATATCTGTAATTGAAAATGCTTTTATACTAAGCACCAATTAAAAACTATACAAAAAATCGAGCATGATCTTGCGTATATGGATCATGTGATGATTTTTGTCTATAGTTTTATTGGTGTTCAGTATTATTCTGCCCTGTTCATAAAATTTTCAGCTTTGATACAACGACTTATTATAAACTCCTATTGACTTTGTAGGAATTTGTGGTATAATACTTATTGAAAAGGTATGAATTTACAGCCTTGTTATGATAAAACGCACTCGGTATGCGGTTTATTGCGGCTATATAATGTCTATCGGTAAGATATGATAAACTTTGCTGTGAAAGGAGCGGTGCCTATGATGATATCGTCTAAGGGGCGGTATGCGCTGCGTGTGATGCTTGATATGGCAGAGCAGCAGGGCAATGAAAATATCAGGCTCAAGGATATTGCACAGCGGCAGGATATTTCCAGAAAGTATCTGGAAAGCATTATGACCGAGCTTTGCAAGAAAGAGCTGGTGCAAAGCTCCATCGGCAAGGTGGGGGGCTACAGGCTCGTGCGTTCTCCATCGGAATACACCGTGGGGGAGATACTCAAAGCCGTCGAGGGCGACCTTATCCCCGTTGCCTGCCTTGCAAAGGACGGCAAAAAGTGTACGGGAAACTGTACATGCTACACATTTCCGTTCTGGAACGGGCTTGCAGAGCAGATCAACGCTTATGTTGACAGCTACACACTGAAAGACCTGCTGGACGACAAGGAAAAAACTCACTGCTGCTGCGGTGATTTTCATACCGATAACCAATAATTGAAAGGAAACAGACTTATGAAAAAGAAACTGCTTGAAATACATGATCTCCACGTAAGCGTAGGCGATGCAAATATCGGCGAAAAGGAGATACTCCACGGCGTTGACCTTGAAATAGATCATGACGAGACCCACGTTCTCATGGGCCCCAACGGTACGGGCAAATCCACTCTCGGATATGCCATAACGGGAAATCCCGCTTACGACGTTACTCAGGGCGAGATAATCTTCAACGGCGGGAACATCACGGATATGCCCGTTAACGAAAGAGCAAAGAAGGGCATTTTCCTTTCTTTCCAGAATCCTCTGGAAGTTCCCGGAGTTACACTCAGCTCCTTTATCCGCAGCGCTCTTGAGCAGAAAACAGGCAGCCGTATCCGCCTGTGGGACTTCAAGAAGAAGCTTGCTGAGACAATGAAACTCCTTAATATGGACGAGTCCTATGCCGAGCGTGACCTTAACGTCGGCTTCTCGGGCGGCGAAAAGAAAAAGGCTGAAATTCTCCAGATGCTTATGCTTGAACCTCAGCTTGCTATCCTTGACGAGACCGACTCAGGCCTTGACGTTGACGCTGTACGTACAGTTTCCAACGGCGTAAGGATATTCCGTGAGAGAGTTCACGGCTCACTGCTCATCATCACCCACAGCACAAGGATACTTGAAGCACTTACCGTTGATGAGACCCATGTTATGGAAAAAGGCGTTATTGTCCGCAGCGGCGGTGCAGAGCTGGTTGAAGAGATAAACAGCAACGGCTTTGCTGGCGTTTGATCCCACGGAAAGGAATGACCTCACATGAAAGAAAAAAGTCAGGTTGCGGATATTGACCGCAGCATATATGATATACGGGACGAGGAAAACGACGCATACCGTATGCAGAGCGGCCTTACTCCCGAAATAATCGAAAAGCTCTCCAAGGAAAAGAACGACCCTGTCTGGATGCAGCAGTTCAGATTACAGTCCTTGCAGATATACAACGAAACTCCCGTTCCCGACTGGGGGCCCTCACTTGAAGGTCTGGACATTGACAACATTGCCACATACGTCCGTCCCAACACAAAGATGCAGAACAACTGGGAAAACGTGCCCAAGGATATCAAGGACACCTTTGACCGTCTGGGAATACCTCAGGCGGAAAGAAAGTCCCTTGCAGGCGTGGGCGCTCAGTATGACTCCGAGCTTGTTTATCACAACGTAAGGGCGGAGGTCGCTGCCGAGGGCGTTGTTTATATGGATATCGAAAGCGCCATGAAGGGCGAATATGCCGATATGGTGAAGAAATATTTCATGAAGCTGGTAACTCCCCGTGACCACAAGTTTGCAGCTCTCCACGGTGCTGTGTGGTCGGGCGGCTCATTTGTGTATGTGCCCAAGGGCGTTCAGCTTTCTATCCCCCTCCAGTCCTATTTCAGACTGAATGCAAAGGGCGCAGGTCAGTTCGAGCATACCCTTATAATCGTTGACGAGGGCGCAAGCCTCCACTTCATCGAGGGCTGCTCCGCACCCAAGTACAATGTGGCAAACCTCCACGCAGGCTGCGTTGAGCTGTTTGTTAAAAAGGGCGCAAAGCTCCGCTACTCCACTATCGAGAACTGGTCAAAGAATATGTACAATCTTAATACCAAGCGTGCACTTGTTGAAGAGGGCGGCACTATTGAATGGGTATCAGGCTCATTCGGTTCTCATGTGGGCTGCCTTTATCCCATGAGCATTCTCAAGGGCGATAACTCCAAAATGGAGTTCACAGGCGTTACCTTTGCAGGCGCAGGTCAGAACCTTGACACAGGCGCAAAGGTAGTACACATCGGAAAGAACACAAGCTCCTTTATGAATACACGTTCCATCAGCAAGAGCGGCGGCATAAGCACATTCCGCAGCAGCGTTGTGGTGGAAAAGAGCGCCAAAAAGGCAAAGTCCTCCGTATCCTGCCAGTCGCTGATGCTGGATTCCGAGTCACGCTCGGATACTATCCCCGCAATGGATATCCGCACAAAGGACGCTGCTGTGGGACACGAGGCAAAGATCGGCAGCATAAGCGGAGATGCGATATTCTATCTTATGAGCCGAGGAATGACCGAGGAAGATGCCCGTGCGCTTATCGTAAGCGGTTTTGCGGACAATGTTTCCAAGGAGCTGCCGCTGGAATATGCGGTAGAGATGAACAATCTTATCCGTCTTGAAATGAAAGGCAGCATCGGCTGATAAAGGGTGTTTGATATGTCAGAAAAGATACAGATAAACAAGCTGCCTGTGAACACATGGAACAGGCTGGGCGTAAATTATGCTGAGGTGGAGTGGGAAGAGACCGCTCCCGCAAAGCAGAGCATCACAGTAAAAAGCGGCGAAGCTCCCGAGCCTTTCAGGCTGGATTTTTCGGAAGCGGGCGACAAGGAGGTCTCCTTTACCGCAGAGGAGAACAGCAGCATTACGGTATATGAGCTGCACAGAAGCAACAGCGCCGTGAAGCTGAGCTTTGATATCGGAAAGAATGCTTCCGTAAAGCTCGTACAGCTTTTAAATCCCACAGAAAAGCTCCGCCATGAGACATTTGCAAACTGCTCCAAGGGCGGCAAATTTCAGATAATGACCATTATGACAGGCGACGGCAACATTTATTCGGATAACCGCACCGAGCTGGAGGGCGACAGCAGCTCCATAAATGTTGAAGTCGCATATCTGGGCAAAAATTCCCAGACTATTGATTATAATATCGCCGTAAACCACTGGGGCAAGGACACTCACAGCGGGATAAATGCCGCAGGTGCGCTTATGGACAGCGCAAAAAAGGTGTTCAGAGGAACTATCGACTTCAAGACAGGCTCTTCCGATTCAAAGGGCAGCGAGAACGAGACAGTCATCATGCTGGGCGACGATGTGGTAAACAAGACCGTTCCCCTTATCCTCTGCTCGGAGGAGAACGTTGAAGGCTCTCACGGCGCAACTATCGGCGAGCTGGACGATGACACGCTCTTCTATTTCGAGAGCCGTGGAATAGGCAGGGAAGAGGCTGAGCGCATAATGGCATATGCCGCTCTCAAGCGCCTTATCCGTCTGTCGGACGATAAGGGATTTGCGGAGCAGGCACAGAATGCCCTTGGAATAATAGATACCGATGAGGAATAAAAAATGATAACAGTGAAGGATTACAAGGCGGATTTTCCCCTGCTTATGCAGGACCCCACCATATATATTGACAACGCTGCCACAACTCAGCGCCCCGGGTGCGTTCTTGACGCTGAGCGTGAGTTTTACGAAAAGCACAACGCCAATCCGCTGAGAGGCATTTATGACCTCAGCGTGGCGGCTACCGAGGCATACGAAAGCGCAAGGGATGCTGTGCGTGATTTTATCGGCGCACAGTCCTCTCAGGAGATGATCTTCACCCGCAACACCACAGAGAGCATAAATCTTGTGGCGTACAGCTACGGTCTTTCCGCAGTTCATGCGGGGGACGAGGTGGTTGTTTCCATAATGGAGCATCACAGCAATCTGCTTCCCTGGCAGATGGTCTGCCGTCAGACAGGTGCGGTGCTGAAATTCATCGAGTGCGAAAAGGACGGCAGCGTTGACCTTAACAAGGTGGAGGATATCATTACCGATAAGACCAAAATAGTTGCCATGACCCAGCTTTCAAACGTGCTGGGCAGAGAAAATCCCATTCGTCAGGTGGCTGAGATCGCTCACCGCAAGGGAGCTGTAATGCTGGTGGACGGCGCACAGAGCACTCCCCATATCCCCGTTAACGTAAGGGAGCTGGGAGCAGATTTCTTTGCATTCTCGGGTCACAAGCTTTATGCCCCTATGGGAATAGGCGTGCTTTACGGCAAAAAAGAGCTGCTGGATAAAATGCCTCCGTTCCTTACAGGCGGCGAGATGATAGAATCCGTTACAAGAACATCTGCGGTCTATGCGGAGCTTCCCCACAAGTTCGAGGCGGGAACCGTAAACGCAGCTGGTGCGGCAGGACTTAAAGCTGCCATTGGGTATATAAACAGCATTGGATTTGATAAGATACATGAGCTTGAAAGCAGCGTTACCGCTTACACCTTCAAGAAGATGCAGCAGATGGAGGGCATAAATATCATCGGCTCGGACAGGGCGGAGGATCACAGCGAGATAATCACCTTTACCGTGGACGATGTTCACCCTCACGACGTAAGCGAGATAATGGCTGCCGACGGCGTTGCGGTGCGTGCGGGACATCACTGCGCACAGCCGCTGCTCAGCTTCCTTGGCTGCCGTTCAACAGTCCGTGCAAGCTTTGCATTCTACAACACCTTTGATGATGCAGATAAATTTATAAACAGTCTTTCGACTGTCAGGGAGCGTATGGGATATGGAAAACAGAAGCTTTTATAATGAGATACTGACCGAACACAATATGCACCCCGACTTCAAGCATGACATTCCGGATGCGGACATTGTGCTTGACGGAGTAAACCCCAGCTGCGGCGATGAGATACAGCTTAAGCTGAAAACCGACGGCGACATCATCACCGACGGCGCATTTGTGGGCGACGGCTGCGCCATTTCTCAGGCATCTGCTGATATCATGCTTGGAATGGTAATAGGATGTAAGAAGGAAGATGCCCTCAAAAAGAGCGACATCTTCATGAGAATGATAAGGGGCGAGGCAACGGAAGAGGAGATAGAAAGCCTTGAAGAAGCCTCCGCTCTCAGGGACATTTCCCATATGCCCGCAAGAGTAAAGTGCGCTATGCTTGGCTGGAGAACTCTTTCCGAGGCGCTTAACGGATAAAATTTTCCCTTGACAAATCCGAAAAACGGGTGTATAATCAAGATACAACTTAACAAAGGGAATGAAGTGCTCCCTTGGGAAACCAAAACCGCTTATTAGCTGATGACTTCTGCGATATTACGCAGAAGCTGTCGGCTTTTTTGTTTTTAAGGAGGAGTAATATGTTAACATCACTGGCTTTTATTTTCCTTGCGGGGCTGCTTATGGCGGCTGTGTGCAAGCGGCTGAAGCTGCCCGGGATAATCGGTATGCTTATAACGGGAATTGTGCTGGGGCCGTATGTGCTTGACCTGCTTGACCCGTCGATACTTTCGGTATCCTCGGACCTGCGGCAGATGGCGCTTATCATTATCCTGCTCAAAGCGGGGCTGTCGCTTGATCTGTCCGACCTGAAAAAGGTGGGCAGACCTGCGATAATGATGTCATGTGTTCCCGCAAGCTGCGAGATACTGGCGTTTTTCCTGCTGGCGCCCTCTCTGCTGGGGGTAACACGCATCGAGGCGGCAGTCATGGGAGCGGTGCTGGCTGCGGTATCGCCTGCGGTAGTGGTGCCCAGAATGGTGCGGCTCATGGACGAAAAATACGGCACGAAAAAAAGCATACCTCAGCTTATTCTTGCAGGAGCTTCCTGCGATGATATCTTTGTAATAGTGCTTTTTTCCACATTTTCGGGAATGGCACAGGGCGGCCATGCAAATGTCATGGGCTTTGTGAATATCCCCGTATCAATAGTTATGGGCATAGCTCTGGGAGCTGCCGCAGGCTTTGTGCTGAGCGTATTTTTTGAGACATCATATGCCCACAGGCACTGCGTAAGAAACAGCGTCAAGGTGATAATAGTTCTGGGCGTGTCATTCCTGCTGATGGCGGTGGAGACATGGCTCAAGGGCATAGTTTCCGTTTCGGGACTGCTGGCTGTGGTAAGCATGGCGTGCGTTATAAGGATACGCTGCGTTCCGCAGGTGACGGCAAGGCTTTCGGAGAAGTTCGGAAAGCTGTGGCTTGCGGCGGAGGTCATACTCTTTGTGCTGGTAGGCGCAGCTGTGGATATCCGCTACACCCTTGAAGCGGGCATTGCAGCGGTGGCGATGATATTTGCGGCGCTCATCTTCCGTGGCATAGGCGTTTCGCTTTGCCTGGTAAAAACGTCCCTCAGCTTTAAGGAGCGGCTTTTCTGCATCATCGCATATCTGCCCAAGGCGACCGTTCAGGCGGCTATAGGCTCCGTTCCGCTGGCAATGGGGCTTCCCTGCGGCAAGATAGTGCTTTCCGTTGCGGTGCTTGCCATACTCATAACCGCCCCGCTCGGTGCTATCGGCATTGACTCTGCATATAAAAAACTGCTGACCCATGATGAAAACGGCTGAGCTTGAAAAATGTGCGGCGGTGTGGTATAATCGGAAATACGGATATGTTTTGCGGAAAATGCTTACTTGGCGGCGTGTCGCCGCTGCCGTCTCGCAGAGACATATTTGCGGCTTGACAACATTAGTTTGTATGAACAGCAAATTTCAAAACCAACACATTCGAGGTGAATAAATATGAATATCCCACAAAAAAACACAGCACATTACCACCTTCCGGGGCTGTTTGAGTTTTATGAGCTGTACAGCGCATTTTTGCCGCTGTATCGTGAGCATAGGGAGTATTTCTATGATTGGTGCGACATCGGCTCCATGTACGGCGCTCCCTCGGACTGTATCTGGGGCGGCGGACGTGTGGGGTTCGGCGACCATGACCCCCGTGATGTGCTGGCGCTGATGAGGGAATATCATATCTCCCCACGGCTCACGTTCAGCAATTCGCTTCTTAGGGAAGAGCATCTTGCGGACAGAAAATGCAACGCTCTGTGCGAGTTGTTTTCCGAAAGCGAGCCTGCAAGCGGAGTTATCATCTGCTCGGATATGCTGATGGAATATCTTAAAAAGCATTACCCGAGCTTTTATTTTGTATCCTCCACCACAAAGGTGCTGACGGATTTTTCACAGTTTGAAGATGAGACCAAGCGTGATGATTTTATGTATGTTGTGCCCGATTTTCGCTTAAACAAGGCGTTTGACAGGCTAAGTGCCATGACACGGGAACAGAAGGGCAAGACGGAATTTCTGTGCAACGAGTGCTGCTATATCGGCTGCAGGGACAGAAAAGTCTGCTACGAGAACGTGTGCCGCAAGAACCTTGGGGAAAGCTGCCCCGACCACATCTGCACCGCTCCGAATTCCGCCGATGGATATCTGTTTTCAAAGGCAATGGAAAACCCTGCATTTATCGGCACGGACGATATCCTGAACATCTATCTGCCAATGGACTTTTCCAACTTCAAGATAGAGGGCAGGGGACTGGGCAGTGCACTGATACTGGAATTTCTGCTTTATTATATGACAAAGCCCGAGTATCAGCTGCGGGTGAGAGAAAAGATCTATCTTGACAGTATGCTTGATCTGTTCTGATACTGTTCACAAACGGGTAAGCTGTTTTGGCTGCAAATTCCCTGCGGACGTGGTATAATTCTGATTTGTTAAGATGTTTAGTGTTAAGTTGTAAGTATAAGAACCTGTCTTCATAAGAAATGTGTGCGGATTTTCGAGCATAATTTTGTTGCAGAGTAGGCAAAAATCTGCAGGCGGGCTTTCGCCCGGCGAGGATTTTTAACGCAGTCTGCGACAAAATTTGCCGAAAAGACGTGCGCATATGCTTGTGAAGACGGGTTCTAATAATATAGACCAAGGAGAATTATTATGACAGACAAGGAAATGAAAGTAGAACGCTACAGAGAACTTAACAAGACCGCCCTTAAAGGACAGGTAGTTTTCACAGGCTCTTCGCTTATGGAGATGTTCCCCATAAACCAGCTGCTGGAGGAGCATCACGACAGCACGGTTATCTACAACAGAGCCGTTGGCGGATTTATCACTGACGAGCTGCTCAAAGTGATAGATGTGTGTGCTGTTGACCTTATGCCCTCAAAGGTGTTCATCAATATCGGCACAAATGACCTTAGCCGGTCATCTATCCCCATAAGTCAGGTCATTGACAACTACAGCAAGATACTTGACGAGATAGAAAAAGTCCCAAATGTGAAGATATACCTCATGGCATATTATCCCGTAAATTACGAGGCTGCCGCTCCCGAAATGAAAGAGTGCCTGAAAATACGCACCAATGAGAAGATAGCTGCTGCCAATGCCGAGGTGAAGAAGCTTGCCGAGAGGCACGGTCAGCGCTATATCGACATCAGCCGCAACCTGAAAGATGACCGGGGCAGGCTGAAAGCGGAATACACCATCGAGGGAATGCACATCAAGGAAGAGGGCTACAGAGCCATTTACGACGACATAATGAAATATGTAAAGGAATAACATCATACCAAAATACCTGTTATCATTGCGGTGACAGGTATTTTTTTATTTCTGTTCAGACTTGTTTATATTTGTAAAATCAAAGTGAAATACAAATCACCCTGTTTTCACTTTTCTGTGGTTTTGGATTTTACAATAGGGTAGTATCATAATAACTGTACCTGAAAGGACAAATAACAGAGGCAGCAAGAGCTGCCTGAAAGGAAAGAAAATTATGAAAACTTCTATTGTAAAAAAGATCGCATATATTGCAGCGGCTATGACCATGGCTGTATCTGCAACTGCCTGCGGAAGCACTGACAGCGGTTCTGCTGCAACAACCTCTGCTGCTGCCGATTCCGCAGCAAATGCAGAAACAGCTGCTGCAGCAAAGCTCACTACAGACATCACCGTTGTTTCCCGTGAGGACGGCTCCGGCACAAGAGGCGCTTTCGTTGAGCTTACAGGCGTTGAGGAAAAGGACGCTGACGGCAACAAGGCTGACCGCACCACAGAAGACGCTATCATCGCAAACAGCACCGATGTTGTTATGACACAGGTAGCAGGCAATGAGTCCGCTATCGGATACATCTCCCTCGGCTCCCTTAACAACACCGTAAAGGCTCTCAGCGTTGACGGCACAGAGGCTTCCGTTGAAAACATCAAGGCAGGCACCTACTCCGTAGCAAGACCTTTCAACATTGCAGTCAAGGAAGGTCTCAGCGCACAGTCCCAGGATTTCATCGACTTCATCATGAGCACCGAGGGTCAGAAGGTAATTGAGGAAAACAAGTACATTCCTTCCGACGATACCCAGAGCTACACCGCAAGCGGCGCTTCCGGAAAGATCGTTGTAGCAGGCTCCTCCTCCGTAACACCTGTTATGGAAAAGCTTGCAGAAGCATACAAGGCACTTAACCCCGATGTTACTATCGAAGTTCAGCAGTCCGACTCCACCTCCGGTATGAAGGCAGCTATCGAGGGCACCTGCGATATCGGAATGGCTTCCCGTGACCTTAAGGACAGCGAGCTTGAAGCAGGTCTTACTCCTACCGCTATCGCAATGGACGGTATCGCAATCATCGTAAACAACCGGAACGGCCTTGATAACATTACTATGGATCAGATCAAGGGTATCTTCACAGGCGAGATCACTTCCTGGGGAGACGTTCAGTGAGTGAGGCGGCAATGACAACTGCCGCAGAGAAGAGCATGGAAACTAAAACAAGATCATCACATAAAATACTTGAAATTGTAATGCACGTCGTATTTTTACTTGCGGCGTGTGTTTCCATACTTGCAGTTGTACTTATCTGCCTGTTTATTTTCGTAAACGGCGTTCCCGCTATTTCAAAAATAGGCGTTTTTGACTTCCTGCTGGGCGAAAAGTGGAAGCCCAACGACACGCCTGCAAGCTATGGCATACTCCCCATGATACTGGGCAGTATCTACATCACCGCAGGAGCGGTTCTGGTGGGCGTGCCCATAGGACTTCTCACAGCAATATTCATGTCACACTTCTGCCCAAAGAAGCTGTACGGCGTGTTCAAGCCCATGATTAACCTGCTGGCAGGCATTCCCTCCATCGTTTACGGCTTCTTCGGAATGATCGTTATCGTTCCTCTGGTAAGACAGCATATCGGCGAAGACGGAAACAGCATTCTCACAGCCTCCGTGCTGCTGGGTATAATGATACTTCCCACCGTTGTGGGACTTTCCGAGAGCAGCATGAACGCAGTGCCCTCCAGCTATTATGAGGGTGCGCTTGCTCTGGGAGCAACTCACGAAAGAGCCGTTGCAACGGTTATTTTCCCTGCCGCAAGATCGGGCATAATGTCCTCGGTTATTCTCGGCATAGGACGTGCTATCGGCGAGACCATGGCAGTTATCATGGTTGCGGGCAACCAGGCAAGAATGCCCAAGGGAATACTCAAGGGCGTAAGGACCCTTACAGCAAACATCGTTACCGAAATGGGCTATGCAGCAGATCTTCACTATGACGCACTTATCGGAACAGGCGTTGTGCTGTTCGTATTCATACTCATTCTCAATATCTGCTTCTCACTGCTCAATAAGCAGAAGAACTGAGGAGGCTCATTATGACAAAGGCAGAAAAAGCCGAACTTTTTAAGACAAAGCTCAGGGAAAAGCTGAGAACATACAAGACCCACCCCTTTTCGCTGATAATGATGATACTTGTAACACTTGCCTGCGCAGTTACGATATTCCTGTTCATTGCGCTGGTAGGATATGTGTGCGTAAAGGGAATACCTTACCTTAAACCCAGCCTTTTCGCTCTGAACTATACCACGGAAAACGTATCAATGCTGCCCTCTATCATCACCACCGTTGAGATGGTAGGCATCACGCTGCTTATCGCAGTGCCTCTGGGCGTGTTCTGTGCAATATACCTCTGCGAATATGCAAAGAGAGGCAACAAGCTGGTAAAGATCATCAGACTTGCCACCGAGACGCTTTCGGGCATTCCCTCTATCATCTATGGACTTTTCGGAATGCTCTTCTTCGTAACAGCTATCAAGTGGGGATATTCCATTCTGGCAGGATCATTTACGCTGGCTATAATGGTGCTTCCCACCATGATCCGCTCCACCGAGGAGGCTCTCCTCGCCGTTGATGACAGCTACCGTGAGGGAAGCTTCGGTCTTGGAGCAGGCAAGCTGAGAACTGTGTTCGTAATAGTTCTCCCCTCCGCTGCAAGCGGTATCCTTTCGGGAATAATCCTTTCCATAGGCCGTATCGTGGGTGAAACAGCTGCCCTTATCTACACTGCAGGTACTGTGGCAAAGATACCCGAATCCGTTTTCGACTCCGCAAGAACCATGTCCATTCATATGTACTCCCTTTCAAGAGAGGGACTTCACATGGGTGAGGCTTCCGCAACGGCTGTTATCCTGCTGGTTACAGTTCTTCTCCTTAACACCATTGCAGAGATGATCGCACGAAGATTTGCCGCCCGTCAGGGAGCATGATAAAATTATTAGGAGCTATTTTATGGATAATGAAAATATTGTAAAGCCTTCCGACTATAAACTCAGCATATCGGGCTGCGACCTTTATTACGGGGATTTTCACGCCCTGAAAAATGTGAGCCTTAACATCGCACCCAACGAAGTAACGGCATTCATTGGCCCCTCAGGCTGTGGCAAATCCACACTGCTCAAATCCATCAACCGCATGAACGACCTTGTTGAGGGCTGCAAGATCACGGGAGAATTTCTCCTTGACGGTCAGAACATATACAAGGACATTGAGATAACAGAGCTGAGAAGACGTGTGGGCATGGTTTTCCAGAAGCCCAATCCTTTCCCTATGAGCATTTATGACAATATCGCCTACGGCCCCCGCACCCACGGTATCCGCAGAAAGGCTGACCTTGATGAGATAATCGAAAAGAGCCTCAGGCAGGCATCTATCTGGGACGAGGTAAAGGACAGACTGAAAAAGTCCGCCCTTGGAATGTCAGGCGGTCAGCAGCAGAGACTTTGTATTGCAAGAGCGCTGGCAGTAAAGCCTGAGGTAATACTCATGGACGAACCTACATCTGCCCTAGACCCTATCTCCACCATGAAGATAGAGGAGCTTTGCTTTGACCTGAAAAAAGATTATACCATCGTAATAGTTACACATAATATGCAGCAGGCCACCCGTATTTCCGACAAGACTGCATTTTTCCTTCACGGCGAGATAGTGGAATTCGGTGAGACCGAAAAGCTGTTCTCCATGCCTACAGACAAGAGAACAGAGGACTACATCACAGGCAGATTCGGTTAATGAAAGGAAGATGGCATTGAGAAGGCAATTTGACGAACAGCTCAAGGAGCTTAATCTTGAAATGGTGCGCATGGGCGGAATGGTTGAAAACGCCATAACTGCCGCTGTCAACGGACTGGTGCGCCGTGATGATGAGCTTAACAAAAAGGCGATAGAGGCTGACTGCAACATTGACGAGATGGAAAAGCAGATAGAGAGCCGCTGCCTGAGAATAATCCTCCAGCAGCAGCCTGTGGCTTCCGACCTGAGACGTGTTTCCGCAGCGCTTAAAATGATAACCGATATGGAGCGCATAGGCGACCATGCGGTGGATATCTCCGAGATAGCTTTGTTTCTGGACGAAGGCCCCGACAAGCCCGACTTGGCGGATATACCCAAAATGGCTGATGAAGCTGTCAAGATGCTCACAGGGGCAATAAACGCATATGTGTATAACGATGAAGCCCTTGCAAAGAGCGTTATCGAGTCCGACGACATAGTAGATGATCTTTTCCTGCGTGTAAAGACCGAGCTTACCGATATGATAGTCAAGGACAGCAGCAAGGCAAACAGCGCCCTTGACCTGCTTATGATAGCAAAATATATGGAGCGTATCGCTGACCATGCCACAAATATTGCGGAATGGGTGGTATTTTCCATCACAGGCGTACACAAGGACGCACAGCTCATCTGAGTCAACACACATCTTATATGAATATGAGGGCATCGCATCACTGCGGTGCTTTTTTTATGCCCATATGCAAATAGGCTATACACAAAAATGAATGATAAATATAATAAAATGTCATAATTTTGTGGAAGCAACTGTATAAAACGGATAATATAGCCTTAAAATGCAAGTTAAAATATATTTAATTGCATAAATTTTCAAAAACCCCTTGACATGGGCGGAATTAAGGAGTATAATACAGACATAAAGAAAAAAACAGCAACGGCGCTGAAAAAATGTGTATCTGTCAGGGAATACTCATTTTTACGGTGCCGTTGTGTGTTTTAATGGAGGGTGATTAAAAATGACTGAAGCAAATATCTTATCAACAATAAGTGAGGCAGTCAATGCCGAGGCCTTCGGTATATGGTTCCTCATAGGAGCTGCACTGGTGTTCTTTATGCAGGCAGGCTTCGCAATGGTTGAGACGGGCTTTACAAGAGCAAAGAACGCCGGCAACATCATCATGAAAAACCTGATGGACTTCTGTATCGGTACAGTAATGTTCATTCTTATCGGTTTCGGATTCCTTCTTGGTGAGGACGTTGCAGGATTTATCGGCAAGCCCGGCTTTGATCTTTTCACAGCATATGATAACTTCAACTTCTCAGGCTTCGTATTCAACCTTGTGTTCTGCGCAACAGCAGCTACCATCGTTTCGGGAGCTATGGCAGAAAGAACAAAGTTCCTTTCTTACTGCATCTATTCGGGCGTTATCTCCGCTCTTATCTATCCCATTGAGGCTCACTGGATCTGGGGCGGCGGCTGGCTGGCTCAGATGGGCTTCCACGATTTTGCAGGTTCCTGTGCTATCCACATGGTCGGCGGTATCTCCGCTCTCATCGGCGCAAAGCTCCTTGGTCCCCGTATCGGCAAGTTCGTTAAGGACAAGGACGGCAAGATCGTAAAGGTAAAGGCTATCCCCGGTCACTCTCTGACGATCGGTGCTCTCGGCTGCTTCATTCTCTGGTTCGGTTGGTACGGCTTCAACGGTGCTGCTGCAACAAGCGGCCCTCAGCTCGGATCTATATTCCTTACCACAACAGTTGCTCCCGCAGTTGCAACAGTAGTCTGCATGATCTTCACATGGCTCAAGTACGGCAAGCCCGATGTTTCAATGTGCCTTAACGCTTCCCTTGCAGGTCTTGTTGGTATCACCGCAGGCTGCGATGTTATGGATTGCTTCGGCGCTATCATGGTCGGCATCGTTTCAGGACTTCTGGTTCCCTTCGGTGTATGGTTCCTTGATTACAAGCTCCACATTGATGACCCCGTTGGTGCGGTCGCAGTACACTGCCTTAACGGTATCTGGGGAACTCTTGCAGTTGGTCTTTTCGCAACATCTAAGGCTCCCGGCTATTCTATCCCCGTAAATGCAAGTGCAGATGAGTTCACAGCACTTAACGGTCTTTTCTACGGCGGCGGCTTCCAGCTTCTCGGCCGTCAGGCTCTCGGCGTTCTTACAGTAGGCGCTTGGGCAGCTATCACTATCACAATTACATTCCTTATCATCAAGGCAACTATCGGTCTGAGAGTTTCCGCTCACGAAGAGGTTGTTGGTCTGGATATCGAAGAGCACGGTATCGAAAGCTCTTACTCCGGATTTGTTATGGCAGTTGATACAGAGGCATATGCTGAAGCAGGCGAGCCTGTTCCCGTAAATGCAGCTGTTCCCGTTGAGACCTACAAGCCTTCCAAGGCTTCTGATGCAGCAATTCCCGAAGGCGGACTCAAATACACTCAGATCTCCATTGTGTGCAAGCAGAACAAGTTCGAGACTCTCAAGAGATCTCTTGCAGATATCGGCGTAACAGGTATCACAGTTACACAGGTACTTGGCTGCGGTACTCAGAGAGGTGCTGCCGAGTACTACAGAGGTACTCCTGTTGAACCCTCACTGCTTCCTAAGGTAAAGGTCGATGTTGTGGTTTGCAAGGTTCCTGTTGAAACAGTTATCACAGCCGCAAGAAAGGCACTTTACTCCGGCCACATCGGTGACGGTAAGATCTTCGTTTACAATGTTGAGGACGTTGTTCGTGTAAGAACCGGTGAAGTCGGATACGACGCTCTCCAGGATAACGAAGAGGACTAAAAGCTATCTCCATCCCTGAAAATAACAATGCAAGGAAATGCGCTCCGATAGGGTAATACCGATAAGCATATTTTATCGGTACTGTGCCCCCTTAGGGGCGCATTTTCCTGTTTTCAGACCAATTACAAAAATAATGAAAAAATGTTTGAAATTTGCCGACAGATATGCTATAATGATAAAAGGTATCGAATTATGAAGAGACAAAAAATTATAGCTTTCGGAGGTAATTATGGCTAAAAAATTTTCTGCTGATAAAAAGCGCTCACCCGTCAATATTATTGAGGGTATAGTGATAACAGTTCTTATCGTGCTTATAATCTTTATGCTGGTGGTTTATTTTGCGTTCAGCAAAACAGGCGCCACACCCAAGTTCTTCGGATACACCTTCTACCGCACAATGGCGGTTAATATGGAGACCGATATCCCCGCAGGCACGGCGATAATCGCAAAGGCTTCCGAGATAGACAATATCAAGGAGGGCAGCGTGGTGCTTTGCAAGGTCGATGAGACCACGGTGCTTACCAGAGTTGTGCAGATAGTGAACGAGAACGGTCAGCTTTCCTACGTGGTAAAGTTTGACACAGCTCCCGCTGCGGATACGTTCAAGATACCCGGGGATAATGTTATTGCAAAGGCTATCTACCAGAGCGCAGGCCTTGGCTCAATGCTGGGCTTTGTAACTTCTACTTTCGGAATAATGCTGATAATCATTATCCCCAGCTTTATTATAATAGTGTTCCAGGTGATAAGGATAATCAACGTAAAGCGCAAGGAAGAGGACGCTTCCTCTCTGGACGATCTGGACGAGATAATGAAGGATTCCGACAACAGATTTGAGGATATGTTCAGCGACGATATTCCCGCCGATGAAGAGCCGAAGCTCAGACCCATTGCCAAGAAGGCAGATGAGGCGGCAGGCGTTCTCACCGTTGATGACAGCGGCAAGGCTGCCGAGATAGATAAGGACGGTCCTATCTTCACCTTTGAAAAGCCCGAGGCAGAGAAGAAAAAGGAAAAGCCCAAGCACGTTATCCCCAAGCCCAAGACACCCAATACCGACAGCTTCTATTCCTACCTTTCCGATAAGGCTGATGACCAGCTTTACGGCGGCAGAATAAAGCGCCAGGAGATAGTTGAGGACGAGGAAGAGCAGGTAAACGACAGAAAGTCTGCAGGATTTTTCACTATTGGTCACGAGCTTCATAAGGATAAGAAGCCCGAGACAGCAAGTGAGAATATATCTAAGGAAGCTCCTGCAGCTGTTGAAGCGGCACCGACAGCTCCCGTTCAGGAAGCGGTTTCACACAATGAAGCACAGCACACTGTAATTCCGGAAGTAAAACAGCCCGTCAGGGAAGCTGTTAAGGAGGTCAAGGCACCTCAGCCCGCAGCACCTCAAAAGCGCAGAAATACAGATCAGGCAATAAGCGAGCTTATGGGCATGATAAACGCAGAGGAGAAGAAACTGCATAAATGATGTATATGGATATAGCAGCCGATGAGGCTTACAAGGGTATCAGAAACGGCGAGGGCGGTCCGTTCGGTGCCGTTATCGTAAGGGACGGCGAGATGATCGGAAAAGGTCACAACCGAGTGCTTGCCGACCATGACCCAACAATGCACGGCGAGGTTGCGGCAATAAGAGATGCCTGCAAAAATATCGGCAGCCACGACCTGAGCGGTTGTACGCTTTATACCACCGCTTACCCCTGCCCCATGTGCCTGAGCGCAGCAATGTGGGCAAATATCAGCCGCATAGTTTACGGCTGCACCGCTCACGACACCGCAGAAATAGGCTTCAGGGACGAGGATTTCTACACCGCACTGAAAAACGGCATGGAAATTATCCCGCTGGAATGTGAGCAGAGGGAAGATTGCCTGAAAGTGTTCGAGGAATATTGTAAGCTCAAAGGCAAAAGATATTGATAAAAAAACGCACGGTTGAACTTTTAACTTCAACCGTGCGTTTTTGCATTTATTCATATATCCTTGAATCCATGTTGAAAATAAGCTTCCATTTGTCCCCCTTTTTCCATGTGGAGGTGATGTGGAACCTGCCTGCAAGATCCTGATTTTCAGGCTTTTCAGCCACTGTTTCAATGATGTAGTGAACTTGAACAATATCATCACTTTGAGCGATGACCTCAAAATCGGATATTTTGTAGGACTTGCAGTCAAATTCGCTTATGATGCGGGCGTAGTCAGCACCGGTGCATTTGGATCCGCCGCATACCATGACCGCAGATCCGCTTACGGCCTCAAGAAAAGCGGAGCTGTCACAGCGTCTTGCAGCTTCCCACATAGCGGCTTCGTGGCTAATAATAATATCTTTTATCATCAAATAGCCTCCAATAAAAAATGCGTGTTACTGAAAAAACAAAAGCTGCCGCATTACCGCAGCAGCCATTGTATCTTATTCAGGTGTTACTTTATCTCAGGTCCGTTGTAGTTGTCATCATTATCGTCTCTTTTTGACTCACCGAAAAGTCCGTTGTCAGCAGGCTGAGAGGGAGCAGTGGGTTGATATGGCTCGTAGCGCTGATGATCGGAGTAGCCCATGGGCTGACCGAAAGGCTGTGCGTTTGCGGCACGGCCGTACAGTCCGTCAAGCTCATCTCTGGAAGAAATGCCTGTTGCAATAGCTTTTTCCTTCATGCAGCAGTAGAACTCTGCAAGTGTTGCGTAAAGATATGGGTAAATGAGAGCCATTCCCGCTGCGGTGGCAGCGCTGCCAAGCAGAACGCCGAGGAACGCAGTAAAGATGCTTCCTGCCAGTCCGCCGAGGATAAGCCAGCCGATAAAGGACATCTGGAGACCGAAGCAGTGCATTTTCTCGCCCTTCATTGTCTGAGAGCTTATCTCAAAGGCACGGTTGGGGGTGATGTTGGGGTTTTCTGCGGTTATGTAGGGAACAAGAAAGTACTCGTACTTCTTTATTATCTGAGGGATAAGTGCTACAAAATACAGGGGAATAACTATAAGAATTGAAAGAACAAGCGATCCCATTATATCTCTGCTGTCGGATTTTGCAAAAATCAGAACTCCGATGCCGATAGGGATAAGAACCAGCAGCGACCAGAGGAAAAGCCTAAGCTTGAGGAAGAACATATTTTTTACGGTTGCCATGTAATGACCATGCTTAAACTGGGAGAAGAGTTCGCCCACGCCAGCATTTCCCGTGCGTGCGTTGAGGAAGAAATTGTTGTAGCCGACTGTAAGGGGATTTGCAAAGAAGATGTTGTAAGCCAGCGCAACTATCATTACAATGATCACCACTGCGATAGCTACAGATATTATTGCCGAGACACTGGTATCGCCCAGCATATCGCTGAAGCCCGAGAACATATCGTTGAATATCTGCTCATAATCGTCCTGAGAGAATGAGCTGTCGATATCATCATCATCGTAGTCGTAGCTGTAATCATAATCATCGTCGCTGCTGTAATCGCCATAGTCGTAGCTGCTGTCGGATGAATTGCTGTAGTTGTTGTAATACTCGTTTATGAACTCGTCTGAGGAGCCGCCTCCCGAGCTGCTTGAACCTGTGCCTGTCAGCAGGATAAAGATGAGAGAAACGAGAAAAGCAGGCCAGTAAAAGTTTTTCAGTGCCGCTTTTGCATTCTCTTTAAGCATTGAAACTGTCCACATAAAACATAATCCTTTCGTCATGATGCCCCGTCAGATAATAACGGGGCGTTTGTTTTTCTTAACAATTATTATGATATCATAAGTTACACAAAATAGCAATGATTTTTTAGCATTTTAATCCTATTTTAATCCATAAATTTTCTCAGGTCGTTAGTATTAAAGGCAAATTCTTCGCCCGTATCGGTGCGGACAATGAGCCTGCCGCCCTTTTCCCAGCGAACAAAGTCGATATCCTCAAACCTGTCATAATCATGCTCGGGATTTACTATAGGGAAGAGCGTGGTCATCTTCTCAGGCTCTTTCATGGGCTCTGATAGGTCGATAAGTGCCACATCATACGGATATGCCCAGAAGCAGCCGCCTGCTGCCGCAATTCGGTTTTCGCTGCAATAGTGCAGGTCGGTGATGATAAATGACTCACCCGAATTGCCACGGGGGACATAGTGCATTTGTTCCATATCGGAAAGCCGCAGCACGCTGTAGCCGTAATGCCCCTCGGTATAGAAAAAGTACAGTCCCTCGGGAGCGGATAACACCTGTACCGCAGTCTCATGAAAGCTGCTGTAATAAAATGTGTAGCCATAGATCATTTTGCCCTCGGGGGAAAACAGCCTGCATCTGTATGAGCGGCCGTTGTCGGTTCGGTGGGCATATTCTCCGCACCACAGGCTGTAGCCGAGGTCAAGGGGGATAGTCCGCTCTTCACGGCACAGGTCGGATATGTTTTCCTCTTTTTGTACCATGAAGCGGCGGTATTCATCGGTGTGATAAATGTTATCAAATTCGTTCATTGCCGCTCCTTATATTTCTGCGCTTTCAATGCTTTCAACGATAGGTGCCTTTGCTATGTGCGAGCCTGGGATAACGGAGGATACAGCTGCCGCCAGATAGGACACAGCCGTTGCGATAACGATGTACTTTATGGGGGCAAGATAGGAGAATGCAAAGCCCAAATCGTCCATATCCAGGTCGTGGAAATGGGTCATAAAGGGTATCTGTATCACCAAAATCGCAAGCTCGGTAATCAGAAGTGAGGCGATGCCTGCCATTACCGCATAGAAAAGGCTTTCGGTGAGCATAAGCCTGCTCAGCTGCTTTTTGGACATTCCACAGGCACGGAGCATTGCAAGCTCGGAAGTTCTGCCCGTAACGTTGGAGGAGATGATATTCACTACGTTGATAAGGGCAATGAGGGCGATAAGCACTATCACCGCATAGCCTGCTGTTTTTATCATGCTGAGCAGTGCGTAGGAAAGGTTCATATCGGAGAGATTGTTGCTGTAGGAATTGTAGAAGTGGTTGTTCATATAAACCTCTGCCTGCTCTTCCATGCCGACTGCTGCATTTGCCGAGATAGTTCTGCTGTAAACTATTATCTCGCTGCCGTCGGAAACGGCTATTGATGATGTGCCGGAGTCTGCACCGCACTGAGCAAAAAGCTCATTGTAGCTTTCCTCTGCCATAACAGCGGAAATACGGCCGTCTGTAGAGCGATATACCCTGTTGTCGGTGGTGTAGATGCCTGCCGTATCAAAGCTGCGCTCGTCAAGGAGATCTACTTTGTAATCCGCAAAGGGAGCGGCGGAGATGCTTTCGGGGGAACTGCTGTAAACGGTATAAAGCAGCTTTCCTGCGGTGGAGTACATTCCGCTGCAAAGCATGAGCTGACCGTTTGAAAGGTCTTCGTAGCTTACATCGGACTGAATGTATTTCTCATATGTCTCACGGTTTACGGGGTGAATGTCGATGAAAACAGTCTCGCTCTTTGAAAGCTCCGTTCCGTTGTCAACGCCTGCGGAAGATGTCATGCCGAACAGCGACAGGTGAGTGTCATACTGAACATCGGTGAAATATCCCGACTGCTTCATCAGCTCCGCTCTTTCATAAACGGTCTGAGGGTCGGTAACGCTGAGGTTTGCGGTGTAGTCATAGGGCATACGCTTAACATCGAACTCATTCTGCAGATTGCCCGTTGCGATCTCAATTCCGTAGGAGAACACAGTGAAAAGCACGATACTCATTACCATTGATACCAGCGTGATGATATAGCGCTTTTTGTTGCGCTTTGCGCTGAGTGCGGAGTATGCGCCGATAAAGCCGTGACCCTGCTCGATTCCCGAGCCGTGGCGTGAGGGCTTTATCTTCTCCTTCTTGGCAGCGGCTCTCATTGCATCTACAGGGGAAGCCTTGATAGAGCGCATACCGGTGGATATTGCCGAAACGAACACCCACAGGAAGCCGATAATAGCTGAGGAGATATAAACATAAGGCTTGATATCAAATTTCAGCATGGAAGCCAGATCGTAATCAAGGGAAACATCGTGGAGATAGGGCAGGTTCTTTACTGCGGAGAATATAGCTGCCGAGCTGCCCAGACCTGCAAGGATACCAAGGATAACGCCGGGAACTGCCAGATAAAATGCCTCCCACATTACAAGGGAGAACACCTGCTTTTTGGAAGCACCCACGGCTTTGAGCAGACCGAACTGCTTTATGCGCTCCTTTGAAGCCAGCTCAAAGGAGTTGTCTATTACCATTCTTATGCAGAACATAAAGAACAGCACTACCAGATATTCCACAGCAAAGGAAAGCGCCTGGGAGAAGCGGGCGGTAACGCCTCTGCCCTCCATGTTAAGCAGCTCCTGATTCATGCCGTAGTCAAAGTCATCTATCTCATAGCCCAGAGCGGAAAATGACCTGTCCATATCCCAGTAAAAGTCATTGGCGCTGTCGGAGAAGCGGGCAACAAGATTGTCCGAAAGATAGTTGTAGGATTTGAGCTGAGTATCGTTGTAGCTTACCATATTTATAGTATCGCTGTAGCCAACAACGGTAAAGGAAATCTCCCTTATCTCTGTGATGTCGAAATTCTCAGCCAGTATCATAGGCGTGCCCGCAGGAGTTTCAGCTCCCGTTTTAACGCCGCAGACAAACAGCTCCGCATTGACGGTGCTGCCTATTTCGGGGTATCCCCACTGCTCGGCGTTGGCACTGTTGATAACAAGCTCGCCGTCCTTTTCGGGAAGCCGTCCGCCGGTCACAGTGCGCATGGAGGGGGGCAGCAGGTCGCAGTCATCGGCGTTGAGCCTCAGAAAGTTATCATCAACAGGCAGACCGTTCACCAGCAGATATTCCACCTTTGCGTTGTCTTCCGCCATTTTAACGAAGTCCATATCAACGCTGCTCGAATAGGAGGAAATGCTGTATATCTCAGTTTTTTCAAAAATATCCATGCTGCGGATATCAATGAGCTGCTGCTTGTCCAGACCGTTGAATACTATATGATATGTGCCGTTAGTCTCACGGGAGATATTCAGCGAAGCCGCACGGTAAACCGAAACTGCGGACAGGATTATGGTCATGAACGCAACTGAAACGATTATGGCAAGGACAGTCAGCACCGTATGCTTTTTCTGACCTTTAAGGTATCGCAGAACTATTTCATTGAGCTTCATCATAGCACCGCCTTTCAGTTTATCTTTGATTTCAGCTCGTCCAGCTGGGCGAGCCAGAGGGCAGCCGATGCGTCGGAGGGCATACGCCAGTCACCACGGGGTGAAAGCGTAACGCTTCCCACTTTGGGGCCGTCGGGGAGACAGGAGCGCTTGAACTGCTGGGAGAAAAATCTCCATGTGAATGTCCTGAGCCATTTGAGGATAGTAGCATCGTCATATCTGCCTGCAAAGGCGCATTTTGCAATGCGGAATATTTTCTTGGGGGTAAAGCCCATGCGGACGGTGTAGTAAAGAAAGAAATCGTGCAGCTCGTAGGGGCCTACGATATCCTCTGTTTTCTGTGAAATCGTGCCGTCCTCGGAGGGGGGGAGCAGCTCGGGGGAAACGGGGGTGTCAAGGATATCACGAAGCACCTCGGAAAGCTGACCCTCCGACATCTGCGCCTCATATGCCACCAGATGGCGAACAAGGGTCTTGGGGATAGAGCAGTTAACGCCGTACATGGACATATGGTCGCCGTTGTAGGTAGCCCAGCCCAGCGCCAGCTCGGAAAGGTCTCCGGTGCCGATAACTATGCCGCCTGATTTGTTGGCGATATCCATTATCACCTGAGTGCGCTCTCTTGCCTGGCAGTTTTCGTAGGTAACGTCGTGAACGCTTTCCTCCTGACCGATATCCTCAAAATGCTGCCTTACGGACTTGGTAATATCTATCTCACGGATAGAAGCGCCATAGGCTTCCGCCAGGATAAGCGCATTGCTCTTGGTGCGCTTTGTGGTGCCGAAGCATGGCATGGTCACGGCGATTATGCCCTTGCGGTCAAGGGAGAGCATATCAAAGGCGTGAACAGTGACGATAAGAGCAAGAGTGGAGTCCAGTCCGCCCGATAGACCGATAACGCAGGTCTTGCAGCCGATGTGCCTAAGGCGTGTGGCAAGTCCTGTTGCCTGCATGGTGAGGATCTCCTCGCAGCGTGCGGAAAGATCTGCCTTGTCTGCGGGGACAAAGGGCATTGGTGCGTAAAAACGCTTTATCTCCTTATTTTCGGGGATATCCATGCTGAAAGTGATAAGAGGAAGCTTATATTCTGCGGAATTTCCGTAGGTGGTCATCTTTCTGCGCTCGCTTGCCAGACGTTCAAGGTCGAGGTCGGCGTAAATGATGCCGCTGCCGCTGAATGTCCTTTTCTCAGAAAGAACGGATCCGTTCTCGCAGATAAGGCAATGACCCGAAAAGACCATGTCCTGGGTTGACTCACCGAAGCCGCAGTCGGTGTAGATATATCCGCCCACAAGCCGTGCACTCTGCATTCTTACCAGGTCACGGCGGTATTCCTTTTTGCCTATGACCTCATCGGAAGCGGAGGGATTGCAGATGATAACAGCGCCGCCCTCTGACAGCGTTACCGAGGGGGGCTCGGGTACCCACAGGTCCTCGCATATCTCAGCAGCTATCATAAGCTGTGGGAAGTTTTGGCACGAGAAGATAAGTTCGCCCATGGGAACGGTATAGCCCAGACCCATATCAATATTAACACAGTCATTTTCGTCCAAGCCCATTTCCCAGCGGGAAAAATGCCTTGCCTCGTAAAATTCGGAGTAGTTGGGGATATTGCGCTTGGGGACAAGACCCAGCAGCCTGCCCTTGCAGCACACTGCGGCGCAGTTATAGAGCCTGTTGAGGTGGGGGACGGGAAGTCCGACAATGAAAAGTATATCAAGCTCGGCTGTGGCGGCAAGTATGGTTTTGAGCGCAGCAGCAGCGCCGTTTTTCAGTGTTTCGGAGAGGAAAAGGTCTCCGCAGGTGTAGCCTGTGATGCAAAGCTCGGGGAAAACCAGCACCGAACAGCCGTTTTCGGCAGCTTCACGAACCTTTTCGATTATCTTTTCGGCATTGAAGGCGCAGTCTGCCACCTTGATATCGGGCACAGCACTGCCGCATCTTACAAATCCGTCGTTCATAATATATTATCGTTCCTTTCTGAGAAGTATATTTATAAAATGACATTATTTATTATTATAACATATAGGGGCTGAAATAGCAATAAAAAAATCAGGGTTTGGCACTGCATGGGGGAGCAGATCGGGTCAAATATCTATCTTATTCCTCGGGTGCTTGGCGGAAAGTATCTCACGCTGTTTTGACATGGCAACGTGGGTGTATATCTGGGTGGTGGTGATGGAGCTGTGCCCAAGAAGCCGCTGTATGTAGCGGATATCCACGTCCTCCTCCAGCAGAAGCGTGGCAAAGGAATGCCTGAACATATGGGGTGTGATGTGTATGTCCTCACGGCACAAAAGGGCGTATTTGTTTATTATCTCCCGCACGGACTGCTCGGAAAGCCGCCTGTGGAGCCTGTTTACAAAGAAATATCCAGAGAATATGATATCCGAGCTGAATGCGCTGCTGTATTCCCTGAGAATCTCCAGCACGTCTGTATTTTCTATCTGCACTATGCGCTCCCTTGAGCCTTTGCCGAATATCCTGACGGAATGGTACTCCAGATCAATGTCATCGGGAGTAAGGGAGCACATTTCCGACACCCTTGCGCCTGTGGCAAAGAGCATTTCCAGAATGGCGATGTCACGCAGGCACATTTTGTCCGAATAGGCGTTTTTGGCAAGCTTGCGTTCGTTGTACGCCGCTTTGAGTATGCCGTTTATGATGTTCAGCGGTATCGTCCTCGGCAGCAGCGACGGTTCACGGAATGATGCGTCTATTTTGTCAAAGGGGTTGCTGTCTATGATGTCGTCTATAAGCAGAAAATGCACAAAAGCCTTGATAACGGCGATCTTTCGGCGGCAGGTTCGGGGCTTATAGCTTTTGTGAAGATGGGATATGTACCGGCAGATAGATGCTTTGCTCAGGTCGCCGTGGGTGCGTTCCCACAGCTGGTTCAGGTCAATGGAATATGCCCGCAGTGTTTTGGCGCTAAGCCCCTTGTGCAGCCTGCAATAGTTTATAAAATCATTTGTGTAGATCGACAGATCCTTCATTTTACATAACTCCTTATATAATAATTTTCTATTTATTATAAGGCAAATAAGGGGATTTTTTCTTTAATGTTCTTTACAAAGGTATTATAATAACGTATAATATTTGAAAAGGGGGCTTTTTTATGGCTGATATTTCAATAGACTTCTTTTCAAATTCGCTGATGCGCAGCGTTACTTTTAAAATGTATATCCCGAATGATTTTCGTGCGGATATCCCACGGGAGGAAACGGAGTATTCAAAGCGGAAAATGAAAACTCTTTTTCTGCTCCATGGCTACACGGATAAGGCTTTCAACTGGATGCCGACATGGGTGGCGGAGAAGTATAATTTTGCCGTGGTCATGCCCAGCGGCGAGAATTCCTTCTGGCTGAACGGAGCTGCCACAGGGCGGAAGTTCTGCACCTATGTGGGTGATGAGCTGGTAAGATATGTGCGAAAGACCTTCGGTCTGGCAATGAGCGCCGATGAGACATATATAATGGGGCTTTCCATGGGCGGCTTCGGCGCACTTCACACGGCATTTGCGTACCCCGATAATTTCGGCAAGGTCACAGCTCTTTCCTCTGCGCTGATAGTGCACCGGATCGCACACATGAAAGAGGGGGAGAACAACGGCGTTGCCAATTATGACTATTACCGCAGCTGCTTCGGTGACCTTGATACTGTGGAGCAAAGCGACAACAATCCCGAGGTGCTGGCGGAAAGACTTCACAAAAGCGGCAGGCTTCCCGAGATATTCATGGCCTGCGGAACAGAGGATTTTCTTCTGGCTGAAAACAGGCAGTTCCACTCGTTCCTTGACAGCATAGGCGCAAAGCATATATATCTTGAAAGCAAGGGCGGTCATGATATGACTTTCTGGAACGAATATGCCATAAAGTTTGGCGAGATGATGTTCGGGTAAATAGGCGGTTCGCCGCCATGATTTTGCACAAAAACACACTAACAGTCAAAAAATAAGTCGTGGATATAAATATTAACATTGCATATATCATTTGCTATAATCAGCAAAGTCGGACGGTGCATACAAGCACTTTGCAAGGTATTTCACTTTTTAAGTGAGATTCCCGGATGGACATGATCATCATGAGCCAGATAAGATGTTATTCTTATCTGGCTTTATTTTTTGGAGGAATAGCTATGGACTTATACTAATCAGTTTTAAGCGTTCAAAGATCATTGTGCATATCACTGCTCAGGAATATCCTGCTCAGCAGCATTGCCATCATTACATTCCCACATATTATTCGGCGGCAGCAGCTTATGGGTGGTAATGCCGGTTGTGGAGGCTATCGTTTTGATTGTAAGTTTGGTATTTGTAAAATCATCAAAAGTATCTCATTGAAAAAAGTAATAATGCAAGAAACAGGGCTGTTACGGTATATCCGCAGCAGCCCTGTTTGATATTATTTTTCAAAAATGCAGCGGGCGCTCATGGTTTCGCCCGGCTCGACCCGCCTGAGACTTGTGATGTCGTCCTGCCTGTACTTGTCAGTGTCCTCCCACAGCACGGGGAGATAGACCTCGTTGTTCTGCGTGTCGGGTATGCCGTCGTTTATCGGCACCCTTTCGCACATTCCGCTGGGGTAGTAGAGCATTGCTTCGGTGCAGTCCTCAAAGAAGCGATTTTCATAAAGCACCTTTGGAGCGCTGAGACAAGGGTTATCGCTTGTGTTTGTCATGTCTATATCGGTGTAGGACTTATTCTTGTAGGCAGTGACTGTTACTGAAAAGCCGTCGATATCATAGCTTTCGGATATTCCCTCGTCTTCCGTCTGTGAGGTCTCTGCCTGCGTCTCTTCGGTCTGTGCGGCGGTCACTTCCGTTTCCGCTTCATCAGCCTTATACATAACGGTGGTGGTTTTGTCGGGGAATATGACGGAAAGACTTTTGCCGTCCTTTGAAATTAAAACTATGCCGAGCAGGGTGCCGTCATATTTTGGATTATCCGATGTAAGGCTGGCATAAACCGTTGTGCCCTTTTCGGCGGGAACTGCGGAAACGGAGCCTGCGGCGGTGTCGCCGTTGAAACACAGCGCATAGCCGTAGCTTTCGTCAATGATGATATATCCCTGCTCATTTTCCCACTTGCCCACGCACATGGGGTAAAGGGTTTCAAGGTCATAGGAATGGTCGTTGGCGGCATCTACAAATGCGTCGATAAGATATTCGTCAGGGTCATGTGCCTGCTCCTGCGGAGTGTATTCAGGCATTCTGTTCGATGAGCTGTTGTCCGAGGCGAGTATAGACATGGGCCAGACGATAAACAGCATGATAGCTATGATGACGGCTGCAACGCCCACCCATTTGGGCATATTTGAGGGGCTTTCGGATATAAAGCGTGTGCGGCGGCGTGATGCCTTAGGTATTATCAGCCGAACCTGCCACTCGTTGGAAATGGAGTTGACGCAGATGTATGAAGCGCCGTGACCGAAGCAGTAGGCGATAAGGTTTGCCACTTCCTTGGTGTATGTGGTGCGGTAAAGCAGCGAGGTGGCTTCCAGGCGGAAGTCCTCATCTGCTGCCAGACGGGAAAAGTCGTGGCTGTTCAGCAGCTCGTACCACAGCTGATAATTGTCGGCAGTGGATTTTTTCATTACCATGCGGCGTATCTTTTCAAGATAGAACTTCCGCATAGCTTCCATGCGCTCTTCATCTGTCTGATTGAGCTTTTCGGGGTCAAGGGAGCTGAAATCAAAGCCGCCGATTTCTTCATCGTCGGCGTCAGGCTTTGGTGCTTCATCTACAGAGGAAAAGTCAAGGGCATTATCCTCTTTTTTATCTTCCCTTTGCGGCTGAGGCTTTGCGCTATCATTTACATTGGAGAAATCAAAGGCATTTTCCTGCCCGTTTTCCTCTGACTGAGACTGCTCCTGTTTTGGTGCAAAGGAAAGGTTCAGACCCTCTTGGGTGGTGTCGGGCTTCTGCGGCTCTGGCGTGTTCTTCGAACGTGCATATGCGCAGGCGGACTTGTAAGCGTCAAATATCCGCTTGAACTCCTCGGGGTGTTCTTCGGGATTGTACTGCTTTGCAAGCTTTGCGTAAGCCGCTTTTATGGTTTTTATGTCCTTTGTAGGTTCAATTCCAAGTATATTCCACATTTATATGTAAATGCCTTTCGTTAGTTTTGGCTTATGAAAAATACTGCTGTAACAGGCTGCCTGCCAGTACAAGAGCAAAGAATATTAAAGATATGATAACCATGGTCATAAGCTGCGGAGCGGTGCGATGAAGCAGGCTTGGGCCGCCCATATAGCTTGGCACCTTGTAGCTTTCCGGGGGCTTTTTGCCGCTGTGGGAGATGTAAACCGTCCATTTGTCGCCCTTTTTCTGCGGCAAAGCCCGTGAGCCACGGCTGAACCTGCTTGCAATGTATGACGATACATTCGGTGCAAGAAGCTCCTTGTCAAGCAGCTTCTGAGCCTTTTTTCTGAAGCCCTTGTCATCGCATACGGACAGAAATGTGGGCTTTCCCAGCAGCCATTTCCAGCAGGAGATATCGTCACGCTTGTTTTTGTCGGAAAGTATGAGAGCCATGTTCTGCAAAAACTTTTCCTGAGCCAGCTGTGGAGTTATCTCAAAGTCGGGGAAAATATCCACGGAGGTGAAGTTGAACTCAGGCTGTTGGGACTGTGTGGACTGCTCATGCTGCTCGGGCTGTAGCTGTTCCTGCTCTTTCGCTTCGGTAGCAGCTGCTGTGATCGCAACGATCGGATCGCTGCGGTGCTCATTTACCGATCTTGCCAGGGCAGAGGCGGACTTGTAAGCGTCAAAAATCCGTTTGAACTCCTCGGGGTGTTCTTCGGGATTGTACTGCTTTGCCAGGCGGGCATAGGCACGCTTTATCTCCCTTATGTCCGTTGTTGGCTCAATTCCAAGTATCTCCCACATATCAGTATTCCAGATTGTACAGAAGAGCGGTCAGATCCTCCGCAGCTTCGTGAATGCGGCGGTTGTTCTGCATATTAAGTGCTGCCTTGAAGCTGCCCAGAGCATTGTCTATCATATAGCGCTCCTCGGGCAGAGCTTCCTCATAAATGCGCTCGGCACGGGCAATGAGCAGACGGTTCTCTTCCTTGTCCGCAGGGCTTATTTTAAGAGTTTCCATTTTTTTGAGGGCGGCGTTTATCTCCTCATCGCTCATATTGTTGGAACTGCTGAGCATTACGTGGCTGTAGTGCTTGTTATCCGCTAAAGTGGTGACATCGACCACAAGTATCCCGTTGATGTCATAGGTCATGCGGGCGGTGCAGGTGGGCTGATGCTTTCGTGCAGGCGGGTGCTTTACACAAAGCTCGCCTATGTACAGGTTGCGTGAGGGCACACGGCTCTCGCCCTGATAGAACTTGAACTTTGACACGGTCTGACCGTCGTTCACGGCGCTGTAGATATGCTCACGGCTGGTGGGCAGGGGAGAGTTGCGGTCGATGATGAAGTCCATTACCGATTCACGGCTCTGTATGTCAAGAACGTCCGTTCCCAGGGAAAAGGGGCAGATATCGGTGAGGATAATGTCTTTCAGCTTGTCGTTTCTGTCCTTTATGCCTGCAAAAATGCCCGCTCCCTGAGCAATGGCAGTATCCGGGTCGATATCTGTACAGGGGCGCTTGCCTGTTATCTTTTCGATGAATGCCCTGACTGTGGGCATTTTGCATGAGCCGCCCACAAGTATTATATCGTCGATATCATCAATACTGAGACGGCTGTCGTGGAGCGCTTTTCTTACAGGCGATGCCACTCTCTCAAACACTGCGGAGCAGACCTCTATGAGCTTGTTGTTGTCAAGGGTCAGAGAAAGCTGCTTGCCGCCGATGTTTGCTATCATCATTGCCATTGGCTGGGTGGTGAGGGATATTTTGCATTCCTCTGCCAGCCTATATACTATCGCCTTGTCATCGGGGGAGAGGGTGTTCATGTCAATGCCGTTTTCCTTGCAGAAGTAGTAGGCAATGGCTTCGTTAAAGTCCTTACCGCCCAGATGATTGTCGCCTGCAACGGCAAGTATCTCCATAACGCTGTCAAAGGAATCGACTATGGAGATATCAAGGGTGCCTCCGCCGAAATCCACTATCATATATGTGCCGTCCCCGAAGCCGTGACGTGCCTGATAGGCAAGTGCTGCGGCGGATGGCTCATTTACCAGCCTTTCAACATAAATGCCGGAAAGCTTTGCGGCAAGCTTGGTGGCGGTTCGGCAGTTATCGTCAAAATATGCGGGCACGCTGATGACAGCCTCGGTCACAGGCTCGCCCAGATAGGCTTCCGCATCTTCCTTTATCCTGCGCAGCACAAGGGAGGACAGCTCCTCGGGAGAGAAGCTCCGTCCGCTGAGAGTTACGGTCTGGCGCAGACCCATTATCCGCTTGAACTCTGCCGCTGTGGCGCTGGGGTGGGATATAAGCCGCTCCTTTGCCACCCTGCCCACAAGTATCTCGCCATTGTCGTCAATGCTGACAACAGAGGGAAGATAGTTATCTCCCAGACTGTTTTTTATAATCTCAGCCTTTTCGTTCCTGTAGCATACGGCAAGGCTGTTTGTAGTTCCCAGATCAATTCCTATGATAGCCATAATTACCCCCAAAAATGTCTTTTAATGATTATAACACTATTGTAACATTGATGTCAATGATTTGCAGGGATTTTAATTGAATAAAGTTCACATCAAGCAGCGTCGGCACAGCTTGAAATATTTGTGCTGATGTGATATTATATTAAAGCTGCATATTATTTCCGAAAGGAATGGTCATAAAATGGATACAAACGAACTGTTTGGCAAGGAGAAGATAAGCAAAGTTCTGCTGAAGCTTGCTCCGCCTGTAATGCTGGCGCAGCTTATTCAGGCGCTTTATAACATAGTTGACAGCTTTTTCGTTGGCAGGGCTTCCGATTCGGGACTTACCGCCCTTTCAATGATCTATCCCATACAGCTGCTGATGATAGCCTTTGCCGTGGGAACGGGCGTGGGGATAAACACCGCCATGGCAGCAAAGCTTGGCACGGGCGGAACAAAGGAAGCCGACGAGTATGCGGGAGTGGGAACTCCGCTGGCTGTGGTGATGTGGCTGCTGTTTGCCGCTGTGTGCTATGCAATAATGCCCGCATATGCAAAAATGTCCACCGACTCGCCTGCGGTCATTGCCGATGTTATCGCATACGGCAGGATAGTGTGCGTGTTCAGCTTCGGGCTTTTCCTTGAAAGCGTGTGGACAAAGATCCTGCAAGCTCACGGCGATATGAAAACGCCTATGGCGGCGCAGATAATAGGTGCGATCACCAACATTATCCTTGACCCTCTGCTTATTTTCGGAATGTTCGGGCTTCCCAAAATGGGCATATCGGGAGCGGCTGCCGCCACAGTTGCGGGTCAGATAGCTGCAGCGCTGGTGGTCATGAAAAAAGGCTTCCGCAGGTCTCCCGACAGGAGAAAATACCCTGCATACATAAAGCGCATATTCGCTCTGGGCACGCCGAATATCCTTATGCAGTCCGCATACACGTTCTATATTCTTGGACTTAACCTCATACTTTCAGGCTTTTCGGATCAGGCAGTCACAGCGCTGGGACTTTACTACAAGTGGCAGACCTTCTTCTTTATCCCCCTGGGAGCAATGCAGACCTGCATAGTGCCTGTCATAAGCTTCAACTATGCGGCGCACAATATCGAGCGCTGCAAAAAGACATTGTCCGCCTCGGTCATATTCGGCATAGCGCTTATGTCGCTGGGAACATTATGTTTTGCAGTTATCCCCGAGCAGATGCTGAGGGTGTTCAGTTCTGACGAGCAGGTGGTGGCGATAGGAACATTCGGGCTCAGGATAATCGGCATAAGCTTTATCCCCATGGTTACGTCGCTTATTTTCCCCGTGTTCTTTCAGGCGGTGGGAAGCAGCGTGAAAAGCTCACTGCTGACAGTTATAAGAACGGTCATACTGTTCGTTCCGCTGGGATATATCTTCTCACGGTTCGGACTGGAAAGGTTCTGGCTCACATTCCCTGTTACGGAGATCATCACAACCACAGTCGGATTTATCTTTTACCATAGATTTCTTAAAACGCCTTATGTGCAAAAGGGCTTGGATAAATAAGAACCTGTCTTCATAAGAAATGTGTGCGGATTTTCGAGCATAATTTTGTTGCAGAGTAGGCAAAAATCCGCAGGCGGGCTTTCGCCCGGCAAGGATTTTTAACGCAGTCTGCGGCAAAATTTGCCGAAAAGACGTGCGCATATGCTTGTGAAGACAGGTTCTAAAAATGCCGCCGTATCGGAAATATCCGATACGGCGGTTTTGGTTAGTTTAATTATCTTTCCTCACGGAAATAGTTCACGCCGCAGGAAGCTGGCTGTGAACGCTCCTTGGACTTCTTTACGGAGGTGATGACAAGCACCAGCGCCGTTACAAGGTAGGGGAGCATATCAAAGAATGATTCGGGAACGGTAAATCCCAGGTCTTTGGGGAAGTAATATTTCAGCACCATGAATGCGCCGAAGATGTATGCGCCGTATATTGCCTTTGCGGGGTTCCATACTGCGAATATTACCAGCGCAACGGCTATCCAGCCCAGTCCGTTTACGCTGTTTGCCATCCAAACGCCGCCGTTTATTACCATTGAGCAGAACGCTCCGCCGATGCCGCATATTCCGCCGCCGATAAGCACGTTGATGTACTTGTACTTCACAACGTTTATTCCCACAGCGTCCGCAACTGCGGGACTTTCGCCGATAGTCCTCAGATTAAGACCTGTTTTTGTCTTGTTCAGGTAGATGAACATGATTATCGCAATTACGATGCTGATATATGTGAATATGTTCTGGTTGAAAAGCACACCGCCCAGCACGGGGATATCGCCAAGCAGAGGAATCTTAATGTTTTTCAGCGCTGCCGATACATTTTCGGGCAGCTTCAGGTTTCCTGTTTCCGAAGCGGTTATCATCTGCTCGCCGATGAAGTTTGAAAGACCTGTGCCGAAAATGGTAAGGGTAAGACCCGTAACGTTCTGGTTTGCCATCATGGTGATGGTAAGGAATGCGTAGATTAGCGAAACTGCCATTCCGACAATAAAAGCCATTATCAGCGCCAGCACAAGGCTGCCCGTTTTGTAGGCGGTCATAAAGCCTGCGCAGGCTCCCATAGCCATAATGCCCTCAACGCCCAGGTTAAGGTGGCCCGACTTCTCGTTCTGTATCTCACCCACAGTGCCGAAAAGCAGGGGAGTGCCCATATATACCGCATGAGCAAGAAATGCAATAAGTCTTTCCATATCACTTTTCCTCCTTATGACGGAAGATGAATTTATATCTGATAAAGAACTCGCAGCCCAGCACGAAGAACAGGATTATTCCCTGCAATACGGGTGAACAGTAGGGTGACAGATTAAATTCGGAGGAAACTACCGTGCTTCCCTTCTGGAGCACTGCAAAGAGGAAGGAAACTATCACAATGCCTACGGGGCTGAGGTTTGCAAGCCATGCAACGATGATTGCTGTGAAGCCCACGCCGCCTGCGACCGATCTGGAAAGGGTATGTTCTGTTCCGCACGCCTGCACCATGCCTGCGATTCCGCAGACAGCGCCGCTGAGGAACATTGTTCTAATGGTTATCTTTCCGGGGTTCATGCCGGCGTATCTTGCTGTGGCGTGGCTGTCGGAAACTACCATTATCTCATAGCCCTGCTTGGTGTATCGGAGATATACGAATATAACTGCCGCCAGCACAAGACCTATTACCCAGCCGATCTGAATGCCGACCAGCGAGTCAAGCCAAGCGTTTTTGTCAAAGGTCGCTATCTTGGGATAGCCCTTTGATTCGGGATCCTGCCAAGCGCCCTTTGTCAGCCAGTCGATAATGTACAGGGCGATGTAGTTTAGCATCAGCGTCAGCAGAGTTTCGTTTGTATCAAACTTTGCCTTAAAGAATGCGGGTATCATTCCGTAAAGTCCGCCGCCTATCATTGCCGCTATAAACATTAGTATGAACAGCAGATAATGGGGCAGGTCATAGTGGAAAAGTGCAAAGTATGAAGCGAATATGCCGCCCATGATTATCTGACCCTCTGCGCCAATGTTCCAGAATTTCATCTTGAACGCCAGCGTTATGCCCAGAGAGGATATGAGCAGGGGTATCATTATCTTTATGGTCTCACGGAAAGGCATCATGGGATTTTTTGGGTTCTTGCCTATGAATGCTCCCGCAGCCATCTTGCTGTAGTAAAGAAACGGATTTTTACCCAGTATCAGAATGAAAATTCCGCCTGCGCATATGGCAAGAAGCACGGAGAGAAGCCTTAAAACCAGCTTTTCCCTGTTGGAGCGCTCGGCTCTTTTGGCAATTCTGATAAGGGGTTCTTTTTTTATGGCTTTAGCCTCACTCATCGCCCATTACCTCCTCCATAGTTGAGCCTGTCATCATAAGGCCTATCTTTTCCTTTGTAAGCTTCTTTGCGTCGCATATGCCCGTTATCTTTCCGTGGCACAGCACCATTATCCTGTCGCACAGCTCCAGCAGAACGTCAAGGCTCTCGCCGATAAACAGCACGGCAGTGTTTTTCTTTTTCTGCTCGTTGAGCAGGGAGTATATCATGTAAGAGGAGTTGATGTCCAGACCTCTTACGGGATATGCGGTTATGAGCAGGTCGGGCTGGCTGTGTATCTCACGTCCCAGCAGAACTTTCTGAACATTTCCGCCCGAAAGCATTCTTACGGGCTGCTCGGTGGAGGCTGTCTTTATCTCAAGGCTGTCGATAAGCTCCTTGGAGAGCGCTCTTGCAGGCTTTCTGTCCACAAAGCAGAACTTTCCTTTTTTGTAGGTTTTCAGAAGCATATTGTCCGTCATTCCTGCGGAAGCCACCAGACCCATTCCCAGACGGTCCTCGGGGATAAAGCTCATGCTTATGCCAAGCTCTATTATCTGCTTGGGAGTTTTGCCGATGATGTTTTCCTTGTTATAAAGCACAGCGCCCTTTTCTATCTTCTGTAGTCCTGCGATAGTCTCGCAAAGCTCCTTCTGACCGCTGCCTGCGATGCCTGCAACGCCCAGTATCTCGCCCCTGTTGATGACAAAGCTTACGTCGTTGAGGGCGATGCTTCCTTCGGAGTTTTTTACCGTCAGGTCAACTACATTGAGTATGGGTGTGACATTCTCAGGCTCGGGGCGCTCGATGGAAAGGTCAACCGGCTTGCCCACCATAAGCTCGGTGAGCTTTTTCTCACTGCTTTCGGCGGTCTGCACCGTTTCAACGCTCTTTCCCTTGCGGAGAATGGTAACTCTGTCGGATATCTCCATTACCTCGTCCAGCTTGTGGGTGATGATGATAATGGCACAGCCCTGAGCTTTCATCTTTTTAAGGATAGCGAAGAGCTTTTCCGTTTCCTGAGGGGTAAGCACGGCGGTAGGCTCGTCAAGGATAAGTATTTTTGCGCCTCTGTAAAGGACTTTAAGTATCTCCACCGTCTGCTTTTCGCTGACGGACATATTATATACCTTTTTGTCGGGGTCAACTTCCAGCCCCAGCTGTTCGGATATCTTGTTTATCTCGTCCCTTACAGCTCCCTTGCCTTTAAGGCTGCCCTTTGTGCCTGCAACGATGTTGTCCGCTGCGGTGAACACCTCCACCAGCTTGAAGTGCTGATGTATCATGCCTATTCCCAGTGCAATGGAGTCCTTGGGTGAATTTATGGCAACAGTTTTGCCCGAAATGGCTATGGTGCCCTTGTCGGGGTGATAGATGCCCGAGAGCATATTCATAAGAGTTGTTTTGCCCGAGCCGTTCTCGCCCAGAAGAGCCAGTATCTCGCCGTATTTTACTTCGAGATTTATATCGTCGTTTGCCACAACGCCGCCGAAGGTCTTGGTTATCCCGCTGCATTTTACGGCGATCTCATTCCCGCTCATATGATCTTCCTTTCCTTTTCAGTTTGATATTCATCAGAAAGCGGCGGTATCAGCTGCCGTTTTCTCATGGATACCATAAAAATAGGGCGGCAGAATCAATATAATATAAATCCTGCCGCTCTGTTTGGTTTTATTGTCGATTACTTTACTTCAACAGTCTTGAAGTACCAGTTGATGCCGCCTGTGATGGTTGCATCGTCGAGAGTGGAGCCTTCCTCGCCTACGGTCTGACCGTCGTTTGTTTCGATAACGCCGTCAAATACGTTGAAGGAACCGTCCATGATCTTTGCTTTTGCTGCGTCAACAGCTGCCTGCATCTCATCGGTGCAGATGTCCATATTGAGGGGAGAGATATCAACGAGACCGTCAGCCATGCCGCCGTAGTAGTTCTCGCAGGTCCAGCCGCCATCAACGATCTGCTTTACCTGATAGGTGTAGTAAGCGTCCCAGTGCCAGATAGTGGAAGTAAGGGTAGCCTTGGGAGCGTCCTTGGACATATCGGTGTTGTAGCCTACGCCCCACTTGCCTGCGCTCTCAGCTTCGAGCTGGGGGTTGGGGGTATCGCAGTGCTGAGCGATAACGTCGCAGCCCTCGGAAAGAAGAGCCTTGGCAGCGTTTGTCTCCTCTGTGGGGGAGTACCAGCTGTTTGTTACCTTTACATAAACCTTAGCGTCGGGATTTACGGAATAAACGCCCATTGCAAAAGCGTCAATGCCGCCTGTGCACTCGGAGTTCTCAACGCCCATTGCGGAAACGTAGCCGATGAGGTTGGACTCGGTCTTCATACCTGCAACGATACCGGAAAGATATCTTGCCTGGTAGATTCTGCCGAAGTAGTTGTTGAGGTTAGTGCCGTTGTTCTTGTAACCTGTGCCGTGGCAGAAGTAAACGTCGGGGAACTCAGCTGCCAGAGACTCCATCTTGTCCATGTAGCCCCAGCTTGTGCCGAAGATGATGTTGCAGCCTTCCTCGATGCACTCACGGATAGCTGTTTCGGTTGCGGCAGGGTCGCTGTCGCTTACGTTGTTCTTTCTTACGATCTGGTCATCTCTGAGACCAAGCTCCTGCTGCATACCTACGATACCCTGATCGTGAGCGTATGTATATCCGGAGCCGTCAGCAGGGTTGCCGATGTGGATAACGCCGATCTTTACATCGTCATAGGTGAGTGTCTGAACAGCAGCTGTGTCAGCTCCGTCGGAGCCTGCTGCGTCTGTGCCTGCATTTGCTGTATCGTCAGCGGCTGTTGTGCAGGCAGTGAATGCGAATGCAGACATGAGCGCTGAGAGAGCAAGTGCCAGAAAGCGTTTTTTCTTCATTTTTCTTCCTCCATAAAACTTTTTTCCTGTACGCTGTCAGTTATAACAGCTATATTAACGCCTTTTGCGTTAATCTCTGAACACGATCTTGCCGTCGTCCATGGAATCTATTATTGCAAGGGATTCCAGCTTTATTCCCATGTCACGGATAGTCTGTCCGCCCACCTGGAAGCCCTTTTCAATAACGATGCCTGCACCTACCAGATCGGCGCCTGACTGCTCGACGATATGTATAAGACCCATAAGAGCGCAGCCGTTTGCAAGGAAATCATCAATGATAAGGACCTTATCGCCCTTGCCGAGGTATTTCTTTGAGACCATTACATCATAAGTAACGCCCTTTGTGTAGGACTTTACCTGAGTGATGTACATCTGACCGTCAAGGTTCTGGCTGAGGGTCTTTTTGGCAAAGATAATGGGACAGTTGTTAAAATGCTGGGCTGCGATGCAGGCGATTCCGATACCCGAAGCCTCGATGGTAAGTATCTTGTTTACGCCCAGACCCGCAAAACGCCTTGCAAATTCCTCGCCGATGTCGTTAAAAAGCTTAACGTCCATCTGGTGATTGAGGAACTTATCCACTTTAAGGACGTTTCCCTCTTTTACAACGCCGTCCTTTAAAATTCGCTGCTTTAAAATCTCCATTTCATTTTCTCCCGTAAAAATAACAAAAATTACAAAATTCATCAAAAAAAGACTATATAAAAAAATTATATACCTTTTCTTTTCAATATTCATTTAATATAGGATATCAAATTATTATTTTTTTGTGAATATTACGCTGATTTGTTATAAAATTTATGAGGGTGATACGTTAATACGGTGAAACTCAGGTGAAAACGTTATGTTTAATGTTCAAAAATAACTTGCCCTGTCCTGTTGATTTCTTAGCCGATTTGTGGTAATCTTATATAATGATATAGTTATATAATGATATAGTTATGTCGTTTATGTCCGGCATAAACATATGCCCTGCATAAACAGGCGGAATGGAGGATATTATGAATTTTTTGATAGTTACGGGTCTTTCAGGCTCAGGCAAATCGGGTGCGGTGAACGCTCTTGAGGATATCGGCTACTACTGCATAGATAATATCCCTCCCCAGCTTATACCGAAATTCGCGGATATCTGCGTAAAATCCCACGGACATATGAGCAAGGTGGCTATAGTTACCGATATCCGTGGCGGTGAGCTTTTCTATGAGCTGGACAGCAGCCTTGATTATCTCAGAAAATCGGGACTTGAAGTAAAGGTGCTTTTCCTCGACGCATCGGACGAGGTACTTATCAAGCGCTATAAGGAGACACGCCGCCGTCACCCGCTGGACGAACAGTCCCACGGCAGCCTGCAAAAGGCTATAACCATGGAAAGAGGCATACTTTCCCACATCAGGGAGGCTTCCGACTACACCATAGACACCTCCGACATGACCATTGCCCAGCTGAGAGAGACTATTTTCGACCTCTTTATGGATAATCCCGACGACAGAATGTCCGTCAAGGTAATGTCCTTCGGCTTCAAGTACGGAAACTGCCGTGAGGCTGACCTTGTTTTCGATGTAAGATGCCTGCCAAACCCCTTTTATATCCCCGAGCTTAAAAAGCACACAGGGCTTGAAAGCTGCGTAAGGGACTATGTTATGAGCTTTGACAGCTCCAAGGAGCTTGACAAAAAGCTCAAAGACCTTATCGACTTCCTTCTCCCCTTGTACCGCCACGAGGGAAAGACCTCTCTTGTCATCGCATTCGGCTGCACCGGCGGAAAGCACAGAAGCGTTACCTTTGCGGAAAATATCTATCATTATCTTGATGACAAGGGCGTTAAATCAAGAGTGTGCCACAGGGATATCGAGGTCGGAAAGCTGTAATTTGGAAGCAATGAAAGAGGGATAAGATGTCATTTTCACAAAGCGTAAAAGAGGAGCTTTGCTCTGTTATAACCGACCGTGACAAGGAATATGCCTGCCTTTACGGAATGCTGCTCTTCTGCCGCCGTTTCGGTGCGGAGGAGATACAGTTCCAGACAGAAAACCGCCTGGCGGCGGATATGTTTTCAAGGCTTTCCGACAAGATAATCGGCAGGAGCGGCACTGTTGCCATAAACGAGACCAAAAAGAAAAACGGCTCATCGCTCTACAGCCTTACAGTTCCTGCCGAGCCTGACAGGGAAGAGCTGATATTCCGTTTCAGGATATCCTCCAGCAAGCTCATACACCGCATTCAGGAGGATATCATAGACAATAACAACGTCTTTGCGTTCCTTGCAGGGGCGTTCATTTCATGCGGAAGCGTTACCGAGCCGATAAAGGAGTATCATCTGGAATTTGCGGTGCCCTTTGAGGAGCTTTGCACCGACCTGAAAAATCTGCTGGAACGGCTGGGCATAATGTCAAAATACGTGGAGCGCAAGGGGCTTTACGTGCTGTATTTCAAGGGCAGCGAGGATATCGAGGATATGCTCACCCTCATGGGTGCCACAAAATCCTCCATCGAGCTGATGAACGTGAAAATTCTCAAAGACGTGCGCAACAAGGCGAACCGCATAGCAAACTGCGATGCGGCAAACATCGAGCGGACCCTCAAAGCTTCCGAGAAGCAGATAGAGGACATTGAGTACATAATGAACACCGAGGGACTTGAGAGCCTTACCCCCGAGCTTCGGAACATGGCGGAGCTGCGGCTGGAAAATCCCGATGTTTCGCTGAAAGAGCTGGGAGAAATGCTTGACAAGCCCGTGGGACGTTCGGGGGCAAATCACAGGCTGAAAAAGCTTATGGAGATAGCCGACCAGATACGTGAGGACAGGAGCAAGGCAGGAAAAGAATAATTTCGGGAGTAATGACATGAAAAAGGCTGCAAGGATAACGGGAATTGTTTTAGGGTGTGTTTTCCTAATAATATGTGCACTGCCCATTATCGGCGCAGCTGTGAACATTGCGGACGGGCATATCCGTGCGGACAGGGCAAAGCGGCACATAGTTGATATGGGCGGCGAAATATGCGGAAGCTGTGTTTACACGGGCAACACAAGCGGAACGGGAAATCACACGGAAAATCAGCTGCTTTTTGTGGTGCGTACCAACGGACCACGGGGGATAGAAAAGGAGCTTTCCAATGTGGGAAGTGCTTATGTATATCCCGCTTCCGAAGCGGAGGAGCACTTTTATATGTTTGATATTACGGAAAAAATGGATATCCCTGCGGAGGACGGATATTATATTGCGGAAATAATATGTCCTGCGCCATTCGGGGATAATATCATGGGACACTGATTTTATGCGGCAATTATATGCGATAATTACGGGAAAGGAGCCGCCGCAATGTTTGTTAATCTTCATGTTCACAGCGAATACAGCCTGCTTGACGGCGCCTGCCGCATAAAGGATATGGTGAGCCGTGCAAAGGAAATGGGGCAGACTGCCCTTGCCGTGACCGATCACGGAAATATGTTTGCGGCTGTGGATTTTTACAACGAGTGCAAAGCTCAGGGGATAAAGCCTATCATCGGCTGTGAGGTATATGTTGCCCGCAGAACAAGGTTCGACAAGGATTTCGGGCTGGATTCCCACCCATATCATCTTATACTGCTGTGCAAAAATGAAAAGGGCTACAAAAATCTTATAAAAATGGTGTCGCTGAGCTATACCGAAGGCTTTTACAGCAAGCCGAGAGTTGATCTTGAGCTTCTCAGGGAACATTCTGAGGGGCTTGTCTGTCTGTCGGGCTGTATTGCGGGAGAAGTGCCAAGGCATATTGCCGAGGACGACTTTGAAAAGGCAAAGCAGACAGCTCTTTTATACAACGATATTTTCGGCGCAGGCAACTATTATATCGAGGTGCAGAACCATTCCACTCCCGAGGACGCAAAAATTCTTCCTGCCCTTTATAGGCTTTCGGCGCAGACCAATATCCCCCTTGCCGCCACAAATGACGCTCATTATGTGCGCAGGGAAGATGCAAGGGTGCAGAAGGTCTTGCTTGCTATCCAGACCAATACCACTCTGGCGGACAGGCTGAACATCGCCTTTCCCAACGATGAATTTTACCTTAAAAGCGAGGAAGAGATGCTTCCTCTTTTCCGAGGCAGACCCGATGCTGTGGCGAACACCGCAAAAATTGCGGAGATGTGCTCCTTTGAAATGGAGTTCGGCAAGCTGAAGCTCCCACGCTTTGACCTTTCCGAAAAACAGAAGCAGATAGGCGCAGATAATGAGACTTTTTTCAGGAATATGTGCCATATGGGGCTTAAAAAGCGCTACGATAACATTACCCCCGAGATAAAAGAACGGCTGGAATATGAGCTGGACGTGGTGGTCAGGATGGGCTACACCGACTACTATCTTATTGTGTGGGATTTTATCGCATACGCCAAAAGCAAGGATATCCCCGTAGGCCCGGGACGTGGTTCGGGAGCAGGTTCCCTTGCGGCGTACTGCATTGGCATCACGGACATTGACCCTATCAGATACAATCTGCTGTTTGAGCGTTTCCTCAACCCCGAAAGAGTTTCCATGCCCGACTTTGATATCGACTTCTGCTACGAAAGGCGGCAGGAGGTCATTGACTATGTTATCAGGCGGTACGGCAGCGACAGAGTGGCGCAGATAGTTACTTTCGGAACCATGGCGGCAAAGGCTGCCATACGTGATATTGCCCGTGTGTCCGACCTGCCTTACAGCGTGGGAGACACAGTTTCAAAGCTTATCCCACAGTCGCTGCATATGACTCTTGACAAGGCGCTTGATGGTTCTGCGGAGCTTAAAAGTCTTTACGAGACCGATATGAAGGTGCATGAGCTTATAGACACGGCACGCTCCATTGAGGGAATGCCACGAAACACCTCCACCCATGCGGCGGGAGTTGTTATATGCGATGCTCCCGTCAGCGATTATGTTCCGCTGGTGTGCCGTGACGGTGTGGTTGCCACACAATACACCATGACAGCCCTTGAAAGCGTGGGACTGCTCAAAATGGACTTTCTGGGGCTTCGCAACCTTACCATTATCCATGACTGCGAAAAGGCGGTAAGGAAGCATATCCCCGACTTTGATATAAGAAAAGTCCCCGATGATGATGCCGAGACCTTTGCGATGCTTTCCGCAGGGGATACGTCGGGCGTGTTTCAGTTTGAAAGCGGCGGCATGACAAGCCTTCTGATGAAGCTCAGACCCCGTTCGATAGAGGATCTGACTGCGGCATTGTCGCTTTACCGTCCCGGACCTATGGACAGCATTCCAAAGTACCTTGAAAACCGCCGTCACCCCGAAAAGATAACCTATGCTCACCCCATTTTAAAGGATATCCTGGACGTTACCTGCGGCTGCATAGTTTATCAGGAGCAGGTAATGGAGATTTGCCGCAAAATGGCGGGCTATTCCTATGGCAGAGCCGACCTTGTGCGCCGTGCCATGGCAAAGAAAAAGCACGATGTTATGGAAAAGGAGCGGGATATCTTCATTGCGGGAGCGGTGAAGAACAACGTGCCCGAAAAGGTGGCTCAGGACGTTTTCGGCGAGATGGCGGGCTTTGCTTCCTATGCTTTCAACAAGTCCCATGCGGCGGCTTATTCGGTGGTGGCATACCGAACGGCGTACCTAAAATGCCACTTCTATAAGGAATATATGGCGGCGCTTATGTCCGCCTTTACGGAATATACGGGCAAGCTCATGGAATATATCTCCGAGTGCGGCAGGCATGGGGTGAAGATACTCCGCCCAGACATCAACGAAAGCGATATGGGCTTTACCGCCGCAGAGGACGGCATTCGCTTTTCACTGCTGGCGGCGAAAAATCTCGGCAGGGGAATGATAAGCGAGATAATAGAAGAGCGTGAGAAAAACGGCAGATATGTGAGCCTCACCGACCTTGTAAAACGAATGAACGGTCATGATTTCAGCCGCAGATGTGCCGAGAGCCTTATAAAATGCGGGGCGCTGGACGGCTTTGCCCTCAACAGGCGGCAGATGCTTGAAAACTATGACCTTATCGCAAATGCCTGCGCCGATTATTCAAGGGGCGCTATAGAGGGTCAGCTGGACTTTTTCGGAATGTCCGACAGCGGAAGCTCTGCGGCGGATATCGAAAGCACCCTCCCCAAAAGTGATGAGTTCAGTTCCTCCGAGCTGCTGGAAATGGAAAAGGAGATACTGGGCATTTACATTTCGGGGCACCCTCTTAAAAATATGCGCACACTGGCTCAGGCAATGCGCCTGCCAGATATCGCATCGGCGATGAAGCTTAAAGAGGGCGCAAAGACCGCTTTCGTATGCACTCTTACGGGGGTAAAAAAGCACGCTGCCAAAAGCGGAGAGATGGCTTTCCTTTCCGTGGAGGATATGAGCGGCGAATGTGAGTGTGTGGTGTTCCCATCGGTATATGTGACCGCAAAGCCACTGCTTGAAAGCGGCAGGCGTGTTTACATCGAGGGCAGGCTTTCGCCCTCAAGGGACGGCGGAATGAACATTCTGGCGGACAGGATACTTTCGGAGGAGGAGTTTACAAAGAAGGTATGCGGCGGCAAGCTGTTTATCAGGTGCAAAAGCACCGACGGGGATATAATCTCCGCCTGCACCGATATCCTGCGAAAGCACCAAGGCAGCTCGCCCGTGTTGTTCAGGTTTTCCGACATCAGCCGAACCATTGCCCACAGGAAGATAAAGACCTGCGGCATATCGGCGGAGCTGATAGAGGAGCTGTCTGTGGCTGCGGGAACGGAAAATACGGCGCTTTCGGTTGTGATTTAGCACATCTGGGTGTGCGTCAGCGCTTTAATGTTGTGAAAGTTTACAGAAAATAAGCATTCCCCCCTTGACAAAGAGGGGCGATATGTGTAAAATAGTAGAGGAACGTAAAACGTTTTCTATATTTTTGTCTGAAAGGCGGCAGGGCTTTGTTAAAGCATATTGCCGCTGATTATAAAAAATCGGAGGAAAGAATTATGCAGAAGGCTATTGGCGTATTAACAAGCGGAGGCGACGCTCCCGGAATGAATGCGGCTGTAAGAGCCGTAACAAGAGCTGCTATCAACAAGGGATACAGAGTTATCGGTATCCAGAGAGGTTACAACGGTCTGCTTCATGGCGAATGCGTTGAACTCAGCTGCCGTGACGTTTCAGATATCATTCAGAGAGGCGGCACTATCCTTTACACCGCAAGATGTCTCGAATTCAAGGAAGAGGAATATATTCTCAAGGCTGCTGAAAAGTGCAAGAGCCTTAATATGGAAGGCCTTGTTGTAATCGGCGGCGACGGTTCATTCAGAGGCGCTGCAGATCTTTCCCGTCTGGGCAATATCCGTTGCATAGGTCTCCCCGGAACCATTGATAACGATATCCAGTGTACCGAGTACACTATTGGCTACGATACTGCAATGAACACCGCTATGGAAATGATCGACAAGCTGAGAGACACCAGCCAGTCCCACGACAGATGCTCTGTTGTTGAGGTAATGGGCAGAAATGCAGGCTGGATCGCTCTTAACGTTGCCATCGCTTCAGGTGCTATTGCCTGCATCACTCCCGAGATGCCTTATGATATGAATGCTATCGCAGAAAAAATCAAGAAGGCACATGAGGCTCAGAAGGAGCACTTCATCGTTGTTGTTGCCGAGGGCGTTAACAACTCTGAGGGCATCACCAAGGGAATCCAGGAGCTTACAGGCATTGAGACCAGACTTACAGTTCTCGGTCACGTTCAGAGAGGCGGTATGCCTACCCTGAGAGACAGAGTTGCTGCAAGCCAGATGGGCTACCGTGCTGTTGAGCTTATCGACAGCGGCGCTACAAACAGAGTCGTAGGCATGAAGGATAACAAGATCATCGACGTTGATATCCAGGAAGCTCTTGCTATGAAGAAGCCCTTTGATACTGAGCTTTACAGAGTCTGCAACGAGATCACATTCTAAAAAATCACGCATTACAGAGTAGATGGCTGTGCGTTTGGAGCCTGAATACAGGCACCGCAGTGTCCCGACAACGGGGAGTTGTGTCGGGGACGAAATTTTCCGCTGAAAAGCGGAAATGCGGTACAGTCATCGCATCCCGCTGAATGCATTATACAAAAGGAGCTTTTCATTCTCCTCAGATATAATGCACAAGGCAAGAGAGCTGCGCATTATTTTAAGGAGGTTCTATAATGAAAAGCTTTTTTAATTTATTTGCCGAGTCGGCAAAATCGCTGAAAAATCTGAGGACTATCGCCACAACAGGTATGCTGCTTGCAATGGCGATAGCTATCCGCTCGCTGGCAATACAGGTAACACCGGATCTCAGAATAGTGTTCACCTGCATACCCATAAGCCTTATCGGACTGCTTTACGGCCCCGTGGTGTGCGGAATGTCCACATTTGCCCTTGACCTTATCGGCTTCCTTATCGACAACAAGTCGGCAAGAGGCTACAGCATAGAGCTGGCACTGGTGGTCATTCTTTCGGGCATCATCTACGGCATATTCCTTTACAAGCAGACCATTAAGCCCCAGTGGAGCGATATTCTCAGAGTTGCACTGGCAAGATTTTCGGTAATACTCATCTGCAACATATGCCTTAATTCGTACTTTATATACACACTCTACGTAAATCCCGATTTTACTCTTCTTGGAGCAAACGAGACCATGATGAACGGATTCTTTGTTTGGATACTCCCGAGAGTTGTGAAAAATCTGGGACAGTTCCCCATTGACGTGGCGCTTCTGTCTATGACGGTGCCTGCGGCTCAGGCAGCGTATTGCAGAGTGCGGTCGCAGTACGGGCAGGCAAAATAAAAAGGAGCTTGACTTATGATAAAAGTTGGTTTTCTCGGCACTGGAAATATGGGCGGCGCCATTATCAGAGGAATTGCCGCAGCATACAAGTCAGAAGCGGAAATATACGCATACGACCTCGACGCTGCAAAGCTTGCCGAGCTTGAAAAGCAGGGCGTAAAGGCTGTTTCCTCCGAGGGCGAGATATGCGACAAGTGCAAATATGTGTTCCTTGCAATAAAGCCTCAGGTGTTTGATTCCGTTCTCCCCAAGCTTGCCGATCACGTTAAGGAGGATTCGGTCATCGTATCCATCGCAGCAGGCATCACGGAAGAGTACATCATGAAGACCACAAAGGACAAGGTGCATACCGTTATCGTAATGCCCAATACTCCTTTCCTGCTGGGCGAGGGCGCATCCGCTCTTGCAAAGGGAACCTACACCACCGACGAGGAATTTGAGGTGGTAAAGAGCATCTTCTCCACAGGCGGTATCGCTGAGGTAGTTCCCATGGACAAGATGAAGGAGATCATCGCGATCAACGGCAGCTCTCCTGCATTCATCTATCTGTATGCCAAGGGCTTTATCGACTACGCTAAGGAAAACGGCATTGACGGCGACGCTGCTCTCAGGCTGTTTGCAAAGTCCCTTATCGGCTCCGCAAAGATGATGACCGAGTCGGGCAAGACCATTGACGAGCTTATCAAAATGGTATCCTCTCCCGGAGGAACCACCCTTGCAGGTCTTGACGGACTGTATCAGGGCAAGCTTACCGATGTTGTCAAGGACTGCTGCGAGAGATGCACAAAGAGAGCATACGAGCTTTCAAAATAAAGTAATTTTATTGCGGTCGTCCGCATAAGCTTTGTATAAGCAATACTGCAAATACAAAACAAAGGACGATTGATAATATGACCGTAAATGTTCAGAAAAGACGGCGGTACAGAGTGCGCCGCATGACCCGTGAACTGCCTGCCGAAAGGGAGATGTCCCCCGGCAGACGGCTTTATATGCTGCTGACAGTTATTGCGGCGGCAGGGGTGTTTGTTGGAGCATATACCTACAGCGGCGGGGAGGTAAATGCCGGGGGCGGCTTTGTGTCCGCCTTTGTGACAAGCCTTTGCTCTGTGGGGATATACGTTCTGCTGTTCTTTTTCGGCGGACTTTCCGCTGTGGGTCAGCCTATGGGATATATACTGTGCTTTTTTAAAGGGCTTGGCACAGGGTATCTGGCTGCATATGCTGCCTGCGCAATGAAAAGCGGAGATGTCTGCGCTGCTCTGAACATTTTTCCCTTTGAGGCTGTGAGCATGGTAACGGTCATTTTTGGGGCTAGGGAAAATATAAGAATGTCCTCCTACATTTCGGGCAGGTCATTCGGAGCTTCGGGCGAAGCCTCCGACGAGGGCAGCCTGCGGCTTTATCTTGCAAAATTTGCGCTGATATTGCTTACCGGCATCGCCGCAGCTGCGATGCGTGGACTTATGGCAGCAGTGCTTTAAACCAAGCACCAACAAAACCGGTTTTTAATTGGCGCTTAGTATCAAACGGGGAATAAAATATTTAAGGAAGTGTAGTCATTGTCATTCTTAGGCTTCGGAGCCGACTATGAAAAAGCAGGCTCGGGCATATCCAAAAATGCCCCAAAAAAGAAACCGTTTTTCCTGTTCTGGGAAATGTATTTCGGAAGATTCTGGAAGCTTATCAAGCTGAGTCTCCTGACCTTTGTGTTCTGTATCCCTGTTGTTACCATTGGTCCTGCCATAGCGGGCATGACAAAGGTGCTGCGGTGCTATCAGCTGGATAAGGATACGTTCATCTGGCACGAGTTCTGGAAGGGCTTCTCCCAGAACTGGAAGAAATCTCTCCCTGCTGGACTTATCGACGTGGCGTTCGGAGTGTCGCTCATATGCGCACTGAACGTGTATCCTGCCATGGCTAAGGCAGCGGCGCAGTCGGGCGGCAGCGGAACCATCTACTATGTTCTGTGCGTGATATCCGTAAGCTTTGCGCTGACAGTACTTATGATGAATTTTTACGCATTCCCCATGATAGTTGCCACAGAGCTTTCATTCAAGAATATCATCAAAAATTCCTTTTTCCTTACCTGTCTCGGGCTTAAAAAGAATATAATCACACTGCTTATCCTGTTCCTTATCACAGCGATAATCGTTGTCGGAACGGTGGTAAGTCCTCTGACGCTTATCCTTGTGCCCGTGTGGGCGCTGAGCTTTATGGGATTTGTGGTCATCTTCAACAGCTATCCTCTTATCCAGAAGTACGTTATAGATCCGTTCTATGCGGAAAAGGGTCAGGATAATCCTGAGTATGACTATCTCAAGCCCCTTGATGCCGAGGACGCTGTGTTCCTTGACAAGGGCGGCGAGGAAGCTCCCATCGAGGGCAAAAAGAAAAAATCCAAGGGCAGGACAATATCCTGATATATACGGCTGTATCACTTGATGCAGCCGTTTTTGTATGTAGAGTGAAATGAATTTTCTACATTCACAATTTGTTTACTTACCGAAAACTATTATATTTTTTCGTATTCGCTTGATTTACGCCGTAAAGTGTGCTATAATAAAATAAGTTATGGCATAATGTACGTGTGCGTGCCTATAGGTTCGCACCTGTTCGTAAAAATAAATGATTCAGGGAGTATTTACAATGATAAAGAGCATGACAGGCTTCGGCAGAGCCGAGGAAATTATCAGCGGCAGAGACATTATTGTTGAGATCCGCTCCGTAAATCACCGCTATTTTGAATTTTCCGCCCGTGTTCCCAGAGCTTACGGCTACCTTGAGGAAAAACTCAAGAGCTACATAAGCGGAAAGATATCCCGTGGAAAGGTGGAGGTGAGCGTTACTGTCACCGCTGTGGAGACAAGCGATGCGCTTATCGAGGTCAACAAGAGCGTTGCCAAGGGCTATGTTGATGCTCTCAGAAGCGCCAACGAAGAGCTTGGTCTTACCGATGACCTGACTCTTTCAAAGCTTATCCGCCTGCCCGATATCTTCTCCGTCAGAAAAACTGCCGAGGATGAAGAGGTCATCTGGAATGATGTAAAGACCGTTGCCGACAAGGCTTCCGACTGCTTCATCAAGATGCGTGAGACCGAAGGCGAGAAGATGAAGGAGGACGTCCTTGAAAGAGCGGACGCTATTGAAGAAATGGTGTTCGAGATAGAAAGACTTTCCCCCATTTCCGCAGAAAGCTACAGAAACAAGCTCTACGCACGTTTATGCGAGGTGCTTGCCGACAAGAATATTGATGAACAGAGGATAGTTACCGAGGCTGCCATTTTTGCAGATAAGACTGCCGTTGCAGAGGAGACTGTCCGCCTGAAGAGCCATCTGAAGCAGCTGAACGATATGCTCAGTCTCAGCGAGCCTGTGGGCAGGAAGCTTGATTTCCTTATCCAGGAGTTCAACCGTGAGGCAAACACTATCGGCTCCAAGGCACAGGATATCGCCATTACTAAGCTTGTGGTCGATCTTAAATCCGAGATCGAAAAGATAAGAGAGCAGATTCAGAACATAGAATAACGGACGGAGGAACAGATATGCAGCTTATCCCCATCGGCTACGGAAATGCCGTTTCGGCTTCACGCCTTGTGGCAGTGGTAAGTCCCGAATCAGCGCCCATAAAGCGCATAATCCAGGACGCCCGTGACAGAGGAATGCTCATTGACGCCACCTACGGCAGAAAGACCAAGTCCGTTCTTGTTATGGACAGCGACCATGTTATCCTCTCCGCTTCATCGCCTGCGTCCATTTCCGGCCGTGCCGAGGACACGGAGGAAGATGAGGAAGAGGAGTAACATATTCTCTTAAAATACACACCGAAAGGAACATTAAAATGTCAAAAGGACTTTTAATTGTTGTTTCCGCACCGTCAGGCTGCGGAAAGGGCACTATTCTTGCACAGGTGCTCAAAAATGATAATTTCTACTATTCCGTATCCGCTACCACCCGTTCCCCCAGAGAGGGCGAGGTTGACGGCGTGAACTACCATTTTCTCACCAAGGAGGGCTTCGAGAAGCTCATTGCTGAGGACGGTATGCTTGAGCACGCCTGCTACTGCGGCAACTACTACGGCACTCCTCGCAAGGCTGTTTTCGACAAGCTTGAAGAGGGCAAGGACGTTATACTTGAAATTGAAGTGCAGGGCGCTATGAAGATCAAGGAAAAATGCCCCGATGCTGTGTTCGTGTTCATTCTCCCTCCATCGTTGGGAACCCTCCGCCACCGCCTTGAAAAGCGTGGCACCGAAACTCCCGAGGTCATAGACAAGCGTGTGGGCGAGGCTGCGGGCGAGATAGAAAAGGCTCACAATTATGATTATATCATAGTCAACGACGATCTGGATGACGCTGTGGCTGATTTTCTTGCAGTCGTAAAGGCTGAGAAAATGACCGTAAAGCGTTCTTCCGAAACAATAGATGAAATATTAAACAAATAATTTTGGAGGTAATTTATTATGTTAAGACCTGCTATGAATCAGATCGCTACTCACGGTGAAAGCTGCTATTCTGTAGTTATCGGCGTTGCAAAGCGTGCAAGAGAGATCGCTGACGAGCTTAGCGAGAACAATCAGATACTTGAAGAAAAGCCTGTTAAGACTGCTGTTGACGAGTTTGCGGCTCACAAGTTCTCTATCATTGAGGATCCTGCTGTAAGACCCGGCAAATCCACAGAGGGCACAGTCTGAGCCAAGTGGACTGCATTACTGCACTGGTGGGCGTCAGCGGCACAAATGACGCTTTCGACATTGCCTACAGCTACATCGTTCCGCCTGAGCTTGAGGGCAAAGTCTCTGTTGGAAAAAGGGTCATAGTCCCTTTCGGCAGAGGAAACCGCCGCAGGACGGGCATCGTGGTGGGTATGGAGGTCTCCGACGGCAAGGGCTGCAAGGAGATAAGCTCCGTTATCGACAGCGAGCCTGTTATCGGTGAAGAACAGCTGGAGCTGCTCATGTGGCTCAAAGATACGGTGTTCTGCACCTATTTTGAGGCGTTCCGTGCCCTTATCCCGCCTGGACTTGGCGTGAACTTTGTGAGCAAGTACCGCCTGGGTGCAAAAAAGCCGAAGAAAGATCAGGTCTCCGATAAGGCGCTGGGGCTTTATATGTCCGCAGCCGAGGCGGAGGACGGCGATGAGCTGGATATGATACTTTCCTCCGACCTTACCCTTGCAAACGAGCTTGTTTCCGGCGGCTTTGTTGAGGAAACCGACATTGCAAAGCAGAGGGTGAAGGACGACACCGTAAGCATGGTGCGCCTTACCGACGCATATGCACAGGGCAGTATAAAGCTCACCTCAAAGCAGACTGCCGCCGCTCAGATACTTGAGCGTGAGGGCTGTGCTTCCGTCAAGGAGCTTTGCTATATGTGCGGCTGCACGGCTCAGGTGGTAAAGAATATGGTCAAGTGCGGCGCTGCGGAGCTTTTCGACTATGAGGTGCTGAAAACGCCCGAGGCGGTGCAGCGTGACGATATCTCAAAAATAACCCTGAACCATTACCAGCAGGCGGCTTTTGAGGGCATATCCCAGATGATAGCCGAGAAAAAGCCTGCTGCGGCTTTGCTTTTCGGCGTTACGGGCAGCGGAAAAACTCCCGTATTCGCAAAGCTGATAGAATACACGCTGAACATGGGCAGAAACGTTATAATGCTCATTCCCGAAATATCTCTCACTCCCCAGACGCTCAACCGTTTCAGGGGGCTTTTCGGAGAGACTGTGGCTGTTATGCACAGCGGACTTTCCCTTTCCATGCGCTCAAACGAGTACAAGAGGGTTAAGTCAGGGCAGTGCAGGATAGTCGTTGGGACAAGAAGCGCCGTTTTTGCTCCCCTTGATAACATAGGGCTTATAATCGTGGACGAGGAGGGCGAACGCACCTACAAATCCGAGTCCAGCCCCAGATACAACGCAAAGGACGCTGCCGCAAGGCGGTGCCTTTATCATAAGAGCGTGCTTCTGTGTGCGTCGGCAACGCCGTCCATAGAAAGCTATTACAATGCGCTTAGAGGAAGATCAAAGCTGTTTGTTATGCCTGAGCGCTACTGCGCCGACCCTTACAGAAAGCCTGAGATGCCCCGTGCCGAGATAGTCGATATGACGGGAACGGGACGGGTGTTCAGCACCGAGCTTATCGAGGCTGTCAACGGCAATCTTGAAAGGGGAGAGCAGTCCATACTGCTCCTTAACCGCAGAGGATACCACACCTATATTTCCTGCTGTGACTGCAAAGAGCCTGTTTCCTGCCCTAACTGCAGCGTTCCAATGACCTATCATAAGGTGAACAACCGTCTAATATGCCACTACTGCGGATATTCCGAGGACTATGTGCAGAAGTGCCCCAAGTGCGGCAGCACTCACCTGAAAGCCAGCGGAATGGGCACTCAGCGGCTTGAGGACGAGCTGGCGGAGTTCTTTCCCAATGCCCGTATCCTGCGAATGGACGCTGACACCACATATTCCCGCTACGCATATGACAAGCGGTTCACCGCTTTCGGCAATGGGGAGTATGACATTATGGTGGGCACCCAGATGATAGCAAAGGGACTGGATTTCCCCAACGTTACCCTTGCAGGCGTGCTCAATGCGGATAAGGCTCTCTTTTCGGGAGATTTCCGCAGCTATGAGCGGACGTTCTCTCTCATTACTCAGGTAGTGGGACGAAGCGGCAGAGCAAAGGCAGGGGGACGGGCGATAATACAGACCTATGTTCCCGACCACTACGTCATCAATCTTGCGGCACAGCAGAATTACACAGCCTTTTACAGCCAGGAGATAGCCATGAGGCGGGCGCTTATCTATCCGCCTTTCTGCGACATATGCGTGATAGGCTTCTCGGGCGCTGATGAAAAGGAAGTCTCGGCTGCGGCAGAGCTTTTTGCTGCGAAAATTGCCGAGGGCGTGGAGAAGATGGCGGAAAAGATGCCCATACGTGTGCTGGGTCCGTCAAAATGCACTTTTGAAAAGATCAACGGAAAATTCCGCTACAGGATAATCATCAAATGCCGCAACAATTCCGCATTCCGCAGCTTTATAAGCGGTATCAGGAATGAAACAGCGGGGCAGATGAGAAAGATTTCCGTTTTTATTGATATGAACGGCGATATTTCGCTGTAACTGAAAGGAAAGTTAATATGGCACTTCGCAATATCTATGTTGAGGGCGACCCTATTCTCAGAAAGGTCTGCCGCCCTGTGGAAAAGTTTGACGAGAAGCTGGCAACGCTCCTCGACGATATGCACGAGACCCTTGACAAGGCAGAGGGCGTAGGACTTGCCGCTCCACAGGTGGGAATGTGCAGGCGCATATTCATCATGCACCTTGGAGATGATGACAAGGTGGAGGCTATCAACCCCGAGATACTCAAAACCAGCGGATCTCAGCACGTTGTTGAAGGCTGCCTTTCCTGCCCCGACAAGTGGGGATATGTAACACGCCCCAAAAAGGCTGTGCTCAGAGCGCAGGACAGAAACGGAAACTGGTATGAAAGAGAGTTCGAGGATCTGGGCGCTCAGTGCGTATGCCACGAGAACGCTCATCTGGACGGTCAGCTTTTCGTTGATATAGTTGAGGAATTTGTGCGCCCCGAGGATATGCAGGAGGAGCGCAAAACAAGAAAGAAGCTCAAAGTTAAGGTAAAGAGCGCAGAATAAGTTTTTTGAAAGGCGGTGCCACGATGAACATTGTATTTATGGGAACTCCCGATTTTGCCGTTCCCTGCCTTAAAGCTCTGGTGGAAAGCGGCGAAAACGTTACGGCGGTATTTTCTCAGCCCGATAAGCCCAAGGGAAGAGGCTACAAGCTCACTCCGCCGCCTGTAAAGGAATATGCGGTCTCGCAGAATATACCCGTATATCAGCCTGCAAGCCTTAAAAAGGGCGATGACGCTGAGGAAGCATATGAAACGCTGAAAAAGCTTGCTCCCGACCTTATTGTGGTTGTGGCTTACGGAAAGATACTTCCCAAGCGTATATTGGACCTGCCTAAGACATATTGTATAAATATCCACGCTTCGCTGCTGCCCAAATACAGAGGTGCCGGCCCCATTCAGTGGTGCATACTCAAGGGCGAGAGCGAGACCGGTGTTACCTCTATGATAATGGGCGAGGGTCTTGACACAGGCGATATGCTCATCAAGGCTGCCACCGAGATCGGCGTAAACGAAACTGCCGACGAGCTTCATGACAGGCTTGCCGTAATTGGTGCGGACGTGCTGCTTGAAACGGTAAAGGCTGTAAAGACAGGGGATATCCATCCCCAGCCGCAGGACGATGAGATGTCATGCTATGCGCCAATGCTCACCAAGGAGCTTTGCCCCATTGACTTCAGCAAGACGGCAAAAGAGATACACGATCAGATAAGAGGTCTTTCCTCATGGCCCTGCGCTGTGGCACAGATAGCGGGAAGACGCTTAAAGGTATATCACAGCGAGCTTGACGGAAAGCGTCACGAGGGCTATGCTGCGGGGGATATTTGCGACAAAGACAAGTTCACCGTTGTATGCGGCGACGGCTTCGGCATCACCTTCACCGAGGTGCAGGCAGATGGCGGCAAGCGCATGAAAACAGCGGATTATCTCAGGGGAAACAAGCTTTGATTTATTGATTTAAAGGAGAATGCTTCATGTACTGGGATCAGACAATTATAATCCTCATTCCTGCCTTGATATTCAGCCTTATTGCACAGCTGATGGTAAAGGGCGCTTTTTCAAAATACAGCGGAGTGAGGAACAGCAGAGGATACACGGGAGCGGACGCTGCCAGAGCCATTCTGGACAGGAACGGACTTTCCTATATCCGCATCGAGCATATAAACGGCGAGCTTACCGACCATTATGACCCTGGAGCCAACGTTATCCGCCTGTCGGACAGCGTTTATAACAATGACAGCGTGGCGGCTGTGGGCGTTGCGGCTCATGAGGCAGGCCATGCGGTACAGTATGCGGAGGGCTACGGTCCCATAAAGGTAAGGAGCGCCATTATCCCCATAACCCAGTTCGGCTCCAATCTTTCAACGCCCCTGGTAATACTTGGCATAATATTTTCAAGCAACGTGCTTATTACAGCAGGTATCCTGCTTTTCTGCACGGTGGTGCTTTTTCAGGCGATAACCTTGCCTGTGGAGTTCAATGCCAGCGGACGTGCCCTTAAAGTTCTCAGAGAAGAGCATTTCCTTGACGATGATGAGATGAAGGGCGCAAAAAGCGTTCTTACAGCGGCGGCGCTCACATATGTGGCGGCAATGTTCTCGGCTCTTGCTTCCCTTGCAAGACTGCTGCTCATAAGGAACAGGAACAATAGCAGAAGATAACATTTTTTTGGACAGCTTGTATTTGCGAAGGAGTGAACGGATTGAACTGGGGAATGACGCTTTTTATCATCATTCTTTCCTATGCGGTGAGCATCGGCGCACGTCTGATGATAAAGCTTACTTTTTTGAAATATGATGATATCGAAACAGCCAAAAAGATATCCGGCGCTGAGGCGGCAAGGGCTGTTCTTGACGGCAGGGGACTTTCGTATGTTTCTGTGGAGCGTATCAGGTCGGAGCTTTCAGACGGCAGCACGCTCATGAGAGTGGAGCTTTCCGAAAGCACCTTTGACAGTGACAGTGTGGCGGCGGTAGGCATGGCTGCTTATCAGGCAGGTCATGTGATGCAGCGGGCTGACGGCTACAGCCTTAACAGTCTGACAGGCGCTGCGGAAAATGTATCGGCGATATGTTCGCAGTTCCTTGTTGTCGTGCTTTTTCTCGGTTCACTGTTTTCTATAGAACCGCTTATCAGGCTGGGAACTGTGCTGTTTATCGTAATGGCAGTATTTCAGGCTGTGATGTTCATTTCGGAGGCAGATGCGGGAAAGCGTGCCATTGCCTCTCTTCGTCAGGAAAATATCCTTGATGACAGCGAGCTTGAAGGTGCGCAGAAGGTCATAAGGACTGCCTCTCTTGTTTACGCTGCGGCGCTTGCATCGCTTCTTGCGTCACTGGTGCGCATGATGACAGGCGCAAACAACAAATGATTTTTAATGTAAAGGTGTGATAAAATGTCCGCAAGGTATGCTGCATACAAGCTTATCGAAAAAGTCGAAACGGGAGGATACTCCAATATCGCTCTGGGCGGTATGTTCTCAAAATCAGACTCCCTTTCCGACAGGGATAAGGCGTTTGCGGCAAGGCTGTTTTACGGTGTTACCGAGCGGAAGCTTACGCTGGAGCACATCATAGGCGCATATGTTTCAAAGCCCCTGCAAAAGCTTGACAGGCAGGTGCGCATAACGCTTATGATGGGCGTTTATCAGATAATGTACATGGATAATGTGCCCGACAGCGCTGCGGTCAACGAGTCGGTGAGCCTGGTCAAAAAGCTTGGCAAGGCATCGGCTTCGGGAATGGTCAATGCGGTGCTGAGAAGTATTATCCGTGACGGTAAGAAAATACCGCCTGTTAAGGGCGATAAATACGATAAAATGGCTGTGGAATACTCCTGCCCCGCCGAGCTTATCAGGCGGATATGCAAGGGCTACGGCGAGGAAAACACAGTATCTTTATTGGAAGCATCATTGCTTACCTCGGTGACGGTTCTCAGGACAAATGTGCTGAAAACCTCATCTGAGGAGCTTATAGCTTCTCTTAAAAGCAGAGGGATATCAGCAAAGGCAAGCGAATTTGAGGAAAATGCGGTCATCTGTGACGACCTGCGGGACGTGGAGCGTGACCCTGATTTTATTGCGGGAAATTATCACGTTCAGGACTATTCCTCTCAGCTTTGCTGCAAGGCGGTCTCTCCCCGAAAGGGAGAAACGGTCATCGACATCTGCGCCGCTCCGGGAGGAAAGACCTTCACCATGGCGGAGATGATGGGCGATGAGGGCAGGATATTCGCCTGCGAGCTTCACGAAAAGCGGACGGGACTTATAGTAAAGGGAGCAGAGCGGCTTGGCATAAGCTGCATTGAAGCTGTCACCAACGATGCGAGGGTTTATAACGAAAAGCTGCCCACGGCGGACAGAGTTCTATGCGATGTGCCTTGCAGCGGATACGGAGTTATAAGAGGAAAGCCCGAGATAAGGTACAAGCCCCTTTCGGAAGCGCAGCGCCTCCCCGAGATACAGCTGGATATCCTGCGGACAGCCTGCCGATATGTAAAGGACGGCGGACTTCTGGTATATTCCACCTGCACGGTGAATATAGAGGAAAACGAGTGTGTTATCGAAAAATTCCTTGCGGAAAACAGCGATTTTCACGGCGAGGAGTTCCCCGAGGATATGGGAGATTTCTTCCGGGGAAAATTCATGACAGCCATTTTTTCAAAGCAGTTCGGCGGCGACGGATTTTTCATCTGCCGCATGAGGAAAGGAAAAAAGTAATGGAAAAGACCGATATTTTATCCCTCAGCCTTGAGGAGCTTATCATTGCCCTTGACGCTCTGGGAGAGAAGAAATTCCGTGCCGAACAAATTTTTTCATGGCTTCACGTAAAAAAAGTCACAGAATTTGAAGAAATGACTAATATTTCCTTGGAACTTCGCACAAAGTTATCTGAAAATTTTTATATAAAACGACTAAATATTGCTAAAAGGCTTGAATCTTGTACGGATAATACGATAAAATATCTTTATGAGTTGGACGACGGCAATCATATCGAGACAGTTCTGATGGAATATAAGCACGGAAACAGCATCTGCATATCCACTCAGGTGGGCTGCAAAATGGGCTGCAAGTTCTGCGCTTCCACCATTGCAGGATTCAGAAGAAACCTTGCTCCGTCGGAAATGCTCATGCAGATATACATGGCGGAAAAGGACAGCGGCAGGCATGTGGACAGCCTTGTGCTCATGGGCATAGGCGAGCCGCTGGATAATTACGATAATGTTATAAAGTTCCTGGAGCTGCTTTCATCTCCCAAGGGCAGGAATATGAGCCTGCGGCACGTTTCCCTCTCCACCTGTGGAGTCGTGCCAAAAATAAGGGAGCTTGCAAAGCTCAGAACGGGACTTACACTGTCGGTCTCCCTTCACGCTGCGGACGACAAGAGCAGGAGCGAGATAATGCCCGTAAACAATGCGTGGCAGATATCCGAGCTGCTTGGTGCCTGCAGGGATTACATAAGGGATACGGGCAGGCGCATATCCTTTGAATATGCGGTCATAAGCGGAGTCAACGATTCTTCGGAGGACGCACGCAGGCTTGCGGCGCTGCTCCGTGGGATAAATTGCCATATAAATCTCATTCCCGTAAACAAGATCAAGGAGAGGAGCTATACCGCCGACAGGCAGTGCGTGGCGGTGTTTGCAAAGAGACTCACTGATCTGGGGATGAACGTTACCGTGAGAAGAACGCTGGGTGCTGATATCAACGCAGCCTGCGGTCAGCTCAGACGGGAATACGAAATTTAAAGATCACGGCGTTTCGGCACGGGTCTTGCGGTGAAAGGACGGAAGTAGGCTATGATGGTCTATACTCACACAGATATAGGGCACAAGCGTTCTGAAAATCAGGACAGCACGGGTGTTGCTGTGCTTGACGGTGCTGTGTTTGCGGTCGTGTGCGATGGTATGGGCGGCTCAAATGCGGGCAGCGAGGCAAGCAGCCGTGCTGTTTCCGTTATTACCGAAAGGATTCAGAAAAGCTACCGCAGCGATTACGATGACAACAAGATACGAAATCTCCTTGTTGCGGCTGTAAAGACTGCCAATGCGGTCATATATGACCTTGCTTCGGCTGTGCCCGAATGGAGGGGCATGGGTACTACCTGTGTTGCTGCCATTGCCAGGGGAGATATGCTGCATACGGTGAATGTGGGCGATTCCAGAGGGTATCTTATCACCCACCAGATATCCCAGATAACGAAGGATCATTCAATGGTAATGAACCTTTACGAGCGTGGGGATATCACCAAGGAGCAGCTTAAAAATCACCCGAAGAAAAACATCATCACCAGAGCTGTGGGTGTTGCGCAGGACGTGGAGCCCGACTATTTTGAAAGCGAGCTTCCCAAGGGAGCTGCTGTTCTTCTGTGTTCGGACGGACTGTCAAACTTTTGCGATGAGGGCGTTATTTTCAGGACAGTGAAGGATCTTCCCCCCGAGGAAGTGCCTCATGCGCTTGTTAAGGTCGCTCTTGACAACGGCGGTTCTGACAATATTACAGCTGTGCTCATGAAGTGACGCACACCCATAACAGAAATAATTGGAGTGAATTTGATTGATGGATAAATATATCGGCAAAAAGCTGGACGGCCGTTACGAGATAACCGAGCTTATCGGCATCGGCGGAATGGCTGACGTTTACAAGGCTGTTGACCTTATGGAGGACAACAAGGTCGTGGCAGTAAAGATCCTCAAGAGCGAATTTGCCGACAACGACGATTTCGTCCGCAGATTCAGGAACGAGTCAAAGGCTATTGCCGTTCTCAGCCACCCCAATATCGTTAAGATATACGACGTTGGATTCAGCGACAAGATCCAGTTCATCGTAATGGAATATATCGACGGCATCACCCTCAAGGAATTTATGGAGCAGCAGGGCGTTCTTAAATGGAAGGACACCGTTCACTTCATAATCCAGATACTGAGGGCATTGCAGCACGCTCACGACAGGGGAATAGTTCACAGAGACATCAAGCCCCAGAACATCATGCTTTTCCCCGACGGCACCATAAAGGTCATGGATTTCGGCATCGCACGGTTTGCCCGTGAAGAGGGAAAGACCATCTCCGACAAGGCGATAGGCAGCGTTCACTACATCAGCCCCGAGCAGGCAAGGGGAGATATCACCGACGAAAAGAGCGATATCTACTCCGTAGGCGTTATGATGTACGAGATGCTCACAGGTGTGAAGCCCTTTGATGCGGATACTCCCGTTGCTGTGGCTGTTATGCACATGCAGAACGCTCCCAGACCTCCCAGACAGATAAACGACACCATTCCCGAGGGGCTGGAGGCCATAGTTCTCAGAGCCATGCAGAAGGACGCTTCAAAGCGATATCAGTCTGCATCGGAAATGATAAAGGATATCGAGGAATTCAAGCGAAATCCCAGCATTGTTTTTGAATATAACCTTCCCGCAGGGGAGGAGGAAAAGACCCAGTATTTCCGCAAGCCCGATGCCGTTCAGGCTGTTACGGAAGAGGAGATACCCGCAGGTCCCAGATTCAAGGATCCTGAGCCTGAGAAAAAGGCTCAGAAAAAAGAGGTGAGAAAAACGAAGACCGCAAAGCCACAGAAACAGAAGATACAGGAACCCGAATATGACGAGGACGATGATTACGATGAGGACGAGGAGGATACCGAGGTATCCAAGTCATCTTATTTCGTAGTTGCCCTTACAGCTATTGCAGCGGCAGTCATAATCATTGCGGTGGTTTTCATCACTATCGTTATTCTCAAGAATTTCGGCGGAAGCACCGATACCGAGGAAATGGTTAATCTGGTAGGATATGACTATCAGGAGTGCAAGAGCACATATGCCCAGTATTTTGACCTGGTTGTAGATCAGGAAAAGTACGATTCCGAGATACCTCAGGGCTGCATCATTTCACATACACCCAAGGCAGGCACGCCTATCATCGTGGGCAACACCCAGGTAAAGGCAGTTGTCAGCAAGGGTCCTCAGATGGTAATTGTGCCAAACGTTTACTCGCTGGAGCCGAATACGGCTACAAGTATGCTGAAGGGTGCGGGACTTAACGTAAGCATCGTAATGCAGAACAGCGATATCGACAAGAACACGGTCATCGAGACCGATCCTCCCAGAAACTCCGAGGCAGAGATAGGTTCTACAGTCCTTATGTACGTAAGCCTTGGCCCCGAGATATATGACGTGGTAATGCCTAACGTTGTGGGTACAAAGAAAGCAGAGGCTGTGGCTACTCTGGAGGGCATGGGCTTTACAGTACAGCTCCAGGCAGAGGATTCAGCCGAGGAAGAGGATACCGTTATTTCGCAGAGCATTCCCGCTCTTACCGAGGACGGCGAGTCCAACGTTGTAAGCCCTGACCAGACAGTGGTGCTCACATACAGCTCAGGAAAGCTTCCCACTGCAGAGGTAAGCATCACATTTGCAGTTCCCGACAACCTCAAGGGCAAGGCAACATTCAATGCCTATGTCAACGGCAACATTGCAGGAACAATATCTGTGGATAACATCGCATATGTTTCCACTATCTCCGTTCCCGTTGAGGGCACCGATACCCAGAAGGTAGTTCTTGAAGCTGCGGACAGCAAGGGCGATACAAACATCATCGGTGAATATACCATCGACTTCACTGCTCAGACCGTTACCGAGCTTAAATTCGACAAGGATCTGCTCAGGCAGATGTTCGGCGTTCCCGGGGAAACCACTACAGTAACTCAGCCCATCGGCGGCGGAAGCTTCAGTGACCCTTATGACCCGAACCTTGACGGAAACGGCGGATATGATGACTGGTGGAACAGCATCATCAACGCTTATTGATAACTTTTATAAAACTACAGCGGCGCCTGCAAAACATCGGCTTTTGCAGGCGCTTGTTTGAAAGGAACGTACTGAATGGAAAAAGGGCTTATACTTGAATCCCTTGGCGGACTTTACACTGTGGAGACCGAAAGCGGCATTGTCCAGCTCAAAGCGAGAGGAATATTCAGAAAGGACGGGCTTTCCCCCTGCGCAGGCGACAGATGCACCGTTGAGGGCGGAGTTATCAGCAGCATTGACGAGCGCAAAAACAGCATTATCCGTCCGCCGCTGGCAAATCTGGACGTGATGGTGTTTGTTATCTCCACCTGCGAGCCGTCGCCCAACCTGACGCTGGTGGATAAGTTCATAGCGGTGTGCGAGTATAAGTCCATACAGCCCATGATCGCCATAACAAAGGTTGATCTGAAAGAGTGCGGCAATATCCCTGACATTTACGGAAAAATAGGCATTCCGACGATCGTGTGCGACTACAGCGACCCTGCGAGCCTTGAACCTGTCAAGGCGGCTGTGGAGGGGAATATATGCGCATTCACAGGCAACACGGGTGCGGGAAAATCCACACTTCTGAACCACATTGCTCCCGAGCTGGAGCTTAAAACGGCGGAGATAAGCCGAAAGCTTGGCAGAGGCCGCCACACAACAAGAGTTTCAAGGCTCTACAAGCTTTTCGGCGGATATATTGCCGACACCCCCGGCTTTTCCAGCTTTGAGACAATGCAGTATGCGGTCATTCTGAAAGATGAGCTGAAATACTGCTTCCGTGAGTTTGAGGAGTACGAGGGCAAATGCCGCTTTGCGGACTGCAATCACATCGGCGAAAAGGGCTGCGCTGTGGCTGCTGCCGCAGAAAACGGAGATATTTCAAAAAGCAGATACGAAAGCTATCTGGAAATGTTTGAGGAAGCAAAGAATATCAAGGAATGGGAGATAGGCAGATGATATGCGTTATTGCAGGCGGCGGAGAAGCTCGCTTTCCCGACACAAAGGACGCTTTTGTTATCGCTGCGGACAGCGGATATAACAGGTGCGTGGAAAATAACATCGCCCCCGACCTGCTGGTGGGGGATATGGACAGCATAAAGGGCAGCGTCCCCGATGCTTCGGATATCCCCATAGTCCGTGCCCCCTGCGAAAAGGACGATACGGACACTATGCTTGCCATAAAGATAGGCTTTGAGCGTGGATACAGGGATTTTGTGCTGACAGGCGTTACAGGCGGAAAAAGGCTTGACCACACGCTTGCTGCCATATCCTCCCTTGAATATATCGCAGATCACGGCGGCGAGGGCTGCATCATCGACAGCAGCTGCAAGATGTTCGTGCAGACCGAGGGCACAAGGCGATACGAGGGCAGGGGAGCGGGGTATATCTCCGTGTTTTCCCTGACTGACAGCTCACGGCTTGCCATGCGTGGGCTGAAATACGGCGGCGAGGATATGACCGTCACCCGTGACTTCCCCTTGGGCGTAAGCAACAATTTCAGGGAAGAATACGGCGAGATACAGGTATATGAGGGAAAAATTCTCGTAATTATCGAATACTGAGTGTCAAAAAGCATAAAACCGAATAATATAAGATATAAACATTTCGGAGGTGCTTTTATGAAAATGGTAGTTGTGAAGAGCCCAAAGTTTCTGGCAGGTCTGTTCAGGATAATTTTCAGGATAAAAAAAGAACCCCTTGACGAAAGCTGACATATTATCGCAGACCGTTTCATACCTATGTATGAGACGGTTTTGTCATGAATGGAGGGCTTTCAATGAAATGCACATTTTCCGAACTGAGGGACAGAGAGGTCATAAGCACGTCCAGCGGCACAAGGATAGGCTATATCGATGACATGGAGATAGACACGGAGTCGGGAAAGATAAAGTCGCTCATTATCTGCGGCAGACCACGCATGATGGGGCTTCTGGGCAGAGATGAGGACATAGTGATACCCTGCTCGGACATCGAAAAAATAGGCACAGATACGGTGCTGGTGTCGGTAAAGGACGATGAATTGTATAAAAGCACTAAAAACAGAGGCGTAAGTTTGTTTGAATAATGTTAAAAAGCCTATTGAAAACAAACGGGTGATATGGTATAATATTAAAGCAATTCGCACGCCGACGTTTTCGGTGATGGTGTCTCTTCTCACGGAGGGATTTTAACCGAGCTAAACACGGCGGAGGAAAATTTATTTTTTTACTAACCAGGAGGAAATTAAAATGGGCGTAGTATCAATGAAGCAGCTCCTCGAAGCTGGCGTACACTTTGGTCATCAGACAAGAAGATGGAACCCTAAAATGGCTCCCTACATCTTCACCGAGAGAAACGGTATCTACATTATCGATCTCCAGAAGACTGTAAAGAAGCTCGACGAAGCTTATGCTTTCATCAAGAGCGTTGCTGAGAACGGCGACAATGTTCTTTTCGTAGGAACCAAGAAGCAGGCAGGCGATTCCGTTAAGGAAGAAGCTCTCCGTGCAGGCGCTTACTATGTAAACGCAAGATGGCTCGGCGGTATGATGACTAACTTCAAGACCATTCAGAGAAGAATCGCAAGACTTGAGCAGCTCCACACCATGCAGGAAGACGGCACTTTCAACCTCCTCCCCAAGAAGGAAGTTGTTAAGCTTGAGCTCGAGATCGAGAAGCTCGAGAAGTACCTCGGCGGTATCAAGGACATGAAGAAGCTCCCCGGCGCTCTCTTTATCGTTGACCCCCGCAAGGAAAAGATCGCTGTTTCCGAAGCTAAGAAGCTCGGTATCCCCGTTGTTGCAATCGTAGATACAAACTGCGATCCCGATGACGCTGATTATGTGATCCCCGGCAACGATGATGCTATCAGAGCCGTTAAGCTCATTGCAGGCGCAATGGCTGACGCTATCATCGAAGGCAGACAGGGCGAGCAGCAGGCTGCAGAAGCTGCTGAGGCTGAGTCCGAAGAGGCTGCTGAATAATCAAGCAATAGCAATAAATGTAATGCGAAATGCCCGAATGACCGAAAAGCGTTCGGGCATTTTAAGAATGTAAGATAAAATACGAAAACTCGAAAAATTTTAGGAGGATAAAGTTATGGCAAAGGCATCACCTGCTGAAATCAAGGAACTTATGAAAGCAACCGGCGTTGGCATGATGGAGTGCAAGAAGGCTATCGAAGAGGCTGACGGCGATAAGGAAAAGGCAATCACTCTTCTCCGTGAAAAGGGTCTCGCTACCCAGGCTAAGAAGAGCGGCAGAGCTGCAGCAGAGGGTATCGTTACCGCTATCGTTGACGGCAATGTGGGCGTTCTTCTCGAGGTAAACACCGAGACTGACTTCGCAGCTAACACTGACGATATCAAGAACTTCGTTGCTGCTGTTGCTAAGACTATCATCGAGACCAATCCTGCTGACGTTGAGGACCTCAAGACCAAGACCATCAGCGGCGGTACTTCCACCGTTGGCGAAGTTCTCACTGAGCTTGCTGGTATGAAGATCAGAGAAAACATCGTTATCCGTCGTTTCGAGAGAAGAGAGGGCGTTCTCGCTTCCTATATCCACAATGGCGGTTCTATCGGCGTTCTCGTAAGAATGGAAACCAATCTTACTGCTGACCAGGTTGCAGAAGTTGGTAAGAACGTTGCAATGCAGTCCGCTGCTATGAACGCTTCCTACCTCAACAGAGAGGCTGTTCCTGCTGAAGTTCTCGAGAACGAAAAGACCATCATCATGGCTCAGATGGCTGAGGATCCTAAGATGGCTTCCAAGCCCGAGCAGGTAAGAGCTAAGATCGCTGAAGGCAAGGTTGGCAAGTACTACTCTGAGAACTGCCTCCTCGAGCAGACCTTCGTAAGAAGCGACCTTTTCGACGGCACTGTTGCTAAGTATGTTGCAGATGCAGCTAAGAAGCTGGGCGGCACCATCGAAGTTGTTGAGTGCATTCGTTACGAGCGTGGCGAAGGCGTTGAGAAGAAGGCAGACGATTTCGCTGCTGAAGTTGCTGCAATGGCTAAGGGCAATTGATTTAAGGATCCCTATAAAGCGGGTGTTTGAAGCAAACCGCAAGCGAGGGCTTCCTCAGTGTGCCTGAAACAGATATGCTTCTTACACATTAACCTGCGATTTGTGTTATACCGCTCTTTAAAACAATGAAGAGCCTTAATAAAAAAACTCAACAGCCCAAACCTGAGGTCAACACAGGTTTGGGCTGTTTTGTGAAAGGAGATTTATTTATGGATAAAACTTATGCCAAACAGAGCCGATACCTTATCTATGGCCTGATCGGCGCAATACTGACAATGATTGGCGACTTCCTGCTGCTGGGCGTTGATTCGGTGGGAGCAGAGGGCACTCTCGGACAGTATATCATTGCCGCAGAAAAGCTCAGCTACACAAGAATAGGTCTTGCAGGCTCATTCGGATTTGTGGGTATCCCCATTACAGCGTTCGGATATTTTGCATTATATGAGCTTATGGGCGATAAAACAACAACTCTTGCAAAGCTTTACAAGGCTTCTGTCTATGGATTTATCGCTTTCGGCGGTGCGATACATATAATCTGCTGCTACCTTGTTACTGGCATGAAAAAAGCCCTTGAAACAGGTACAAGCCAGTCCGATATGATGACAGTCATACTGAACGAGCAGGGCGGATATGTTATTCCTTGTATGGTAATTTTCTTTGCAGCATATTTAGTGAATGTCGTAACGTTTATCATTATCATTGCCAAGAAAAAAACTATGCTCCCGAGTTGTCTATGGCTAATCAATCCGCTGATGTTCAAAATACTGCTTAATATGCTTGGAAAGCTGAGCACATCTGCATTCTGGAACGGCGTTGCCTGCTCCAATATGAGCCTTGGCGCAATAATAATTTTCACCGTATGGATCATAATTATAAACCGCAAAAAATAAGTTTATAAAAAAGGCTTTATGGGTTCGGAGAAATACTGTAGGAAACTGCAAAGGGCGGGACATTTTGTTCCGCTCTTTTTTTTATCAAAATACGGTTACAAAATTTAATAATTGTTGAAAATATCGGTAATATGTTGTATAATGAAATTACAAAATATTATTTGGATTTTCATTTGTCATAAAGGAGTGTCGTATTTTGAAAAAGGCAGCGTCATTTTTACTTGCAGTGCTTATTGCGGCAGGAACTGTACCCATGGCAGGGAATACATCGGCTGAGATAGATATGAATGAGCTTCCCACGCCAATTTCTTCTGATACAAAGGCGGTAAAGAGTTTTAAGGAATCAAAGCCCAGGCTTGCCGTCACCTGTGAGAAGCCCGACAGCGGTTATATGAACTGGGAGGGCGCATTTGCAGAGGTAAGTCTGGAGTGGGAGCCTGTCAAAAATGCACTGTATTACAATGTTTACAAGAAAGTCGGAGATTACGGTTACAAGCTTGTCGAAGCGACTTTTGACACGAATTACAGTGAGAATATCTACAAATTCACGTCCTATCGTGTCACAGCCGTAACCTTTACCTATGACGATGAGATGGTGGAGACGGGTTTTTCAAACACTGTGCACGCATCTGTTTCCACCCTTTCATCTGATGAAACGGCTGTAAAGGCTTTCAAAAAGTCAAAGCCCAGGCTCAAAGGCGGTCTCCAAGAGGGCAGCAACAGAGTGGAGCTTTACTGGAAGCCTGTGAAAAATGCGCTGTATTACAATATTTATGTCAAGAAAAATGGAGAAAAGGAATATTCTCTTGACGCATCACTGTTCGGGACGGAATACGAAGATTATGTGGGAAAATCGGCGGAATACTGCATAACCGCAGTTGCTGTGACCGATGAGGGCGAAAAGGTCGAGACAGCTTTTTCAAACACAGTAAAGGTGAGACGTCCACGGCCGTCCAATCACGGAGGAATCGACATTGATGCGGGAGAGGGCGTTGCTAGCGAGGGTTCGGAAATATTGGAAGAAACAGATGATTATTATGACAGTGAGCGCTATGCCGAAAATACCGAGGAATATTCCGACGCAAAGGAAAGCGGTTATAAAAATGCCGCTACCGACCCTGTGTCCACATTCTCCGCTGACGTGGATACGGCTTCATACGCAAATCTCAGGCGGCTCATAAAGGGCGGAGATACTATCCCCGAAGATGCTGTCCGCATTGAGGAAATGCTCAATTATTTTGACTACAACTACGTTCAGCCCACGGGAGAGTCGCCCTTTTCCCTTACCTATGAGCTTTCCGACTGCCCCTGGAACAAGGACAGCAAGCTTATGATGATAGGCGTTCAGGGCAGGGATATCCCCGAGGAGAAAACTCCCGATTCAAATCTGGTGTTCCTTATTGATGTCAGCGGTTCGATGTACAGCGATGATAAGCTGCCGCTGGTAATCAAGTCCGTGAACACTCTTATGGACACTATGACGGAGAATGACAGGATCTCCGTCATAACCTATTCGGGCAATGAGCGCATTGTTCTTGCAGGGGCAAGGGGCAATCAGACAAAGACTGTGGAAACTGTGACAGGTATGCTTGATGCAAACGGCTGTACTGACGGCGAAAGCGGCATAAGGGCTGCATATGAGCTGGCTGAGAAGTATTACATCAAGGGTGGCAACAACCGCATTATCCTCGCCTCCGACGGCGACCTTAACGTGGGCATAACCGACACCGACGAGCTGGTGAAGCTTATTGAGGAAAAGCGTGAGAGCGGCATATATCTCACCACTCTGGGCTTCGGCGGAGATAATCTCAAGGACGAGAAGATGGAAGCCCTGGCTGACAACGGCAACGGAAGCTATCACTATATCGACTCCGCAAAGGAAGCACAAAAGGTTCTTTTGGAGGAGCGGAACAGCACCATTTACACCATTGCCAAGGACGTTAAGCTCCAGGTGGAGTTCAATCCGCAGAACGTTAAGAGCTATCGCCTGGTAGGCTATGACAACCGCAGACTTAACAATGAGGACTTTGAAAATGATGATAAGGACGCAGGAGATGTGGGCGCAGGTCACAGCGTGACCGTGCTTTACGAGATAATCCCCGCCGACGGCAGCAAAACAGGCGGACTTAAATATCAGCAGAACACAGGCAAAAATTCCGACGAGTGGTGTACATTAAAGGTGCGCTACAAGCTCCCGGAGGAAACAAAGTCCAGAATGATATCCGCAGCCATAAAGGGCAGCCTGTACTCGCCTGCGGAGAAGATGAGCACAAGAATGAGGTTTGCCTGCGCTGTCACCGAGTTCGGGCTTATACTTAAAGACAGCGACTACAAGGGCACGGCAAGCCTTTCCGACATCAAAAAGCTGCTTTCGGGCATAGGAAGCAAGATCGGCTGCAGTGATGATCTTGAAGAGCTTGTAAGGCTTTACGAGGAAAAATACGGTGAATAATTAAAGATCAGTATGACATGCCGCTCCGGAGCAATGCTTTGGGGCGGCATTTTTGAGGTGTTATACTGATCACAAATAAGAACCTGTCTTCACAAGCGTATGCGAACGTCTTTTCGGCAAATTTTGCCTTAGACTGCGTTAAAAATCCTTGCCGGACGAAAGCCCGCCTGCGGATTTTTGCCTACTCTGCAACAAAATTATGCTCGAAAATCCGCACACATTTCTTATGAAGACAGGTTCTAAAAATCCGTCTGTCTTTCGGGGCAGGCGGATTTTTGTTGTCAGCCTGAAATAAAATCCATAATTATTTATTCGATTTTATTTTAAATACAAGACTTTATTAACAATAGTGCGCTATAATTACAGTATGTCTTTTCATGCTCTGATGAGACAGCAGTTCTGTGGGGCATACAAATAAAGAAAAGGGGAAAATAAATGAGAAATTACAGAAAAACAGCGCTTGCCGCTGCCTGCGTCATTCTTTCGTCTGTTCTTTCGGGTTGCGGAGATACAGGAACAAAAAATTACGATAAGCTCCTTGATAAGGATTCGCCAGTGGCAATAACCATCTGGCATTACTATAACGGTATCCAGCAGACCCAGTTTGACGATATGGTGGCTGAGTTCAACAACACCGTGGGAATGGAAAAGGGCATTATCGTGGAGGCTTTTTCCAAGAACTCCGTAAACGAGCTGGCAGACAGCGTTGTGGCTTCTCTCAACAATGATGCGGGCGCCGATACACTCCCCAATATCTTCGGAACATACGCCGAGACAGCTTATATCGCAGATAAAAAGGGCGCTCTGGCTGATATATCAAGGTTCTTCACCGATGAGGAGCTTGGTGAATATGTTGACGAATACATAGCCGAGGGCAGGATAAATTCAGGCAGCGGTGATGAGTCCCTTAAAATTTTCCCCGTTGCGAAAAGCACCGAGATAATGATGATAAACGTTACAGACTGGGCAAAATTTGCCGAGGCTGAGAATGTTTTCTTTGATGATCTTTCCACATGGGAGGGTCTGGCAGCCACCGCCGAGAAGTATTACAACTACACCGACGGACTTACCCCCGATATCCCCAACGACGGCAAGGCATTTTTCGGCAGGGATTCCATCGCAAACTACATGGTAACAGGCGCAAAGCAGCTGGGCTGTGCATTTGCCGAGCCTGACGGTGACGGAAACGTTGTGGTCAGTGCTGACAAGGAAGTTCTCCGCCGCCTGTGGGAAAACTACTACGTTCCCTTTGTTAAGGGATATTACGCTGCGGACAGCCGTTTCAGGAGCGATGATATGAAAACAGGCAATATCATTGCCATGGTATGCTCCAACTCAGCCGCTTCCTACTGCCCCAACGAGGTAACTATCAACGATGACCATACCTATCCCATTGACATTGCCGTGCTTCAGGTGCCCAATTTCGAGGGCTGCGACCCATATATCGTTCAGCAGGGTGCGGGAATGTCCGTTGTAAAGTCGGACGACAAGACCGAATATGCCTGCGCTGTGTTCCTCAAATGGTTCACCGAGGAAGAGAGAAACATTGAGTTTGCCGTAAACTCCGGCTATCTGCCTGTTAAGAAGTCTGCAAATGACATCAACAAGATCATAAGCTACAAGAGTGATATCTCCGACAATCTCAAGGGCACCTTTGAGGTGGCTATCGGCGAGATAAACAGCTACAATCTTTACACCAGCGTGCCTTATGAGGCTTCCGCCGATGTTCGTTCCTACATTGACAGCACTCTCACAAACACCGCAAAGGACGCTTATGAAGAGGCAAGCAGCAGGATAGACGCAGGCGAGGACCGCACTGCTGTGCAGGACGAATACACCAATGATGCCGCTTTTGAAAAGTGGTACAGCGATTTTGCGGCAGGTCTTGGCAATGTTAAAAATTCCGGCTTTGCGATCAGCTGAACAAACTGATAATAAGAGCTGTTGAGAACGGTATAACGTGAAAGGAGGTTTCGGGTATGAACGGTAAGTCTGAAAAGGTACATGGAAAATCAATGCTCTCCAAGGTAATGATTCCAATGCTTATACTCGGTATCCTGGAGGTAGCTGTTTTTGCGATAGTAATGCTGGTCAGCGGCGAGCTTACCTACATAAAGAAATATTCCTATAATCTGCTTATCGAAAAGACAGCCAACAGAGCAAGCTATGTGGAGTATATGCTCAATCAGAAGACCTCGCCGGTATATGAGACTGCGGTGGAGATAAACCATATAACCGAGGAATATCTGGACGAAAACGGCATTACGCTGGATCAGCTTTCGGAGGATAAGGAGGTAAACAAGGAGCTGCTGATACGTTCATCAGATGCCATTGTATCCCTTATCAGAAGAGATATGGTGAACGATGCCTTTATCATTCTCGATACGGGCAGCCTTTACGATACCGATACGGATACCGTACGTGCGGGACTGTATCTGCGTGATACGGATGCCTATGAGAACAGCACCACAGATATAAAGGACATATACATGGAGATGGGCAGCTCTGATATCGCACATGAGCTTGGAACGGCTCTCGATTCCGAATGGGCGCCGCATCTGGTGATAAATGATGATAATGATTTCAGCTTTTACACAGTTCCCATGGAGTCTAAGGAGCTTTATCCAGACAAGCCCGTGTATAATCTGGGCTACTGGAGCGGATTTTCCAAAATATCCCCTTCGGCTCAGAAGAGCATGAAATATACCTTTCCCCTGGTTTCATCTGACGGCCGTGTGTATGGCGTTGTAGGAATTGGTCTTATGGAAAAGACAATACTTAAAAATATACCCGCAAACGACTTCTTCAATGAGTCTGCCTGCTATATCATCAGCAGCGATATTGAGGGAGACGGCATATATACTCCCGAGCTTCACTCAGGCCCTATCTACACAAGACTTGTGAGCGCTGATACCGTGTTTGATGAAAATGCGGACAACAGCTACGGCATTTATGAATTTGCGGCAGGGCACAAAAGCTCATCCCTCGGCTGCATACAGCGAATGAACATCTATAACTCAGGCTCACCCTATAATCAGCAGCACTGGGCGCTGATATCTGCGGCGGATAAGTCGGGGATACTGAGTATTTACTGGTTCCTTATCAATGTGTTCATCATATCCGTGTCTATTACGGTAGTGTGCGGCATTGCGTTCTCATTTTACACAGGACGCAAGATAAGCAAGCCCGTTGCGGCTATGATAAACACCCTCAACAACGCACAGCAGAACGAGGGTGCGCTGCTGAACTTCGGCAACTCGGGCATCACCGAGATCGACAGGCTGGCTTCGGCAATAGTCCAGCTCCAAGTCAGCGCCAATGAATATGCCTCCCGTGTGTCAAGGATAATCACCCTTACGGATAGCAAGATAGGCGTATTCATGGTAAATATGCGTGCCCACACCGTTTTCGTCAGCGAAAGCCTTACAAGGATAATGGATTTTGACGATATCCCTCACAGCGACATCACCGTTTCCGAGGAGATATTCAGTCACCAGTTCGAGAAGATAGACACTGACGGAAAGATACTTGAGCAGTACTGCGATGCCGCTTCCGTTCCAGAATCGGGAAGCAGCGTGGAGATAAAGAGAGAAAAGAACGGCAAGGAAGTGTGGTACAAGATAACCCTTTCCACTCTAAACAAGGACGTTATCGGACTTGTTCAGGATATTTCCGAAACTGTTGCCGAAAAGAAGAAGATAGCCGAGTACAAGGACAATGAGTACACCGAAAAGCTCCTGAAGGCAAACAGAGCGCTCCGTGACGCTTACGAGAACGCAAGGCGTGCGGACAATGCCAAGACTGACTTCCTTTCCAGAATGAGCCACGATATCAGAACGCCTATGAACGCCATTGTGGGCATGACCGTTATCGCAAACAGCCATATCGACGACAAGGAAAAGGTTGCGGACTGCCTTGAAAAAATATCCGTATCGGGCAATTATCTGCTTTCAATACTGAACGATGTTCTTGATATGAGCAAGATCGAATCAGGCAAGTTTGAGCTTATCGAGGATAAGATAGACCTTAATGCCCTCCTTGACAGCCTGCTTGAAATGGTGAAGCCCGATGCCAAGGCAAAGGATCACCAGATAATCATGCACAAGCACGACATAGTTCACCCCACAGTCATAGGCGACGGACTGAGAATACAGCAGATGTTCGTGAATATCGTAAGCAACTCTGTCAAATACACCAACAACGGCGGCACTATCACCATTGACGTTACCGAAAAGCCTGTGGGCAACAAGAACGTTGGCTGCTATGAGTTTGTTTTCAAGGACAACGGCATAGGAATGTCGGAAGAATTCCTGAAAAACATCTTCGAGCCTTTTGAAAGAGCAGATGACGAGCGTGTCAACAAGCAGCAGGGCACAGGTCTTGGCATGGCGATAACCTACAACCTTGTTAAGATGATGAACGGCGATATCCAGGTAAAGAGCAAGCCGGGAAAGGGCACTGTGTTCACCGTTACGCTGTTCCTTAAATTCGGCGGCAACGGCGGAAATGCGCTTCCCACAGCCCTCACACCATCTTCGAAAAATGTGGATAACCTTAAAAAAGCCCATTTCAAGGACAAGCGGGTGCTGCTGGTAGATGATAATGAGCTTAACCGTGAAATAGCAGGCGAGTTGCTTGAAATGACAGGCATAACCGTTGAAATGGCGGAGAACGGTCAGGAGGCTGTGGATAAGTTCCTGGCTTCAAAGGCAGGCTATTACGGACTTATCTTTATGGATATCCAGATGCCTGTGATGAACGGCTATAACGCCGCCCTTACCATCAGGAGCCAGCCCAGAGCGGACGCACGAACCATACCTATCATCGCCATGACTGCCGATGCCTTTGCTGAGGACGTTAAGAAAGCCCGCAGCTCAGGCATGGACGAACACATTGCAAAGCCTCTTGACATTGATAAGCTTGTCAAGGTGCTGCAAAAATGGCTCAGCTGATAATGCAAACAAAAAATCCATGGAAAGGAAAACTTCCATGGATTTTTTGATGTATGCGTTTTATTTTGGTTATTATCACATCTGTGCGTAAATATTCTTTATGGACTCGGTGATAAGCTTTGTGAAAAGGGGAGCAGCTTTGTCAGCTGTTTCCTGCACCTCCGCATGGGAAAGAGGACGGTTGGATACGCCGCAGGCAAGGTTCGAGATGCAGGAGATCCCCGCTATCTTCATTCCCATGTGATTTGCCGCAATGGCTTCGCAGGCGGTGGACATTCCCACGGCGTCTGCGCCAAGGGTGCGCACCATTCTTACCTCAGAGGGTGACTCGTAATTGGGGCCTGTGAGCTGGATATATACACCCTCTCTGAGCCTGATGTCAAGGTCTCTTGCAGTGTGGCGGATCACCTCACGCAGCTCCTTGCTGTATATCTCGCTCATATCGGGGAAGCGGGGGCCAAGCTCATCGGGATTTTCGCCGATAAGGGGAGAGGGAGCCATGCAGATCTGGTCGTTGATGAGCATAAAATCGCCGCATTCAAACTGCCAGTTCACGCCGCCTGCCGCATTGGTAAGGAACAATACCTCTGCACCCATCATCTTCATAAGTCTGGTGGGGAGCACAACGTCCTCCATGGAGTAGCCCTCGTAATAATGCACTCTTCCCTGCATAATTACCACGGGAACGCCGCCCACGTAGCCGAAAACAAAGCGGCCCTTGTGACCGGGAGCGGTGGAAACGGGGAAGCCCTCGATGTCCTTGTAATCAAGCACAGCCTTTATATCCGCCTGCTCAGCGTAATCGCCCAGTCCCGAGCCGAGGATAAGTGCTATCTTGGGGGTAAAGTCGATCTTTTCCTTGAAGCATTGGTAGCATTTTAAAAGTCTTTCATAAACCTTTGACATATAACAGCCGCCTTTCAGATTTGTTTGTTATCATTATACACTATCGGGCTGTGATTTGCAAGGGGAGGAGAATGATAACGCCCTGCACTTTGCCAAATTTATAAATTCTATTGACTTAAATGTAATAATATGGTAAAATAATAGCAGTAATATACGCTTTTAATCAGATATTTTCAACAAATGTCGGAAAGGTGGACATCATATGAGTACAACTGCATTTAAATGCCCCTGCTGTGGTGCGGAGCTGACATTCTCATCACAGTCCCAGAAAATGACATGCGAATACTGCGGCACCGAGCTGGACGTTGAGGCCGTTAATGCCCTTTCGTCAGCCGAGCCTTCAAGCACTGATATGGAGTGGAGCGACCACAGTGACACTACTGTTGATATGGACGGCGACATCTGCACATACACCTGCTCTTCCTGCGGAGCAGAGGTCACAGGCGATAAGAGCCTTGGCGCCACATACTGCCCCTACTGCGGCAATCCCTTTGTAATGAACGACAAGTTTGACGGTATGCTCCGTCCCGATTATGTTATTCCCTTCAAGGTGAGCAAGGAGCAGGCAGTTGAGAAGTTCAAGTCATTCTGCAAGGGCCGCCCCCTGCTTCCCTCTGATTTTATAAACGGCAACAGGATCGAAAAGGTAGAGGGAATGTATGTTCCCTACTGGCTTTTCGACTGCGATGTTGACGCTGACTATCGTTTCAGAGGCGAAAAGGTCACCAGCTGGACAGAGGGTGATTATGACGTTACAAAGACCGACCATTTCCTGCTCATAAGAGGCGGAAAGGTAGGCTTTGAGCACGTTCCCGTTGACGGAACCACAAAGCTTGGCAGCGAGATAACGGAAGCTATCGAGCCTTTTGCCATGGACGCAGCTACGGGCTATAATGCGGCGTATCTTTCCGGCTACCTTGCCGACAGATATGATATTCCCGCCGAGGACTGCCGTGAGCGTGCAAATCAGCGTATCAAGGTAAGCACCGAGAACGCTTTCATGGCTACCACGGCAGATTATTCAGCCGTGACCGTGGAAAGCGCCAACCTCAGAATGAAGGACGGCAAGACGGGATATGCCCTTATGCCCATGTGGCTCATGTCCGTACAGTTCGGCGATAAGAAATATACTTTTGCAATGAACGGTCAGACAGGCAGATTCGTGGGTGAGCTTCCCGTGTCCCCCAGGCGTGCAGCGGCAATGTTTGTGGCTGTGGCTGCGGTATCGGCTGTTATTATAGCTCTGATACTCGGTATGCTTGGCATATAAGGAGGCTGCGGTATGTCTAATTTTATGAAGATCGTTGTTACATTTGCCGTTGCTGCCCTGACTTCTGCGGCAGTGAACGTTCTGCTTATCAAGCTGAATAAGCGCAATGACAAGTAAGGGGGACATGGCATGAAAAAAGTATCAAAGATATTCTGTGCGATTTCAGCGGCGGCTGTTATGCTTATGTCAGGTGTGGCTGTAAGCGCAGAAAGCGAATACAAGCTTTATGATGAGGCCGGTCTCCTTGCCGAGGAGGATGCTCGTGAGATCGAGACACGCCTTGAGGAGATCGCATACACATACAGTCAGGACGTTATTGTTTATACCACTGATGACCTTGAGGGCTATGAGGTGGAAAGCTACAATGAACGGCTGGCTTCCGAGCTGGACGCAGGCATAAACGGCAGCGGAATCATCTATCTTGTGGCGATGAACGAGCGCAAGTATGATATCTACGCTTTCGGTCAGATGAAAGATGAGATAATGATAAAGAGCATTCGTAACGACCTTGCGTCCGATCTTCAGCCTTATCTCACCGACGGTGAGTATTACACCGCCTTTATGGGCTATGCCGACAAGGTGGAAGAGGAAATATACAACGTATATGAGAACGGCCCCAACGCCGAGCCTTCATATGCTGTTCCCATCGGAATCGGCTGCGGACTGGTCATTGCTCTTATAACTGTGCTTATTATGAAGAGCCAGATGAACACCCTCAAAACAAATCCCATGGCAAACGAGTATCTGCGAAAGGACGGATTCAGCCTTGACAGGGCAAGGGATATTTTCCTTTACACCAGCATCACCAGAACAAAGCGTGAGACTGATTCCGACTCCTCGGGAAGCAGCGACAGCGGACATTCCAGCGGAAGCTTCTGATACATTGCCTTAAAGCGGGTATAATAATATGAAAAACATATGGACGGGAAAGCGAAAGAAACTGAGCTTTTATGCTGTCAGGTTCTGCACTGCTATCCCACTTATGATATTTGCCGCTGTCGCAGTGATCGCAGCAGTGGGTATAGACCGCTCCGAAAGTGCGGAAAGCGCATATATGACAAGCAGTCTGCGGCAGAATATCGTCAGGGCTGCGGCTATGTGCTATGCGGCTGAGGGGGCATATCCCGAGGAACTTTCATATCTTGAGGAAAACTACGGGATAACGGTCAACGAAGAAAAATACACGGTTCATTACAGCTTTGCGGGCAGCAATATTTCGCCCGAGGTAACTGTGACCTTGAAGAAAGGATATTAAGGTATGGATACGGTTTCGGTAATTATTGCGGCAGCAGGTCATGCTGAGCGTATGCAGGGGCTTAACAAGCAGCTTGCTATGCTCAAAGGAAAGCCTGTTATTGCTTATTCTATGCTTGCTTTTCAGGCTGTGGAGGAGGTCAGCGAGATAATCGTCGCTGCCCGTGAGTGCGATGCGGACATTATCGCAAACATCGCTCTTGATAACGGCATAACCAAGTTTGCAGGCTGTGCAGGCGGGGGAGAGACCCGTCAGCAGTCGGTTATAAATGCGCTGAAGCTGGTTTCCAGGGAGACTACTCTCATAGCTGTGCATGATGCGGCACGTCCTCTGGTAAATTCCGATAATATCAGGCAGTGCATAAGGGACGCTTCCATATTCGGGGGAGCAGTGCTGGGCGTTCCCGTAAAGGACACCATCAAGCACGTTGAGGGCGGAATGATATGCGACACTCCCGACAGGAGCAAGCTTTACATCACCCAGACACCTCAGATATTCAAGAAAAAGTATTACTTTGACGGCGTGAACTTTGCCGCCGAGCATGACCTTGATTTTACAGACGACTGCCAGCTTGTGGAGGCAATGGGCGTCAAGATAAACATGACCCCCTCTGACTACAAGAACATCAAGATAACCACTCCCGAAGACATGGCTATAGCAGAAGCCATAATGAACCAGTGATATTGAAAGGCGGATATGATGAGGATAGGTCACGGATATGACGTTCACAGGCTTGTGGAGAATCGAAAGCTTATTATCGGCGGCGAGGAGATACCTTACGAGCTGGGTCTGTTGGGGCATTCCGATGCGGACGTTCTGACTCATGCGGTGATGGACGCACTTCTCGGAGCCTGTGCTCTGGGGGACATCGGAGAGCATTTCCCCGACACTGACGAGAAGTGGATCGGTGCGGACAGCATTAAAATGCTCCGTCATGTAATTGAGCTTATCGGTGAAAAGGGTTATAAGGTAGGGAACATCGACAGCACGATCATCTGCCAGCGCCCCAAGCTTGCGCCGTATATTGAAAATATGCGCAGAAACATTGCCAACGCCTGCGGAACGGACATTGACAACGTAAGTGTCAAAGCCACCACAGAGGAAAAGCTGGGCTTCACAGGCTCGGGTGAGGGCATTTCCGCCCATGCGGTGTGCATTATCGTGAAAAAATAAGGAGGCTAATATGGACGCTAAATCTGTTTACAAGATATCATACGGACTGTATGTGCTGACGGCTTCGGAGGGAGACAAGGATAACGGCTGCATCATAAACACTCTTATCCAGCTTACAAGCAGCCCCATGCAGATAGCCGTCACTGTGAACAAGGCAAATCTTACCCACGATATGATAAAGAACACAGGCAAGTTCAACGTTTCTGTCATTGATAAGACTGCCGATTTCGGATTGTTCAGGCATTTCGGCTTCCAGAGCGGCAGAGAGGTGCAGAAGTTCGGCACTTCCGATTCCTACAAATTTGCCCCGCACTACAGCGATAACGGTCTGCTTTATGTAAAGAGCGGTACAAACGCCTTTATGTCGGGCAAGGTGGTTCGTGAGATTGACCTTGGCACTCACACCATGTTCATTGCTGAAATGACAGACGGAGCAGTGCTTTCAGGCAATCCCTCAATGACATACGAGTATTATCACAGCAATGTAAAGCCTAAGCCTGCTCAGGCTGAAAAGAAAAAGGGCTGGGTTTGCAAGATATGCGGATACATCTATGAGGGAGAAGAGCTTCCTGCTGATTTTGTTTGTCCGATATGCAAGCACGGTGCTGTGGATTTTGAAAAGATAGGCTGATATTTTATAACGCATAAATAAAAGGGCTTTTGCAGCTTAACACCGCAAAAGCCCTTTTATTTGTCCGTACCTGTGCCTTATTTGTGTGTACTTTTCTCTTTGCGGACATAAAAAATGAGCTGCTGCATCTTGTGCAACAGCTCATTTGATATTTATTCTTCTGTTTTGTTTTCGTCAGCTTCTGCGGGGGAATCTGTCTCTGCGGGAGCTTCTGTTTCAGTTTCCTTTACAGGCTCTGCTGCAGGTTCAGCCTTCTTGATATCCTTGCGCCAGTCGAGCTGGTCTTTCATAAGCTTATCAAAGCTTTCACCGTCGATCTTTTCGTATTCAAGCAGGTAATCTGCAAGCTCGTCAAGCTGGTGACGGTGTTCCTTGAGTATCTTTTCGCAGTCTGCATATGCACTTTCCACGATGTTCTTTACCTCGTCATCAATGAGAGCTGCAGTGCTTTCGCTGTAATCCTGAGTGTGACCGAAGTCTCTGCCGAGGAATACCTCGTCGCTGCTGCCGTACTGGATAGGTCCAAGCTTTTCTGAGAAGCCGCATCTGGTTATCATTGTCTTTGCGATTCTTGTTGCGGACTGGATATCGCCCGATGCGCCCCATGTGATGTCGTCAAATACGATCGACTCGGCAACACGGCCGCCCATTGCCCATACGATCTGCTGGATGAGCTGATTTTTGGTCTTGAACTGGTCGTCTGTTGTGGGACGAGCCATTGTAAAGCCGCCTGCATCGCCTCTGGGGATAATTGTTACCATGTGCACCTTATCTGCGAGGGGGAGGTTATATGCAGCAACTGCATGGCCTGCCTCGTGATAAGCGGTGATGCGTCTGTCACGGTCGGTAACGATGTGAGATCTCTTTTCGGGGCCTGAAACGACCTTGACGGTAGCTTCCTCGATATCTGCCTCGGTGATTGCCTTGCGGTCGTTTCTTGCGGCAAGGAGGGCAGCCTCGTTAAGCAGGTTTTCCAGGTCAGCACCTGTGAACTGCTGAGTTGTCTTTGCGATAACGTTAAGGTCAACGTCGGGAGCAAGGGGCTTGTTCTTTGCGTGTACCTTGAGTATCTCCTCTCTTCCCTTAACATCGGGATAGCCTACCATTACCTCTCTGTCGAAACGTCCGGGACGGAGAAGTGCGGGGTCAAGGATATCACGGCGGTTTGTTGCCGCAATTACGATAACGCCCTCGTTGCCCTCAAAGCCGTCCATTTCAACAAGGAGCTGGTTAAGGGTCTGCTCACGCTCATCGTGACCGCCGCCCAGTCCTGCGCCTCTCTGGCGGCCTACTGCGTCGATCTCGTCGATGAAGATGATAGAGGGAGCGTTTTTCTTTGCTGTTTCAAAAAGGTCTCTTACTCTGGAAGCACCGACGCCGACAAACATCTCAACGAAGTCTGAACCTGAGATGGAGAAGAAGGGAACGCCTGCTTCACCTGCGACTGCCTTTGCAAGCAGTGTTTTACCTGTACCCGGAGGGCCCATGAGCAGAACGCCCTTGGGGATTCTTGCGCCGATGTCGTTATATTTCTTGGGGTTCTTGAGGAAATCAACGATCTCCGCAAGCTCCTGCTTTTCTTCATCTGCGCCTGCAACGTCCTTAAATGTGTTTTTCTTCTTGGACTGGTTCTTGATATTTGCCTTGCCGAAGCTGTTGATCTTAGCTCCGCCGCCTGCCTGCCTCATCATAAAGAAGAAGAGCACGAACATGAGGATAAGCATTATCAGTGAGGGGAGAAGATTGTAGAGCCATGAGGTATCCTGTATCTTGTAGTATTCCTGGTTCAGGGGAGCATCGGGGTGGAGCTTGTTGTAAGCCTGACGGTAGTTGTCCTCGCCGCTCTGGCTGTACTGGATCTCGTCAACGAAGAGATTAACGTTGGGAACGGTGTAGCTGATCTGCTTGCTTGTGCCGTTATCGTCAACAGTCATTTCCAGATCGCCTGTGCCAAGATCAAATGTGTACTGCGATACCTGATAGTTGTCGAAGTAGGACATTATCTCGGAATAGGTGTACTCAGCCTGGGGGTGAGAGGACTGCCTAAGGAAATATACCATTGAAAACATCAGCACAATGGCAATTATGATGTAGATAAATAAACCGCTGCCTTTTTTCATGTGACTAAAACCTTCCTTTTCCCGATATCGGATTGCAGTCACTTCCGATACCGTCCGTTAAAAATATTCTGTCGTGCCTGATGTGCGCTTACAGCTCAGCCTCAGCAATGTAAGGCAGGTTGCGCATCTGCTCGCCGTAGTCGAGACCGTATCCCACAACAAAAAGGTCGGGGATAGTGAAAATGGAATAATCCGGCGTAAAATCCACTGTTCTGCGGTCGGGCTTGTTGAGAAGGGTGTAAACCTTCAGCGAAAGGGGATTTCTCTCCTTCAGTATTTTGCATATTTTGGAGAGGGTGTTGCCTGTGTCAACGATATCCTCAGCAATTATTACGTGATATTTGGAGATATCGCATTTCAGGTCCAGTGTTATCTTTACATCGCCTGAGGAAACGGAGCTTTGACCATAGCTTTCAGCAGCCATGAATGCGATCTCGCAGGGAATCTTGATAGCTCTGCAGAAGTCCGCAATAAAAACATAGCAGCCCTTGAGAATGCCGATGATAAGCAGGGGCTTGCCCGCATATTCCTCGGAAATGAGCTGACCTGTTTTCTTTACAGCCTGTGCGATCTCTTCCTCGGTGATAAGAACTCTCTTGATGGAGCCGTAGCCGTAATCCTCGGCAACGGGTGCATTTTCCTTAGTTATCATTTATCTTCCGCCTTACTGAAATAATATATAAATTTTCCGAAGTTTCATTTTTATCGGGGGAAACACGGTCGCTTGCGCCGCCGTATTCGCTCCAGAATATTCCCTCATCGTCCTCCATAACAAGGGCGGACTGCCTTTCCTCATCGGTCAGTTTAAGGGAGTTGTACAGCTTTTTCAGCTTTGTGGTATGATCACGGCGGGCAAACCTTATGCTGTCGCCGTCCTGCTTATTCCGTAGAATAACAACACCTTGTATTTTATCATAATTTACAAGTCCGTTTGTTAATTTTCCTTTAACAATGCCCTGCTTTTGAAAAATATCATTTGAAGGTCGTTCAATTATCACCTTTTTATCATATTCGGGGACAATTATCTCTTTATCACTGCTGAAAACAACATTTGTGCGGAAGTTTTCCGTTCTGCTCATTTTCCTTATAACAACGCTTTTTCCGTCAGTTACGGCGAAAATATCACGGCTGAGGTCAAAGCGTGTTTTTCTGCCTGATTTGACAGCTGCGTCTATTTCCTCTATCCTGTCACGGCTTATGGGGATATTGTTTTCGCTCAGCAGCCTGCGTATATACCTTTTCCGCAGAGACGGTGCATATTCACAAAGGCGCTGTGGGTCGATATCGTCTGTCAGCTGAGAGAGAAATGACTCGTCCTCCTCTGCCGATAGTGAAAGCCTGCAAAGTGCGTCGGTGACATCTGCATTTATCTCTTCAAGCTGGGGTATGATACGCCTGCGCAGCTTGTTTCGTGAGTAATCTTCGGTGAGATTGGTGCTGTCGGTGACAAAGCCCTGACCCATTTGGGAGAGGTATTCCTCTATCTCGCTCCTGGAAACGTCCAGCAGGGGACGGATAATGTTCCCTCTCACATATGGTATGCCCCCGAGACCTTTAAGCCCCGAGCCTCTTACGATGTTGAAAAGCACCGTTTCGGCGTTGTCATTTTTATTGTGAGCGGTGGCTGTCTTTCCCCCGCAGGAAACCTTGTCAAATGCGCCGTAACGCAGGATACGTGCGGCCTCCTCGGTGGATCTTCCGCTTTCCTTGGCAAAGCCCGTCACATCTACTCGGCAGACTTCAAGGGGGATATCAAGCCTTTTGCACAGCTCCTCGCAGAAATGCTGGTCACGGTCACTTTCCTCGCCTCTCAGGCAGTGATTTACGTGAACTGCCATCAGCGTAAAGCCCATTTCATGGGAAAGCCCATGCAGGACTGTTACAAGGCAAACGCTGTCCGCACCGCCCGAAAGCCCTGCGGTAACAGTGTCGCCCTTTTGTATCATACAGCGGCGTGTTATTGTCTCACGCACCTTGTCCGAAACGTTCATGCCGACCTCTTATTCTGCGGGAGCAGGCCGTCTGTCCTCGCTGAGGAACAGGGTATATTGACCGTTCCACCTGAGGTTTACAGTGCCTGTTTCGCCGTGACGGTTCTTGGCAACGATACATTCCGCAAGGTTAACGTCCTCCACCTTGTCCTTGTTGTAGTAGCCGTCACGGTAGAGGAACATTACGATATCCGCATCCTGCTCGATAGAGCCTGATTCTCTCAGGTCGGAGAGCAGAGGCCGCTTGTCGGGACGTGACTCAACGGAACGTGAAAGCTGTGAAAGGGTGATAACGGGAACGTTCAGCTCCTTTGCCATAAGCTTGAGCTGACGGGTGATATCGGAAATTTCGTTTACACGGTTATCGATGCGCTTGCTGGAGTTCATGAGCTGTAAGTAGTCGATGATAACAAGCCCCACGTTTTTAAGACGTCTGAGCTTTGCTTTCATCTGAACTACGGTGATGCCCGCCGTATCGTCAAGGTACAGGTTCATGCCAGCCATGCGGTCAGCGCCCTGAGCAAGCTTTTCCCAGTCCTTTTCGTCGATGTTGCCCTTGATAAGGTGGTCGCTGGTAACAAGGCTCTCGGCGGAGAGCATACGTGTTACAAGCTGCTCCTTTGACATTTCCAGCGAGAACACCACGACCTCTTTGTCGGTGCTTCTGCGGCACACGTTGGAGGCAATGTTCAGCGCAAATGAAGTTTTTCCCATACCGGGACGGGCAGCAAGGATAAGCAGGTCGGATTTGTTGAGACCGCTTATAACGCTGTCCAGGTCGGCATAGCCTGATTTTGCACCCTGATATTTTTCCTTGTCAGCGCCAGATATTCGGTTCAAGTGGTCATAGGTCTCAAGCAGAACTTCATCTACCTTTGTAAGGCCATCGACCTCCTTGCCCTGCCTGATGTCATATATCATCTGCTCGGCGGAATCAAGTATGACGGAAGCAGGCTCGGCGCTTTCGGTGCAGTTGGAGATTATCTTTTTTGCAGCTTCAGCAAGGGAGCGCAGGTAATATTTTTCCTCGACTATCTTGCAGTAGCTTTCGATGTTTGCAAGGGAGGGAATGCTCTCGGTTATTGCGCCAAGATATTCCTTTCCCGATGCGGAGTCCTCGAAAATGCCCTCCTGAACGGCTTCGTTCAGAACGGTGATAATGTCCGAGTTTACTCCCAGAGTGAACTGTCGGAGGATTATGGAAAAAAGCTCACGGTGCTTTGAAACGTAAAAGCTTTCGGGCTTTACGTAGTTCATAACCGTGCCCAGCAGCTCCGAGTCCAGCAAAACAGCGCCCAGAACGGTCTGTTCGGCTTCTATGCTGTGGGGCATTTCTCTGGCGGAAATATCATCAAATTCCATAAACGCTCTCCTTTACTCTTATTATACGCAGAATTGACGTCGGGAGCACCGACGTCAACGGATATCGGAAATTATGCCTCGACAACACTTACCGTGATCTTTTCGGAAATGCCGGGGTAAAGCTTTATCTCTGCGGTGTAGCCGCCGAATGCCTTTATTTCCATATTGAGTGTTACCTTTTTCTTTTCTACCTTAACGCCCAGCTGCTCAGCGATAGCGTCGGCAACGTGGCCTGCGGTAACTGCTCCGAAGAGCTTTCCGCCTGCGCCTGCCTTGCCCTTGATGGTAACGCTCTTGCCCTTTATCTTAGCGGCGTTGTCGATAGCTTCCTGCTTTGCAACGTCAGCCTTGTGCTGCTCGGAGGATTTCTTTCCGTTAAGGTCGGAGAGGTTCTTTGCGGTAGCTTCAACTGCAAGACCTTTGCCGATAAGGAAATTTCTTGCGTAGCCGTCGGAAACTTCCTTTACTTCGCCCTTTTTGCCTGAGCCTTTAACGTCCTGTACAAAAATTACTTTCATGATTATCTATCCTTTCTTATAGCTTTCTGCAAATTTATGCTGTTTCGGCAGTGCAGTAATTTTTTCTTTGGGGATCCAGCACCAGCTGGAGCATATCCGTTACCGTGCTGCCGAACATTCTCATAAACAGCTCGTCCGAGCCGTTATCAAGCTTGAAATCTATTTCCTCCGCATACAGAGGAATGAAGCACAGCAGATTTATGTAGCTGCCGTCTTTGGTTCGCATGTAGTTCATGCGGTCGCCGTACTTTCCGCCGAAGTCCTTCTCGTCAAGGTGGAGGAAGATAGCGGAGCACAGCTTTGTGCTTTCGTGGAATGGGGTGTTATCCTCGGAATACTGGAGAGTGTGATTGCTTCCTATCCATGTGCCTGAAAGGTGTGGATAGCGTGCCGCCTGCTTTATTGCGGCAAATATCCACCAGAAGCGGTCATAGTCCTTTTGACTGCCCTTTGAAAACTCCGTTTTCCAGTCGGGAGGGAGCAGGCAGAAAAGCTCTGCCCTTTCGTGGGTCTTGCGCAGATCCCATGGAACGTCCTCGCCCATGGTCATGGGCAGGTCGCTCATTCCTGTGGTGAATACCACGTAAAAGGGTCTGTTTTCATCGGGAGCTATGATGTGCAGGTCGATATGCACCTTTTCGGACATAAGCTCATGTATCACACGGTGATCCTCTTCCTTTATATCGAAAAGTTCGGAGAAATGATCCTCGATCTCTTCCATATAAACGGTGGGAGCCACCTTTTTTGTAAGTATCCTGAACATTCCTATTGCTGCATAGATAACTTGTTTTAATCCCATATCTGCTCCTGTCAGCTTATGCTTCTGATGTATTCGTCGATGGCTGCCATAAGCTGCTTCTTGGCGTCGGATACCGAGATATCCTTCAGCTGAGCCGCCGCCATGGTCTGATGACCGCCGCCGCCCAGATGCTCCATGATTATCTGAACGTTCATTATGCCGAAGGAGCGTGCGGAGATGTTTGCGCCTGTGCCTGCCGCATAGATGACAAAGCTTGCGTCAACGCCCTGAATGCCCAGCAGCTCATCGGCTGCCTGAGAAGTGGCAATGCGTATGCCGTCGGAGGAATCCTCGCTGGCAGCAATGGCGCAGCGGTTGTATATCTCTGCTGTTTCGACAAGCTGAGAGCGCTTTATGCCCGTTTCGATGGAGATGGCAAAAAGCCTCTTTACCGCAACGGTGTCCGCACCGAGCTTTTTCAGGTAAGCCGCAGCCTCAAAGGTGCGCACGCCTGTTTTCATAACGAAATCCTTGGTATCCAGCATTATGCCCGCAAGCATTGCGTCGGCGTAATAGCTGGAAAGCTGCTCGTAGCCGAAATACTGAATGACCTCCGCCACCATTTCGCTGGCGGAAGATGCGTATGGCTCGTGGAGGCTGAGAACTGCATTGTCTATGCAGTTAACGACCTGCCTGTGGTGGTCGATGAATACAATGTTCTTTGCTTTTTCGTATATCTGCCTGCTGTCCAGCAGGTCCTTGTTGTTTGTGTCGCAGATGATGAGCAGAGTGTTCTCTGTCATCATTTCAAGGGCGGTTTCCTCGTTTATGATAAGGTCGGAGCCGTCTTCAAGGTTTTCTCTCAGGCGGTCGATTATGGGCATTGCAAGGGTGTGGTCGGTGTCTGAGAACACATAGGCATCTGCGCCTATGGCTCTTATTGCGCCGCACAGACCCGCAGCTGCGCCTATTGCGTCAAGGTCGCCCCATGCGTGGCCCATAAGGATAGTCCTGTCAGCCGCACGGATAAGGCTTATAAGACCCGAGCTGAATATACGTGTCTTTACCTTTGTGCTCTTTTCGATTCCCGAGGAGTTGCCGCCGAAGAAGGTGAAGTCCTTTTCGTCCTTTACAGCTACCTGGTCGCCGCCTCTGCCCTGGGTCATATCCAGCGCCTGACGTGCCATTTCCTCGCTTTCCCTCAGGTTGCTGCCGCCTCTGCCGATACCGATGGAAAGGGTAACTGGAGTATGCTCGGCAACAAGTATCTGATGCACCTTATCGAGAATTGACTTGAACTTTTCCTCTTCAAGCTTTATCAGTTCATTTTCGCTGATTATGGCAAAATAGCGGTCGGAGGATATCTTTTTCATAAGACCGTTGTGCTCTTCAATGAAAGATTCCGCCAGCTTGTCTATCTGCATGGTGATGTGAGCCTTGTCAGAGTCCTTTACCTTGGCAAAAAGCTCGTCGTAGCTGTCGATGAGCAGCATTGCCACCCAGTTTCGGCTGCGTGCATACTCGTTCTTCACGTCGATAAGCTCGCTTACGTCCTGGAAATAAAGGAGGGTAAGCTCGGAGACGGGAGTGTTGCTCTCGTCCTTTTTCTCGGTTGTGACAGCTCTTATCCTGTAGTGGCCTGCGTTATATTCCACTACAGTGTCTATTTTTGAAAATGTTGTTGAAAGGTCGATATCAATGATCTGGCTCAGGTGGACTCCGTAAGCATCAGAAGCGTGTATCTGCTCGGTGAACGCCTTGTTGAACCATATGATTATCCCGTCGCTGTCAACGATAAGTGCGGGAGCGGGGAATTTGTACAGTGAGTCCCTTTCGGTAAGGTTCAGTTGCGATTCCATTTCCGAAACGAAGCTGTGGAGGTTCTGCTCACAGCGGATAAACAGTGCGATGTACGCAAGGCTTATCAGGCATACCACCGCCAGCATGGACCAGAACTTCACCTCGTCCGTGCCTGCCAGTGAAAAGGCGCATGAAACAGCCGCCGCCACGAGGAGCATTGAAACCAGCTTAAAAAGCCGCCAGCCTCTGCCTGTCATTGAATATCACCTGCTTTCGATTTCATATTTCCTCGATAATGGGGAGGATCATGGGATTGCGCTTTGTTTTCATATAAATATAGTCGCTGAGGGAGTCTCTCAGGCTGGACTTGATGCCGTTCCAGTCCCTTACTCCGCCTGCAAGGCAGCTTTCCAGAGTTTTTCTAAGGATATCCCTTGCGGCTTCCATCATTTCCTCGCTCTCACGGACATATACAAAACCTCTTGAAAGAATGTCGGGTCCTGCAAGGATAGTGCCGCTCTCGCTCTCAATAGTGGCAACTACAACGATAAGGCCGTCCTCAGCAAGATGCTTTCTGTCACGGAGCACGATAGAACCAACATCGCCAACGCCCAGACCGTCAACCAGAACTCTGCCTGCCGTTACCTTGCCTGTTATTCTCAGGTCGGTGCCGTCAGTTTCGATAACATCGCCTATGGAGCCGATGATGATATTGCTCTCGGGGATACCGATGGAATTTGCAAGGCCTGCGCTCTTTTTCAGGTGCTTGTACTCGCCGTGAACGGGAATGAAAAATCTGGGGCGGGTGAGAGCCATTATAAGCTTCAGCTCTTCCTGGCACGCATGACCCGAAACGTGAACATCATACATAGATTCGTAAATTACCTCAGCCCCTGCCTTGAGCAGCTCGTTCACAACTCTTGTAACGTACTTCTCGTTGCCGGGGATAGGAGTTGCGCTGATGATGATATAGTCCATGGGTGTGATGGTGACGCTTCTGTGCTCGTTCATCGCCATTCTGGTAAGTGCAGACATAGGCTCGCCCTGGCTGCCTGTGGTGATAAGAACTATCTTCTCGGGAGGATACTTGTTCATAGCCTCCAGATCAATGATAACGCCCTCGGGCACGCTCAGATATCCCAGCTCCATAGCTGTGGAGATAACGTTGAGCATACTTCTTCCGAAAACAGCGACCTTTCTGTCCGTGCGGACAGCGTTGTTGATTATCTGCTGTATTCTGTGGATATTTGAAGCAAATGTCGCAATGATGATACGCTTGCCCTCAGCCTTTGCAAAGAGGTTTTCAAAGGAGCTGCCTACCTTGCGCTCGGAAGCGGTGTGACCGGGCTTCTCGGCATTTGTGGAGTCGGACATGAGTGCAAGAACGCCCCTGTTGCCCAGCTCGCCGAAGCGTGCAAGGTCGATAATTCCGCCCTCAATGGGTGTGAAATCCACCTTGAAGTCTCCTGTGTGGATAACTATTCCCGCAGGAGTGTGGATTGCAAGACCCACAGCGTCGGGGATAGAGTGGTTTACGTGGATAAATTCAACTGCCATGCAGCCCATTTTAACGGTCTGTCTGGGAGTTACAACGTTCAGCTTTGTCTGGCTCAGAAGATTATGCTCCTTGAGCTTGCCCTCGATAAGACCGATGGTAAGACGGGTGGCATAAACGGGGATATTCACCTTTTTCAGCAGATATGCAAGTCCGCCGATGTGGTCCTCATGACCGTGGGTGATAACGATGCCTCTTACCTTGTCGATGTTCTGCTCAACATAGGTGAAATCGGGGATAACAAGGTCAACGCCCGGCATATCGCTGTCTGGGAAAGCAAGACCGCAGTCAACGATGAACATATCGTTTCCGCACTCGAAAACGGTCATGTTCTTGCCTATCTCGTTAAGTCCGCCCAGGGGGATTATTCTAAGGGGTGTGCGCTTTACAGCCCTGTGGTTGGAGTGATAAACAACGTGCTGATACTTTTCCTCGGGAGCAGCCTGCTGATCGTCCCTGTAATTGTTTCTGGGCTGATATCTTCTCTCCTGATTGTAGTTCTTTATCTCCTGATTCTTTCTGCCGTAGGGCTTGCTCTGCTCATAGCTCTTTTCAAAAGCGGTCTTTTCAAAGGTAAAGGGCTGAGCGGGTATCTCAGTTACCGCAGCGTCATTCTGCTGGCGGGGAGCCTTATAATTCTTGTTATAGTTCTTGTTGTAAGGCTTATTGCGGTAAGATCTGTAGCCGTTCTGCTGCTGATATTCCTGATGGGGCTTTTCGGGTGCTTCCGCATTTACATTATTGTTATTATTGCTTGCATTTTCAGCCTGCTGCCTGCCGAAAGCTGCGGCGGAAACTCCCTTGGGAGGGAGAGCGGGGCGGCGGAAAGGCTTCTGATATCTGCTGTAGGATCTGTTATTTGCCGAAGCATTGTTTCTTGCTGTGTTTTCCGATTTTTCAGGCTTCGGAGCAATTCTTTCGCCGTACTCGTTAACGGCGATATCGTTTCCCTTATTCTGGTTTTCTGACAATTTTAAATACCTCATTTCAAATCAATTCATCTGACTGCATATTTATAGCAGGTTTCCAATACATATGGCAGGTTTCCGATAAACGCACATAAAAAACTCTGCCTGTTATTTGTTATTATGTTCGGAGATCACATGGTTAAAACGATCCGACAGCCTGTCCGCATTTATCGGCGCATAAAACATCATACGGAAGCATAACGATCCCTCTTCCGCAAACCAAACAAAAACTATCATTCCCCGCACCATTAAATAACAACAGCAAAAACGGCGGAGACATAATTTCAGCGCACCGCAAAACATCACAAAAAACAGCGGCAATTCAACAATCAATAATCAATCACGGAAATTCCGATAATACCTCACGGGAATATCCGCATAATATCCGAACACAATAATTATTTTTATTATACCGTATCTATCCTGTTTTGTCAAGCAAATTTCTTTTTAACAAAACGCATATATACCGTAAAAGCGCCCTTGTCCGACAGCCTTTTACAGGGTATGATAATGAACGATGATATCCTCGTAGTGACCGTCCTTCATTAAAAATCCGCCCGGGATAACGCCCAGCTGAACAAAGCCCAGCTTCTTGTAAAGCTCCAGGGCAGAGGTGTTTGTGGCAACTACCGCATTGAACTGGAGTATCTTGTAGCCAAGCTCCTTTGCCTTTTTAAGGCAGTCTGTGACAAGCAGCTCGCCTATGTGCTTTCCTCTCATATCGGAGCGCACTGCATAGCTTGCGTTGCAGATATGACCGCATCTGCCCACGTTGTTGGGGTGAAGAATGTACATTCCCACTACCTCGGCTGTATCGGTGTCAAAGGCAACGGCTGTGTAGTCCTGAGAGGCAAAGAACTCCGCTCCCGTGTCGTCATCAAGAGGCTCTGTCTGGGGGAATGCCACGCCGTCCTCAACTACCTTGTTCCATATCATAACTGCCTCGTGAACTTTCTCCGAGGTTATTCTTCTCATCTCGATATTCATTTCAGTATCCTTTCTGCCCAGTCCAGGGCAAGGGCGAACCACTGTGCCGCAGTGGGATTAAGATATCTTTCGTTTCCGTCCTTTATGGTGGTTATGTCGCACATGGCTATTCCGTGACCGCCCTTGGGGAAAATATGCAGTTCAAAGGGAACATTGCTTCCCGACAGCGCCGATGCAAACATCAGGCTGTTTTCCACAGGGACGATGTTGTCGTCCGCACAGTGCCAGATGAATGTGGGGCAAACGTCAGCCGAAACGTGATCTTCCAGCGAAGCGAGCTTCCTAAGCTCTTCCGTGGGAGCAATATTCTGCGCTGATAACGGGTGAGTGTATTTTCCCGCTGTTATCACAGGGTAGCACAGCACCATGCCGTCAGGGCGGATATTTTCTTTAAAAAGCTCCTGATATTTTCCGAAATGCACTCCCAGACTTGCCGCCAGATGACCTCCCGCAGAAAATCCACAGAGGATAACTCTGCCGTCACAGCAAAGCTCATCTGCATGGCTTTTTATATATTCCACCGCAGCGCACAGCTCCAGCAAAGCCGTGGGGAACGGCTTGTTCACGCAGCTGTAGTCCGGCACAAAGCCGTTGTAGCCGTAGGAATACCACCTTGCGGCGCATGGCTCTCCCTCTCGCTTGGAGCAGTGCTCATAGCTTCCGCCGGGGATAGCTATAAGAGCGGGATATTTCCTTTCGGGCTGGCTGTCGTGGATAATGCAGGTGAGGGTGGGGGAAAGACCTTCACTGTTTAGTCCTGCCTTTTCGTATGGCGGTGTAAGGGGGATCGTTTTCGTTATCATAAGCCCACGCTTTCTCTGAGAGCTTCTATAAGACCTTCCACACGCCATACGTGGTTTGTGCGGTCATATACCTCGCCGTTATCCCACAGGAATGTGCGTATTCCCATATCATAGCAGGTCTTTGAGACTGCAGAGGCGAATTTCACCTTGCTCTCGGGCTGAACTCCATTATTGAAGCCGTACTCTCCGATGATAACGGGAACGCCCTTGTCAACGAAGTTTTCTTTCAGCTTGTTCATGTTCCTTTCAAGCTCCTTAACATCAGCCTCGCTGCCCCATGTCATCTTTTTGTTGATGATGCAGAACTCCCAGGGAGTGTAGTAATGAACGGAAAGAATAAGATTATTTGCAGGGTCTGCGGGCATCTGATAGCGGCTGTCGCAGGTCTTTGCGATATCCGTCCAGTAGCCTGCAATAAGCAGGGGACGGGTTGCGTTGTAGCCTCCGCTTGCTCTTACCAGATCGACAAACTGCTGATTTATCTTGTTCAGAAGCGCATATGCGTCGTCCTGAGGGAGGTCGTCAAAGCCTATCTCGTTGGCGCTCTCCATAATAAGGCGGTCGTCATACTCGGAAAACTCTGCGCATATCTGCTTCCAGAGAGCATTATATTTTTCGCTGAATTTGTCATAATCCTCCGATGCGCTGCGTACCCATGCGCCGAACTTGCTGTCGTCTCCGCCGTCGTGGTGAATGTTTATGATAACGTACATATCAAGGTCGTAGGCGTAGTTCACAACTTCCTTGACACGGTTCATCCAGTCCTCATCTACTTTGTAGTCGGGAGCGTCGCCCAGATGGTCACGCCAGGTAATAGGTATTCTCACGGCGTTTATTCCGTCAGCTTTCAGTGCCTCAAAAAGTGAGCTGTCGGTCATGGGATTGCCCCACAGCGTCTCGTCAACGATGCCGTTTTCGGGAACATCGTTGATGATGCCGTCACCGTCTCTGTCGGCGGCGCACACGTCAAGGGTGTTGCCCAGGTTCCAGCCTATCTTCATATTGCTGACTATATCGGCAGAGCTGCGGGAGCTGTAGTCCTTTGGCTCAGTCGTATCAGCCCCACAGGAGGTAAAGAGCATTGCCGCAGACATTACAGCGGCTGCCAGTCGGAAGAGCTTCATATTATCAGTCCTTTTTATTATCAGAAAAGTTTAAGGCATCTTTTCTCGAACATTTCCTGAAGTGCGCAGAGAATGCCCATTCTGCCTGTTGCGTAGGTAAGTCCGCCCTGAACATAAGCCGCATAGGGCTCACGGAGAGGAGCATCGGCGGAAAGCTCGATGGAAGCGCCGTTGTTGAATGCGCCTGCCGCCATGATCACCTGGCTGTCGTAGCCGGGCATATCCCAAGGCTCGGGAGCAACAAAGCTGTCAACAGGGGAGCCTTTCTGAACGCCCTGACAGAATGCGATGAGATTTTCGGGATTTTTCATAAGCACTGCTGTGATGATATCTCCTCTTGGCTCATTGGGCTTGGGGAAGCACTCAAAGCCCAGCTGTGTCATTATCGCAGCGGTGAATGTAGCTGTTTTGAGAGCGTTTGCCACTACCTCGGGAGCAAAGAAAAGTCCCTGATACATACGCTTGTTCTGGTCAAGAGAGCAGCCTGCTTCTCTTCCCACGCCTGGGCAGGTGAGCCTGTAGGAGCACTGCTCCACCAGCTTCTTTGTTCCTGCGATATATCCGCCTGTTTCGGCGATCCCGCCGCCCGGGTTCTTGATAAGTGAGCCGACGATGATATCGGCACCTGCGGAAACAGGCTCGGTCTTTTCGGTAAATTCACCGTAGCAGTTATCTACCATTACGATGATATCTGGGTTTGCGCCCTTTGCAGCCTTTACTATCTCGGCAATGTCGCTTACGGTAAGGGAGGGACGGAGGCTGTAGCCTCTTGAACGCTGGATATAAGCAAGCTTTGCGCCCTTTACCTTCTGGAATATCTCCGCAACGTTGGGCTTGCCCTCGGGGGTAAGGTCAACCTGCTCATATTCCACGCCGTAGTCAGCCAGAGAGCCGTTGCCCGAACCTCTCAGACCGATGACCTCTTCAAGAGTATCGTAGGGTCTGCCTGTAAGGGATACCATTCTGTCGCCCTTTCTAAGCAGTCCGAACAGCGCAATGGTGAGAGCATGTGTGCCCGAAACTATGCTGTGGCGCACAAGAGCGTCCTCAGCGCCCACTGCCTGAGCAAAAACAGCGTCAAGGGTGTCTCTGCCCACGTCGCCGTAGCCGTAGCCCGAGCTGCCCTTCATGCAGACATCGCTTACCTTGTTGTCGATAAAAGCTTTCAGTACCTTTTCGCCGTTGTATCGTGCTGTGCGGTCGATCTCCTTGAATGCAGCCTCGCAGGATTCCTCTGCCTTTGCAGCCGCTTTAAGTATTCTTTCTTCAATTTCAAAGCCCTTCTGAACAACGGGCTTGGGGTCAAATATTTCAGCCATCAGAATTTTCCTTTCATGTGTTATCTTTTTTTATAAGTATGATATCATCATCTGTGAGCTTGAAGCCCAGCTTTGTGTAAAAATCTGCCAGCTCCTCATAGCACCACAGATAGCCTTCAATTTTGTAGCGGGACAGCATGGCGGCAATGTGCTTTAAAAGCCCCGACGCTCCGCCATGTCCTCTTGCGGCGGGAAGTGTTGCCACGCTTGAGATATATGCCTTTCCGTTGAGGCAGAACTCAATATTTGCGCAGGAAGCGGACTTGTACGTGAACGCCCTTGACACCTCGTGCCTTATCCTGTGGGACATATCCGCATACCACAGGTCGTATTGCAGCCCCTGAAAGCTGCTGTTCAGGATAATGAACATCTGCTGGAGAGATACGGGCTTGTCAACGCCCTTTACAAATTCCTTTTCGTCAAAATCCTTGTCGGGCACCATTCTGAAAAGCAGGCGCTTTTTCTGCTCATATCCCTCTATGGCCAGATGATTTCCCGTATATCTGGGGCATTCCACCGTCTGGGGAGCGTTTATGCGGATAAAATCCGCCAGCTCGTCTTCATTTATCAGGCTGCCGCCCAGCACTGCGGCGGAGTTATACAGCAGGATATTTCCCCATGTAAGCCCCTCGTTTACGGAATATAGCCTGCAAAAATCGTAGCTCATTCCGTAGGCATTTACCGCGGCCTCAATTTTACCGCAGTAATAGTCGTCAGTCAGTCTCAGTTCGGAGCGCTCGTATGCCCGCAATATCATTGAATGTCCCTTACCTTTCAGATCTCGGAGTCAAGTATCTTATCCGCCATTGCGCAGGCAAGGGCAAATGTATCGAAGTAGTCGTTTTCGTCTATAACGCAGCAGGGGGTGTGCAGATATCGGCAGGGAACGGATATTGCTATCGTTCTCACGCCGCTGCGGCTGATGTGAATTGCGCCGCTGTCGTTTCCGCCTGCGATGAGTGTTTTTGTCTGCCAGCCGATGCTGTTGTCCTTTGCGATTTCCTGCGACAGGTCAAAAAGCTTCCTGTCATAAACGGTGGAGCGGTCCATATAGGATACCACGGGGCCTTTTCCCAGCAGGCAGCAGCGCTTGTCGCCCTCGGAAAGGGGAATATCCGCCGCTGTGGTAGCTTCGAGCACTATGGCAAAATCGGGAGCGGCATAAAATGCTGCCGTCCTTGCGCCTCTGAGACCTATCTCTTCCTGGGTCACAAAGGTAAATGTGCAGTCGTACTCGGGAATATCCTCCAGTATCATTGCAATCATTACCGCACAGCCTGCACGGTCGTCTATTGCCTTGGAGCGCACATAGCCGTCCTGCGAAAGGGCATATCCGCAGGTGTAATAAGCATAATCGCCTGGGCGGATAAATTTCTCGGCTTCCGCCTTGTCCTTTGCGCCGATGTCGATGTAAAGCCCGTCGAATTTAGGGGGAGCTTTTCTCTCGTCCTCGGTCATGTTGTGAACAGCCTTGGAGCCCACAGAGCCGTAAATGCCGTTTTCGGTCATTACCTGCCTGCCGATAACAGCGTCCGCCTCAACGCCGCCCACACAGTTGAAAGCCAGCGTTCCGTCGGAGTTTATCCCTGTGATGATAAGCCCCACCTCGTCCATGTGGGCGGATATCATAAGCTTCTTTTCGGGCGTTTTTCTGCCCTTGTATTCTGCCACTATGCAGCCCGAGGGGAGTATGGTGCAGCTGCACTTGTCTCTTATTTTATCGAGGATATATTCACGTACATTATCTTCTCGTCCCGAAGCGCCGTTTATCTCGCACAGCTCTTTTAAGAGAGTGCGCAGCAGTTCCTTGTTGATGTTCATATTGCGCCCTCCTTTAAAAATGCAGTTATAAGCTTTGCGGTAAGGATAACGTCCTCTGCGTCGATTACCTCGGCAGGGGTGTGCATATATCTGAGGGGTATGGACAGGGTGACTGCCCTTGAGCCGCAGCGGTTTACGGAAAATCTGTCCGCATTGGTTCCCGTAGTGCCGTTCATCACCTCATACTGGAATGGGATATTGTTCTTTTCGGCATATTCGGTGAACCACTTTGAAAGCCTGCGGTCAAGAGAGGGAGCATAGCCTATCATACAGCCCTTTGCCATTTCTCCGCACTTTCTGGGATTTTCGCCCATGCTCATGGCAAAGCTTACATCTACCGCAATGGAAATATCGGGATCAACTTCAAATGCGCCTATGCAGGCACCCCTTTCGCCCAGCTCCTCCTGAGTGGAGAACATTACCGTAAAGGTAAAGGGCAGCTCATCATACTTTCCGCCCAGAGCATCAACAGCCGCAATTATGCAGGCAATTCCGCAGCGGTCATCAAGAGCCGCTCCGCATATCCTGCCGCTGTCCGGGATAAGCTCGTGGCAGGGGGAGTCAAATGAAATGCCGTCGCCCGGGTGAATGAGCTTTCGTGCCCTTGCGGGGGAAAGCATGGTGTCAATATATATCTGATCCTTATCCATTACGGAGCTGTCTTTTTTCAGGTGAGGGGGCAGGGTGCAGATAACTCCGCAGATGTCCTCTTCTCCGTGAATGATGACCCTCTGTGCAGGAAATATTCTTCTGTCGAGACCGCCGAGGCAGTCTGCCTTTACAAAGCCCTCCTCGGTGATGTATGTGGCAATGAGACCCACCCTGTCAAGGTGAGCGTCAATGAGCACATGGGGCTTTTCGGGGGAGCGGCTGCCGAAGTGGGCGAGTACGTTGCCGTTTTTTATCTCAGCATTGCAGGTGTAGCGGCTCATGATGTCACGGCACAGCTGAGCCACAGGCTCCTCACTGCCCGAAACGCCCCTGCAGTCCGCTATCTGCTTTATAAGAGATGTAAGTTCCTTTTTATCCATAGTTTTCCTTACTTTTCCTTTCTTATAACGCATTGACAAGGCTCTTGAAGTGGTTTCCTCTGTCCTCGAACATTCTGTACATATCAAAGCTTGCGCAGGCAGGGGAAAGGGAAACGATGTCGCCCTCCTTTGCCTTTGCCCTTGCGGTGTTAACAGCTTCCGCCATGTCGTTTACGATGATTATTTCAAGGCCGCTGTCAGCAAACTTGGAAGATGCCTCCACAGCTGCCTTTATCTTTTCCTTGGTCTGACCCATAAGGATAAGGAGCTTTACCTTTTCGCATACCAGGTCTGCCATAGGCTCAAAGGAAATGCCCTTGTCGGAGCCGCCCATTATCATTATCTGCTTCTGGGGGAAGGTGTTGAGGCAGGCGATAACTCTTGTGGGGCTTGATGCGATGGAGTTGTTGTAGTATTTTACGCCGTCCAGCTCCCTTACAAATTCGATACGGTGCTCAACGCCGCCGAATTCCTTTGCTATCTTTCTCACGGTCTCGGGCTTTACTTTTCCCCATGTGACTGCAATGGCGGTGAGGTAATTTTCAACGTTGTGCATACCGGGTATCTTGATATCCTTCATGTCAAGTATCTCGGTGACTTTGCCGTAGTCATTGTAGCAGAGCATACCGTTATCAGCCAGGAATGCGCCGTTTTCGGGCTTTTCAAAGCGGCTGAAATATGCAAGCTGACCTCTCACCAGAGGGGAAAGGTCACGGGCAGTTTCGTTGTCGTAGCTCAGCACTGCTCTTGAAAAGGCATTCTGATGAAGCAGCAGATTTGCCTTTGAATCAATGTATTCCTGCATATCCTTGTGGACGTTCAGGTGGTTGGGGCGGATATTTGTGATAGCCGCCACATCGGGGGACTTCCTCATGGAAATGAGCTGGAAGCTGGAAAGCTCCACAACAGCCGCATCGTCATCCTTTACCTCCTCGATGATAGGGAGCAGCGCACGGCCGATGTTTCCGCCCTTGTGAACGGTAACGCCCTCGGCTGCCAGCAGCTCGGCGATGATGGTGGTAGTGGTGGTCTTTCCGTCGGAGCCTGTCACTGCGTAGATGGGGCAGGGACAAAGGTCGAAGAATACCTCCATTTCGGAAGTGACGGCAGTGCCGTGAAGCCTTGCCTGAGTAAGTGTTTCATTATTATAGTACATTCCGGGGGTACGGAAAACAACGTCATATTTTCCCTCTGCCATGCCGTCAAGGTAGCTTTCTCCGAGAGAAAAGGCAGCACCTGCGGCTTTAAGCTCCTCGTATTCCTTCATCTGCTCCGCAGTTTTCTTGTCGCATACGGTAACGTTCAGCCCCTTTTTCAGAAAGAGCTTGATAAGGTCGGTGTGGCTGACACCCACGCCTATGAACGCTATTTTTTTATCCTTCATATTTTCAAAAAAGATCTCGGCTTTCGTTCTCATATTCAAAAAGTCCTCCATATAAAAATAGTAACTCACAATATATTATACTACTGTTTTCCCAAAATGGCAATAGATTTTATTTATAAATTCCTGTACATGGAAATATACGGTCTTATACATATCCTGGCGGGTAAAGCATCACAATGCCGCAAAATATACAATTTATTGCTTAAATATTTTATGCCAATATTTCTCCTGACTGTTGAAAATGACGGAAAAATATGATATAATTATTTCATATGTATGACTACACTGGATTTCTGCCCCGAAAGCAGAGCAGTGGAGTATCAGTTTCAGGTTTGAAAGGTTGTAAAAAAAATGAGCTACAAAAACGATTTTATCAAATTCATGGCAGACTGCGGCGTGCTGACCTTCGGTGATTTCACCCTCAAGAGCGGCAGAAAGGCCCCCTATTTCATCAATACGGGCAACTATAAAACAGGCGCACAGCTGGCAAAGCTTGGCGGCTTCTATGCAGACTGCATCATGGAGCATAATATCGACGTTGAGTGCCTTTTCGGCCCCGCATACAAGGGTATCCCCCTTGCTTCCTGTGCAGCCATCGCTCTGGCGGAGAAATATAACAAGGACGTAAGCTTTTGCTTCGACCGCAAGGAAGTAAAGGATCACGGCGAGGGCGGCCTTTTCGTAGGCAAGCAGCCTGCAAAGGGTGAAAAGGTCGTTATCATCGAGGACGTTATGACCTCAGGCAAGGCTCTCAAGGAAGTATATCCCAAGCTCAAGGACGCTGCCGATGTTGATATCACAGGCATGATAATCACCGTTGACAGAATGGAAAAGGCTCTTGATACCGAGCTTTCCGCCGTTCAGCAGGCTTATAAGGATTACGGCATCAGAGTATATTCCATCGTTAACATCAACGACATCATCGCAGCTATCGAGGAGGGCGTTGTTGACGGCAAGGAGTACCTTGAAAAGATGAGGGAATACCGCAAGACCTATGGAGTAAACTGATTCAGGAGTAAAATATATCTTAAAAAATTAAACCGAAAGGACTGTCTTGATAAATGAGCGTACGTTTTGACCTTACAGCGATCACACCCCAGCTTATGGATGCAGTTATCTACATGGATAATTCTCCGTCCTATGCAGCTTTCAAGGAGGAGATAGAGGCTATCCTCAGCGACTTCAACGCAACGGGACATCTTTCCTCTTCATGGAAGATAAACGAGCAGGAGCTTACCGAAAAATCCGAGGACACCCTCAAAAATATGCACCGTGCATATCTTATCTGGTCCTACAACGAGGAGCAGAAGAACGGCGCTGACCCCGACTGCTGCTGCGCAGTTTTCACAAAGCTTTTCTTCAAGTCACAGGCTGATACCATAATCGCCCTCAACGGCGGCAGGGAAACTGTTGGCTGCGACGAGGCCAAAGCACTTATCGAAAGCTTCAAGAACGAGATAAACTCAAATCCCGCAGTTTTTCAGTCCGTTAAGGACTTCTTCAAGGGCTACATATACGGATATTTCTTCAACTACCTGAACGAAGCTGGCATTATGAAGAAATACGCTGAGATGCTGGCTTATCTGGGCGTAATGTCCAACAAGGTTCCCACCAGCGTTTCCGAGCAGCAGAAGATACTGCCAAAGATGGCAATGCTCCTCTCAAATGACCGCTTCAAGTACCTCAACGGCTTTGTTCCCCGTAAGCTGATGATGGATATCGTGTTCAGCAGAATTGAGTTTGCTACCCTTTCCGACAGCGAAAAGGCTCTTGTAAAGCAGAGAATTGAAGCATATATCACCTCCAAGTACAAGACCGACAAGGAGGACGATGTTCAGCTTCTTGCCGATGATGTTACCGTTTCCTTTGCGGCTGACTATTTCGGAAGCTACACCAACGTTCCCGCATTCTGCGAGGACCTTTACCGCAAGTGCACCAGCGGCGTAAGAACATTCCTTGACTGCGACCGTGACGATACAGGCGATTACAGCGCTGCAAAGCTTGCAGAGCTTACCTCCGCAAAGTGCGCTGTTGATTACAACAGCTTCTACACCACAGAAAAGGCTCCCTGCAACGATACAGCTCTCGGCGGAACAGACCTTTGCTGGAAGTATCCCGTTATTTTCAGGGACGCTGATGCTTACTGGTTCGCACCCGTTTATGAGGAGCTTATCTACCCCGTTCTTGATGCTGATATCTACGAGAACGTAGGCGAGGGCGGAATCCCAAGCGGAACATTCCCCTTTGCGGACGAGGCTTTCAGAACCAACACTATCCGCACCGCAGCAGGCATTTCCGACAGCCGCCTTTCCGTAAGAAAGGACAGACTGGCAGTCCTGGAGCAGCTCAAGCGTCTTGAGACCGAGGGCAGTATGTCCGCAAGAGACAGAAAGATGCTCATGCTGGAGCAGATGCTTTGTCTGGTATCCGGCAACTGCAGCGAGGCAAAGTATAAGGCACTTATTACCGAGAACGTGTTCGGCACAGGCCTTTACGAGGAATATATCCGCTACAGAATGGATCTGCTGGTAAACAACGCTCTCAGCAGCCTTGAAGCCAAGAAGGTTCTTCTTGACGAGATAAACAAGATCGGCTGAGAATAATAATGATAAAAAAGCCTCCGTACATTTCTATGTGAGATGTACGGAGGCTTTTTTGCGTAAAAGGCTTTTTGCTAAATTATAAGCGTAAATACAGTTCTGCTTTCATCGCTTTCGGCAGTGATACTGCCGCCGTGCTTTTCGGCAACGGTCTTTGCAATGGCAAGACCCAGCCCGAAACCGCCTGTGTCCCTGCTGCGGGAAGCGTCTGTGCGGTAATAGCGGTCAAATATCCGCTGCAAGTCCTCTTTCGGTATGGGCTTGCCCTGATTTTCCACAGTGAGCTTGGCTTTCCCTCTGCTCTTTTTCAGCCGAACCGTGATTTCGGAATGCTCCGACGAGTGGGAAACTGCGTTGTCGATAAGAATGTTTATGGTGCGTGTAAGGCTTTCCTTATCGCCCTTTACGGTAACATTCGGCTCAATGTCAGTGATAAGGGTCTTGCCTTTTTCAAATGCCACCGCTTCCATGGCGAGGCAGGCACCCTCTGCGGCTTCGGACAGGTCAAGCTCCGCCATGACAGTCTTGCTGTCGGTGCGCTCCTCTCGGGCAATGTACAGCATTTCGTTTATCAGGCGGGACATTTTGTCCGCTTCCGAGCGGATATATCCGAACCATTTTCCCTGCTCCGCAACGGTCTCATCGGGGTTTGAAGTGATAACGTCCAGATTTGCGGATATGACCGCCAGCGGAGTTTTCAGCTCGTGGGAGGCATTGGAGAAAAACACCCTCTGCCTGTTCCATGCGTCCTCAATCGGCGTTACTGCCCATTTTGACAGCAGCACCGACAATAAAAACAGCACCACCAGCGACAGCGCAAATATACCTGCCAGTATCACCAGCAAACGGGTCATTGTGGAGACTTCGTTTGTGCGGTCCAGCAGGACTATCACCTTTCCGCTGTCCTTGTCACGCATCTCATAGCGGTAGGATATGCCGTCAACGGAGATTATGCCTTTCTGATTGCCATTTGAGAGTATGTTTTCTGCCGCCGCATGAGCCGCAGCGTCCATATTGTCCTCGTCCTCCGAGCCGTAAAGCTGCTGGCTGCGGAAGATATCGGTTATCATTCCGCTGCTGTCCACGGTAACGGATATCCAGCCTGTGGAGATATCATCTGTTCTGTCACGTGTCTGACGTGTCCTTTGCGGAAAGAAAAAGCTGTCGAAATGGATATCACCCTCAAAATCCTTTGGCGGCTCTTCGATGCCGTCAGGGGGCGACTGAGGGGGCGGGTCGGTGTTGTCTTTGTGCATTTCAAGGTTCATGGCGAAATTGATTATGCGGTCGGTGTTCATATTTTCCGAGCGGTACATTGACACATACACCGACCCGAGAACGATGAGCATTACCGTTCCCAGCAGGCTCATAAGCACAGCGGTGAAGCGCCTTCGCAGATGTTTTATCATACGTCCTCCTTACTCGCTGAAGCTGTAGCCCACGCCACGGAGAGTTTTTATTGTGGCTTTCGACTTTATGAAGCTTAGCTTTTTGCGCAGGAAGGAGATATATACCTCCACGTTGTTGTATTCGGCGTCCGACTCGTATCCCCATATCTTTGTGATAAGTGTTTCCTTGCTTATTACCGTGCCTGCGTTTTTCATCAGCAGTTCCATTATGGAAAATTCCTTCAGCCCCAGCTTTACGGAGCTGCCGCCGCTGGAAAGCTCATAGGACGATGAATCAAGGCTCACATCTCCGCAGGATATAACGGGGGAGCTTACTATTGCCGCACTGCTGCGCCTGCCCAGGGCACGGATACGTGCCAGCAGCTCGTCGGTGGCAAAGGGTTTTGTAAGATAGTCGTCAGCGCCGCTGTCAAGTCCACGCACCTTGTCGGATATTTCGTCCTTGGCGGTGAACATGAGCACGGGCGTTTGCATACCCTCGGCACGTATCCTCCGCAGAACTTCTATGCCGTCCATTCCGGGCATCATGATATCGAGGACTATAACGTCATATATTCCCGACAGTGCGTTGTCCAGAGCGTCAATGCCGTTGTATGCGGCATCGGCGGTTATTTTGTTTTTGGCAAGTATCTGCACGAGAGCGTCGGCAAGCTTGTTTTCATCTTCGGCAATAAGAACTCTCATTTTCATCGTCCTTTACTGGTTTATGATATGATCATATCTCATTATCCTTAAATAAATCTTAATCCTTTGCCACAATGCCCGTAAGGTGCTTGCCGTCCATATCCAGCACCTCGAACATTCTGTCCTTGTAGATAACATAGCTCTTGGGATTGCCGCCCTTGGGGAGAGATACGGAGCCTGTGTTTATGTAGTAGATGCCGTTTTTCTTTTCCGTACGGAACAGGTGTGTGTGTCCGCTGAGGACAACATCGCCCTCGCTGATATTGGGCATATTTTCAATGTCATAGAGATGACCGTGGGTGCAGAAGAACATTCTGTCGTCTGTCCACATGGTCATGTAGTCAGCCATTACGGGGAATTCCAGCACCATCTGATCTACCTCTGCCTCACAGTTGCCTCTTACGCAGAGCAGGTGCTTTTTCATGCCGTTGAGCATTTTTATGACTTCCTTGGGAGCATAGTCCTCGGGAAGATCGTTTCTGGGACCGTGATAGAGCAGGTCACCCAGGAGAATGAGCTTGTCTGGCTTTTCGATTTCAAAGCGCTCAAGCAGCTTTCTGCAGCAGGAGGCGGAGCCGTGGATATCGGAAGCGAACATAAGTTTCATAATTTTTCAGTTCCTTTCTTTTTTATGTACTTTGGTGTGAGTTTTTCGCTGCTTTTTTATTTATCGGGGGAAAGACAGGATATGAGCCTGTCCATATATGCGAACCTTGCGCTCGTCCGCTGCATAAATTGTATTACGGCATAAGTAAGTCGGCGATACGGGCGATGTGCGGTGCGCAGCGGCATATCCTCGGATAACCCGTATGAATCGGTACCGAATGCCGTTTTTAATAAACGTACCCGACCCGATTGCATATGCTTTCGAGTCGGGTACCTTTTATTCCGAGACCTTTACGTTCAGATATATTTCATTTTCACTGACAAGTGCGGAGTTCACGTCGATTGTGTATTTGAAATACATATCTCCGCCGTCTTCGGTCATGTTGTTGACTATTCTTGAAGCGGATATGCCCAGCAGCATCTCGCCGTATTCCGTGCCGTAATGGCAGTGGTGGCGGCGGTCCTTTTCAATGATGAGCCGTGCGTTTGCCGCTCCGTTTCTGGTCATGGAAGCAAGCTCCTCGCCTATGCAGGAAACGGTGGTCACAGAGCCTGCAAAGCCTGTAGCTTCGCTGTCGTTGTAGGATATCTCCCAGCCCTGCACCTTGCCCAGCGTCACGGGCCTCAGAGTACCTTCGGTTATAAGCTCCATCACATCGGGCGCACCGCCTGCGGTGTCGGATATGCTTTTCATGGTTATGGTTACTTTTTTAGCTTTTGCAGGCATTTTCAACAGTCCTTCTGCATAATAACATCGTCTATGGATATCTGCTCCACGCTGCCGTTAAGGCTTCCGATAAAGGCGTGGGCGTTGCTTTCAAAAAGCATCTTGCTGTCGCTGGTGAAGTAGGTAACATGACCGTTTTCACTGCGGGAGGAAAGCATATTGTTCATAGCAAGCATATTCATGGTATATTTTGCCGCTTCCGCACCTGAGGATATGAGCTTCACGCTCTCGCCCATGTACTCTGCGATGGCATCACGGAGAAGCGGGTAATGGGTGCAGCCCAGGATCAGGGTATCCACATTTTCCCTCTTTATAGGCTCCAGATAGCGGCTGACCATTGTTTTTACAACGATATCGTCCTTGTCGGTAATGCCGTTTTCCACCAGGGGAACGAACAGGGGGCAGGCATTGCCGATGATAACAGCGTCCTGCCTGATCGTGCGGATAGCCTTGCCGTATGCGCCTGAGCGGATAGTGGCTGCGGTTCCGATAACGCCTATCCTGCCGCTTCTTGTGGCAGCGCAGGCAGCCTGAACTGCGGGTATCACAACGCCCGTAAAGGGAACGCCGCCGCCGAAGTCCTTTGCCTGACCCACGGCAGATGAAACGGTTCCGCAGGCTGCGATTATCATCTTTACATCGTGCTTTTTGACGAAGTTCACGTCCTGGCGGGCATATTCGAGGATAGTCTCACGGCTCCTGTTGCCGTAGGGAACTCTTGCCGTATCGCCGAAGTAGATGATATTTTCGTTAGGCATCAGCTTCATTATCTCAGCAACGCAGGTGAGGCCGCCCATACCCGAATCGAAAACGCCGATAGCCTTTTCACTTTTTTCGGTTAAAATCTCAGCCATTTTGAAATACCCTTTCGTCAGTTTCTTTCGTAAGCAAGCTTTATGAGCCTGTCGAGAAGCTCGCCGTAGGGGATACCCAGGTTTTCCATGAGCTTGGGATACATACTGATAGATGTAAAGCCTGGCATGGTGTTCAGCTCGTTGAGATATACCTTGCCGTTATCCGCAAGGAAGAAATCAACTCTTGAAAGACCGAAGCAGCCCAGAGCCTTGAATGCCTTTACGGCAGTTTCCCTTATTTCAAGGGAGGCTTCCTTGGGAATATTTGCGGGGATATTCAGTCCCGATGTACCCAGTATGTATTTAGCGTCATAGTCGTAGAAATCATTGCAGGAGAGTATCTCTCCAACCTCGGAAGCAAAGGGATTGTCTGTTCCCAAAACTGCGCATTCAAGCTCTCTGCCCTTGATAAATTCCTCGACGATGACCTTCTTGTCATGAGTGAAAGCAAGCTTTACAGCGTTTTTCAGATCTTCAAAGCAGGTTGCCTTGTTAACGCCCACAGATGAGCCGCTGCACGCAGGCTTTACGAACAGAGGATATTTCAGCTCTGCGGCGATCTTCTCGCATACAGCGTCCAGATTGTTAAGGTCGCTCTGCTTTACTGTTCTGTACTTTGCCATATTGATGCCGTTGTACTGGAGAACGCAGTGTGCATACTCCTTGTCCATGCAGGCAGCGGAAGCAAAGCAGCCGCAGCCCACATAGGGAATGCCTGCCATATCAAGCAGACCCTGTATGGTTCCGTCCTCGCCGTATTTGCCGTGGAGCACGGGGAAAACAACGTCTATCTTTACAAGGTTCATTCTTCCGTCGGATATCTTTGCGATGCCGCCGTAAAGAGGGTCGGGGAGAATAGCTGCGGGCACACAGTCGGGGTTTGTCTCCCAGCTGCCGTCCTTTATGCCCGAAATATCTCCGGGATAGAAGAACCATCTTCCCTTTTTGGTGATACCCACAGGGATTATCTCATACTTGTCGGGGTCTAAATGTGCGATAACGTTTGAGGCGGATATAAGCGAGATATCATGCTCGTTTGACATTCCGCCGAAAATTACAGCAACTCTTGTTTTTGCCATCAGGCTCAGTCCTTTCAGCCGCACAGCGCTTTTTTTATAAGCTTATTCCGCTGCGGTGATAATTATTCTTTTTTATACTAAGCACCAATTAAAAACCGTACAAAAAATCGAGCATGATATTGCGTACAAGGATCATGTGATGATTTTTGTATATAGTTTTACCGGTGATTAGTATTATATTGTCATGCCTTTGCTTTTTCTGCAAGGCTGCGGATCTCGTCGGAAGTAAATGTGTATTTCTTGCCGCAGAAGTGGCAGCATACCTCGGAGGTCTCCTGCTCGTCTGCCATGTCTGAAAGCTCCTTTTTGCCTATGGAGATAAGAGCGGTTTCCACACGCTCTCTGGAGCAGTCGCACTTGTAGCTTGCCTCCAGCCTGTCCATAACGTTGGGCTGCAGACCCTCCAGCACCTTCATTGCCATATCCTCGGCAGTCACGCCCGATGAGAGCATCTGTGTTACCGAGGGGAGAGCGTTCACGTTCTTTTCAAGTGTGTCGATAACGCCTTCATCTGCAAAGGGGAGCAGCTGGATAAGATATCCGCCTGCTGCCTTTACCGTAAGGTCGGGATTTACCAGTACGCCCAGACCGCATACGGTGGGTATCTGCTCGGAGGTGGCAAAGTAGCTTGCTATATCCTCGGCGATCTCGCCCGACGCAATGGGTATCTGACCGCAGTAAGGCTCCTTGAGGCCAAGGTCCTTTACAACGGAAAGAGTGCCTTCTTTTCCCACAGCTCCCGCAACGTCCAGCTTGCCGTACTTGTTGAGAGGTATCTCGACAACAGGGTTGCAGACGTAGGATTTTACGTTTCCACGGCTGTCAGCCACGGCGATAAGTGCGCCTGTGGGTCCGTTGCCGTTCATTCTCAGGGTAAGGGTATCCTTTTCGCCCTTGAGACCTATTCCCATAAGGGAAGCGGCTATGGTAAGGCGGCCGAGGGCTGCTGTTACCACTGCCGATGTCTTGTGTATCTGTTCTATCTCAGAAACGATGTCGGTAGCGTCGATAGCGGTCGCTACAACGGAAGCGTCGTCCGAGATGGTTCTAACGATCTTAGCCATATGATCTCTCCAAATACTATTATATATTAAACCAGAGGTTTCTTTGCAACGAATACCAGCTTTTCGCTGTCTGTGCGGGCGGGGTCAAGGGTGTCATAGTCATAGACCGCTTCCACCGTCATTCCTGAGGCTTTTATCATTTCTTCCATAACGCTTTTTTCAAAAGCTATTTCGGAAAATTCCTCGCCGTATCTTGTAAATCTGCCGTCATCATCACGCTCGAAAATGTCAAGAATGATGTTCACACGGCTGTCGGGAGTGCCTGCAAATGAATTCTGCCATACGCAGTAAACATCGTCAAGGTCATATACATAGGTGTTTTCCGCAAGGACATTTTTGTGCTTGTAAGGGGTGTTCACGTCAAATATGAACAGTCCGCCCGGTTCGCAGAAAAGCGAGACCTTATTTATCGTCTTTTGCATATCTTCCTTTGAAGAAAGATGATTAAGGCTGTCCAGCGCACAGATCGTTACATCTATTGTGCCGAACATATCAAGCTCGGTCATATCCTGACAAAGATACTGAATTGGCAGACCGCTTTCAAACTTCTTGTCCAGAGCGCAGTTGAGCATTTCCTGTGAGCTGTCGGTGGCAATGACATCGTAGCCCATTTTTGCAAATTCTTCGGACAGGCTGCCTGTGCCGCAGGCAAGGTCAAGAAGCAGGTTCTTTCTGCCGCCGTGGAGCTTTATGAGCCTGTCAAAGTATTCGGCTCTGTCTTTGTAGGAGATGTTGAGCGTGAGCCTGTCGTAAAAGTATGAAAATGGACCGTATCCGCTCACGATCAGTCAGCCTTTCCGTTTTCAGCGCCTGTGTTGACTTCGGTAACACTGCCTGAGCCAAGGCGGTCGAATACTATTCTATAGCCTGCTCCGCTGTATTTGCTGTTAAGAGTCCTGTTCACACGGCTGATAGTTGCGGTGCTGGCGCCTGTGCTTGCAACGATATTGTTGTATATCTTCTTTTCGGAAAGCATCTTGGCGACCATCATACGCTGAGAAAGAGCCTTCAGCTCCAGAGAAGTGCAGAGGTCATCAAGGAACGCTGCACATTCTTCCTTTGTTTTAAGGCAAAGAAGAGCCTCATAAAGATAGTCCAGGCTTTTTTCATCTGCTCTGTTTTCGTCCATGTTTTGAACCGTCCTTTCAAATTCTATATATACTCTTATTTTAGCACTCTAAAATATAAAAGTAAAGGGCTTTTCGAGATTTTTAATTTAATTGTAACATTTGTGATATTGTGCAAAGCTGATATTATTTTTGCGTGAAATATATGCGGAATGTGTAAAATCTACAAAATTCGCCATTATGTGCAATATCCTGCGCTGCACTCTTGACATTTGAAATAATAGGTTGTAAAATAAAGTTAAGGTTAAGGTATGCTAACAATTTTAAAGACTTTGAAGGGCAATGCTTGAAAGTTGTCCGAGAGGCAGACCTTGCCTGTAAAAAATACCATAAAGTTAGCCTTATATAACTTTATGGATTGCTTTCAGAACTTTTCCAATTACCGAAAGGAAAGATGAAAATGCTTACATATTCCCAGAAAAAGTATCTTTTCGCAATATATAAGCTGGGGCAGAACGGCAAGGATGTTCGTTCTGCGGAGGTCGCAAAGATCGTAGGTGTCAGCAAGGCAAGCACTGTTTCTATGACCCAGAAGCTCTGCGACAGCGGATATATCGACAAGGAGCATTACGGTCAGATAGCCCTTACAGACATCGGTGTGAAAGAAGCAAACTCACTTTTTACCAAGTGCCTTATTATCCGTGATTTTCTCAGCAAGAATCTTGACCTTACCGAGGAGCAGGCTGACGCTGATGCGGTGGCTATCGTTTCCCACGTTTCGGAGGAGACTGCCGAGCGCCTGGCTGACTACATTCTTAATAAGTAAAACGCTTAAAAAGCAAGTTTTTAGTTAGCTCAGACTAATCGAAATATAAAAACCAATGATATGACCGTCCTGCATTTGCAGGCGATTATATAAACGGGGATATTCCCATAAATTTAAGTAAAGGAGAGCATGAATTATGTGGAAATGCTTTAAAAATCAGAAGGTTTGGTGCGCAATAGGCGGCGCCGCAGCAGTTATCGTAGGTAAGAAGATACTTACCGCAAAGAAGACCAGAGAGCTTGCTGTTACAGGTCTTGCAAAGGGTATGAAGTTCACTCACGACGCTAAGGAAGCCTTCCAGAACATGAAGGACGATGCAGCTGACCTCTGCTACGATGCACAGGTAGAGGCAGGCGTTAAGAAAGCTGACGATGACGAGGACGAAGTGACCGACTAATGAAATTTCGTATAGTTTACGATACTCCGGGCAGGATACGTTTCCGCTGCGGCGGATACGCATTTGAAAAGGAGCTTGAGTGCAGCGTTTACAAGACCCTTACCGCCGAGGACTTCGTTTCATCGGTACAGGTAAGGAGCGGGAACGGCGGCATACTTGTATGCTACAAAAAGGGCTGCCGTGACAAGGTTATAAAGGCTGTATCGGCTCTTGACCCAAGAAAGCTCGTTCCCAATGATACCGACCCCGAGTTCGGCATTGCGGAGATAGACCGCAGCTTCGGCATTGAGCTTGGTAAGCTGGTGGCAAAGAGGATACTTTTCACGGCATTTCTCCCTATGCCTGTAAGCAATGCGCTTACTATAATAAAGGGACTGAAATACATCTGGAAAGGCCTTTGCACACTGGGCGAGGGCAAGCTTACCGTTGACGTGCTTGACGGAGCTTCCATCACAGCCTGCCTCAGCCGGAAAAACTACAAGACCGCAGGCAGCGTAATGTTCCTGCTGTCCGTATCCGCTCTTCTGGAGGACTACACAAGGGCACGCACAAGGGCTGTTCTTGCGGACAGTCTTGCTGTAAAGGCAGACAAGGTATGGCTGGTAACGGAAGAGTCCGATGTGCTTATCCCCATGTCCGAGCTTCACGCAGGCGACAGGATAAGAGTACGCACAGGCAGCGTTATCCCCGTGGACGGCGAGATATGCGAGGGCGAGGCTTACATAAACGAGTCCTCCATGACAGGCGAGCCTCTGGCTGTAATGAAGTCGGCAGGAAGCAGCGTGTTTGCGGGAACCGTTGTGGAAGAGGGTACTGTGGCGATAACAGTCCGCAGCCTTTCCTCCGATACAAAGATAAGCAAGATAATCGAGCTTATCGACAACTCCGAGAACCTGAAAGCAGGCGTTCAGAGCCGTGCGGAAACACTGGCGGACAGCATCGTTCCTTTCAGCTTCCTGGGATTTGGTCTTACTCTGCTGCTTACGGGAAATATCACCAAGGCAGTTTCCCTGCTGATGGTGGATTATTCCTGCGCAATAAAGCTTTCTATGCCCATTTCCGTAATTTCCGCTATCAAGGAAGCTGCGGATATGAACATCACTGTCAAGGGCGGAAAGTATCTTGAAGAGTTTGCAAATGCGGACACAGTTGTGTTTGATAAAACAGGAACGCTCACCAATGCTGAGCCTGTGCTTGAAACAGTCATTCCTTTCGGCGGATATACCGAGGGCGAGGCGCTTAAAATAGCGGCCTGCCTGGAGGAGCACTTCCCCCACAGCGTTGCAAGGGCTATCGTCAAGGGTGCCGCAGACAGGGGACTTGACCATGCTGAGGAGCACGCAGAGGTGAACTACATAGTGGCTCACGGTATCTCTACCACTCTCCACGGCAAAAAGGCTATCATCGGCAGCCATCATTTTGTTGCCGAGGACGAGGGCATATTCATTACCGAAGCTCAGCAGAACGAGATCGACGAAAAGTCGGGAGCCTGCTCCGTGGTATATCTTGCGGTGGGCGACAGCCTGGCAGGCGCTCTGTGCATAAGCGATCCCCCCAGAGCAGAGGCGGCAAAGGCTGTTGAAATGCTCAAGCGTGAGGGTATCGAAAATATCGTTATGCTCACAGGCGACAGCGTAAAGGCAGCGGAGATAATCGCCGCAAAGCTTGGTATCACCGAAGTTCATGCTCAGGTGCTCCCCGAACAGAAGCACGGTATGATAGAAGAGCTGAAAGCTCAGGGCAGACGTGTTATCATGGTAGGCGACGGCATAAACGATGCTCCCGCACTTGCGGCAGCAAACGTATCCGCAGCCATGAGCGACGCTTCGGATATCGCAAAGGAAACTGCGGATATCACTCTCAGAGGCGCCGACCTTACAGAACTTGTCCGCCTGAGAAAGCTCAGCGAGCTGCTTATGGAGCGCATCAACAAGAATTACCGCTTTATTCTTACATTCAATTCGAGCCTGCTGGTACTGGGACTGCTGGGCGTGCTTTCGCCCTCGACCTCAGCACTGCTGCATAATGCGTCAACAATGATGATATGCGCAAAGAGCATGACTCCTCTTATGGATAAGGACAAAGAGAAAAAATAAGCTTCATTAAATGAAAAGCCCTGTTCCGCAGGTTAGTCGGAACAGGGCTTTGTGTTATAAATGCTGCTTCAAAAAAGTCACCCTGAAATATTATTTTCGGGTGACTTTTTATGTTTATTGATCTGCCGCTTTTTTCTCGTTCATCTGCTGTCTTGCGGTGGAAAGCATGAGCTTGATGCGGTTTTCCTGATTTACTCGTGTAGCGCCCGGGTCATAGTCAATGGGAACGATATTGGACTGGGGATAAGTCTCTCTCAGCTTTCTTATCATGCCCTTGCCGATGATGTGGTTTGGAAGGCAGCCGAAAGGCTGGGCACAGACGATGTTGTTTATTCCCATGTTTATCATGTCTATCATCTCGGCGGTAAGGAGCCAGCCCTCGCCCATCTTGTTTGCGGGGGAGATGAAAGGCTCAACGTCCTTTTTAGCTTCCTCAAAGGGAGTGGGGCCGAAAAATCTTGAGGGGCCTACAGCCTTGATTATCTTGTTCTGCATCATCTTGAAGAAGCCCTTTACAGCCTTGGACGCAATGTACTTCTTGTACTTTACGTGGTAAAGCTCGGTCTCAACAACGTGATGGTCGCCCATGAAGATAAGGAAGTCGATAAGACCGGGGCAATATACCTCGCAGCCCTCGGATTCAAGGAACTTGTGGAGGTCATTGTTGCCGAGAGGGGAGTACTTGATGTAAATCTCTCCTACAACGCCTACCTTAATCTTGTCGGGGTCGGGAGTGAATGGCACTTCGGAGAACTCCTTTACTATCTGAACGGCTGTTTTATCGAAAGCGGTGTAGCTGAAATTCAGTTCGGTGAGCTTGTCTGTCCAGACGTCGATGAGCTTGTCGGTATCGCCCTTGTTATTTTCGTAGGGGCGCACCTGATTGGCAAGGAGCATCAGCAGGTCGGCATAGCAGACTGCGGTGATAAGCTCCGCCAGAAGAGCGGGGGTAAGGTGGAAGCCGGGGTTCTTTTCAAGGCTTGCCAGGTTAAGGGAGATAACGGGCACCTGCTCCATACCGCACTTTTTCAGAGCCTTTCTGATAAGGTGGATATAGTTGGAGGCACGGCAGCCGCCGCCTGACTGGACCATCATAAGAGCGGTCTTGTTTACATCGTACTCACCCGATTTGAGTGCATCAATGAACTGACCTATAGTGAGCAGTGCAGGGTAGCAGGTATCGTTATGTACATATCTCAGTCCCTCGTCCACGATCTTTCTTCCTGTGGAGGTAAGGAGCTTCATTCTATATCCGTGGTTATTGAAAATTCTTTCCAGAAGACGGAAATGGATAGGGAGCATATTGGGGATAAGGATAGTATATTCCTTTCTCATTTCCTCGGTAAAAAGCAGTCTGCCCTGTTCGTTATATACAAGTTCAGCCATATTGGATTATCAGCCTCGTTTCATTAGCGTTGGATTTATCATCAAATTTATATAATTATATCATATCCGTATATTTTTTTCAAGCCCAATTTCGACATTTAATCCTTTTTTAATGATGAAAAATTATCCGCAAAATTATTGAGAAACTCTACCCATGAATTTCCGCCAACATAAACGTCATCGCCGATGATATATATTTTACCGCTGCTTCCGATAGCGATAAAGTCGTTGTTGATAAGTCCCAGAGGGATAATATAGTCGCCCACTGCGTCGGAAAGCTGCTTGAACAGGTGAGCGGCATCATAGATATTTTCGGGATACACCACCAGTTTGTTTTCGATATCATCGTTTTCGGTGATAACAAAGGTGCCGTCCTTGAATGTACCGTGCTTTCCGATGGAGAGCATATAAAAGTTGTCGATTATTTCCTTTGCCTCATCGGAAACGGTGTAGCCCTCTTCTTCAAAAAATGCCTGACGCTCGGCAACATCGTCCTCGGACATAAAGTGTGGCTTGCCGTAGCCGCATGATTCTATAAGCTTTCTTGCTCTTTCGCTCAATCCGTTAAGTTCCATAATATAATGATCCTTTCGTATTATTTGTTATCAGTCCAGATCCACGATATTTGTGATTATACCGTTTGGGGTTATATCCACAAAGCCGTAGGAGGGCTTGTTGAAATCCCTGGGGCATGAGCAGCTGCCGGGGTTCATAAGATAAACGCCGTCCTCATAGCCCTCGTATCGGCAGTGTGTGTGACCGAAAAGGGCTACCTTGCAGCCGAAATTCTGTGCGGTGCAGCGGAGAGTCTCTCTGCCATAGTTTATGCCGTAGATATGACCGTGGGTAATGAGAATTTTTGTATCTCCGCAGGGTATCACCTCAAAATTAGGCGATACGGAGCCGTAGTCGCAGTTGCCCGCAACGTGGTGTATCTCAAGAGAGGGGTATTCGGCACGCATAAGGTCAAGCTCACGCTGACCGTCGCCCAGATGAACGAAAATATCGCCCGTATCCTTGGTGCGTTCAAATATCTTTTTCAGTGCATATGCGTTGCCGTGGGAGTCGGACATTGCAATTATTCTCACAGAATTCCTCCTTGTGCATAATATGATAGTGGCACCGACAGTAAGCTCACTCGGTAGTCTAATTAAATACATTATAACATAAATATGTAAAGAAATAAAGTCTTTTCGTCATTGTAATTATAACCACGCTGACGGACTTATTTTGAAAGGCGGTAGCTATATGGACATTCGCAGCACAAATCCCGAAAACCTCGACAGGCTTCTCAAAACCGTAGGCTCAAAGCTGAATATGCCTCCCGAAAGGCTGAAGCGTGAGCTTATGCAGGGCAAATTCGACAGTGCCATCAAAAACATGAAGCCCGATGAAGCCCAGAAATTCAACGCTGTGCTTTCAAATCCCCGGATGCTTGAAAAGCTTATGAGCGCACCGCAGGCGCAGGCACTTTATCAGAAGCTGACGGGCGGTCAGGGCGGACAGAATAACAACGGCCGCAGATAATATGTGATTACATAGCCGCACTGGAGGTGAAGCCGATGGAGGATATGAACGATATGCTGGGTTCGCTGCTAAGTGACCCCGAAAGTATGCAGCAGATAAAAGAGCTGGCGGATATGCTCAAATCGGAAATGCCCTCCGACGGCAAAAGCGGGGAGAGCGGTCAGAACGGTCAGAGCAGCCAAGGCGGCTTTGATTTCGGGAGCCTTGCGGGATTGATGGGCGGGCAGTTTGACCCCAATATGCTCACGGCTGTAAGCAAGGTGCTGGCGGCGATGAACGGTGAGGATAAAAACAGGGCGCTGCTTATGGCGCTGCGTCCTCATCTGAGCGGGGACAAACAGGAGAGGGTGGATAAGGCGGTCAGGATGCTGAAGCTCTACTCCGCAGCAAATGCGCTGAAGGAAAGCGGGCTTCTTGGCAGCCTTGATTCGCTTTTATAGTCATTCCGTGGAGATGATAATATGACAGATGGGGGCAGAAGAGCAATGCCCGCAGGAGATATGCGGTACCGCAGCATGAACATGGGCAGGCGTCCGCCCGATATGGGAAACCGAATGTACGGCGGAAATGACAGGCGTATGCAGGATAATTCCCGCAGCACTCCCGAGCGGAATAACCTTTATGAACGCAGTGACAGGGGAATGAACGCAAGGGAAAATACCCATGAGCAGCAGCCCCGTGAGCAGAACATTCAGAGGCCTGCGGGAAATAATGGCTTTGACCTTGGAAGAATGCTTGGGGGCATAAAGCTTGATGAGGAAAAGATCATCATAATCCTGCTGATAGTTATTCTTGCCAGAAGCGGAGCCGACCTGCCGCTGCTGGCTGCGCTGGGATACCTGCTTTTATAGCTTATGCGGCAAAAAAAAGTGCCTACGGAGAACCGCAGGCACTGAGCTTTTTTTAGAAAACACCGCCTTGCCGCCATGTGGCGAATAAAACCCGCACAAAGGCAGGTGGGCAACAGCCCTTTGATTTCACGCTCCCTGCGTCCGTAGTTCCGCACATCTAATGCGGCGGGAGGTCTGCAATCCGTCAAAGGAGACTGAATCCCTAAATAAAAGTGTTGGATTATAAAACCACACTTTATCGGTCAAGGCAGAAGTTTTTCTTTAAGTGTAGTATATCACAGAACGGAGCAAAAATCAATATAAATATCTGTCAATTTTGACGGATAAATTTTGTAAATTTGCATAAGTTCCGTGGTGATGCACAAAGTACGGGAAATTATTCCTCTCCGTCGTCGAACATCTCGGAAAGTCTGTCCATGAAGATCTTGCCGATTCTCTCGTACTCGTCATCATCGTCGATGGAGGCAAGAGTTTCTTCGTCGCCGTCGTCCTCGCTCTTGAGGATAACCAGCTCAGTATCGGCTTCGACCATTTCCTCGGGGTTCTCATAATAAGGAACAAGTGCGTAATAAACATTGCCGTCCTTATCTTCATAGGTATCCATAAGTTCAAAGGTCTGCTCAACGCCCTCTTCATCGGTGAGAGTGAAAAGATCAGCGCCCATATCGTAATCAGCCATTCTCGTTACCTCCTGTATTTTAATATAATAGTATGCCGCTTTTCACAGATTATTCCGATGAGAAGCGACCCAATATTTTTATTTTACTACATTTTATATAAAAAGTCAATATTGAAAGTGAATAAAAATAATGCACAAAAGATATGCAGTATTTTATGCTCAAAACTATTGACTTTTACTAATGGGTGTGGTATATTAGTATCAAGGAAAGGGAAATGACCAAGATAAGGAAACAGAGAACCAAGAGGTTCGGAAGATTCCGATGGGTTTCCTCTTCACAGAACAGCAGACTTTCGGAGTGAAAGCAATCTGCAATTAGTTTGGAAAGGAAGGCGAGTCCGATGGCAGACGTTAGTGAGCAGCAGTTTAATAGCGGGATGTTCCGCAGCGGCTCGTTTTTTGCAGAATTGCTTTAATGATCGTCAGCGAAGTTTAAAGGAAGTTCAGTTTGATAACTGACCACTTCGGATCCACAGAACGATTAGTTCAGTAAAAAAGCAGATTTAACAAGAGCCGCAGCACGAATGTGTGGGCGGTATTTTTATACCTTCTTCCAAAGAACATCTCGTCAGAAAATGATGAAAGGGATAAGTCCGATGGAGAGGGTCATATTTATATCCGGATGAAATGACATTAAAGCAGGGCAATTAAGATGATATACAGTCCGCTGTGTCGGGACGCTATTCCCCCGATTGGCTGTGACAATAAGTCCGAAAGGATGATTCCTATGAAAATGAGGTTCATACTTGAATTTTAAGCGAAAGGGAGTGAGTCCGACAGGCTGTTGAGTTTACCGCATTATCGCTGAAAAGCGGCGGCAGGACAGGATATCGGAAAGGATCTGGTAAATATGTTCGGAAGGAAATTTCACGATTTGAATATTTAAATCATAAAGCAAGGAGTGAGTCCGAAATACCGATAACATTACCGCATAAATGCTGAAAAGCAGCGGCAGGATATCCCGATGAAAGGGTTTGATATTATGACGAGAGGTTATCACATTCTCTGTATTCACTAAATGTGCCGCATCGGTGCTGAAAGGCGGCGGCAGGCTTATCTTACCGAAAGGGTGATTAAGCTATGATCACAAGAGGATTTTATGATCTGAATATTTGAACGATAACGCAAGGGAGTGAGTCCGACACAGAAGTAACTTTACCGCATGAATGCTGAAAGGCAGCGGCAGGATATCCCCAAGGAAAGGGTTTGATGATGTTATGAAAAAGAGGTTCCATATTCTCTGTATTTGTTAAATTCGCCGCAACAGTGCAGAAATGCAGCGGCAGGCTGAAATCTTACCGAAAGGGTGATTAAGCTATGATTACAAGAGGTTTTTACGATCTGACTATTTAGTCTCCGCCGACAGCTGAAAAGCACGGCACACTTTAAATCACGAAATTTACATCCCGAAAGGATGATCTCATATGATGATAGGACAGGCTTTTATGCTTGAATTTTAAAGAAACAGGAGTGAGTCCCATGGCATAACATTCAATGCCTCAAGTTCTATCACCGGTCTTACCGGAATCTTAAAAACGGAGTTGTTTCCAATGGCACGCTGAGTTTGCCTGTAAAATATATGACAGGAGATAAGTCCGATGGAAAGCTGATTTTTCCAACCAATACAACAAATTTGTACAGTTTGGAGTTGTTTCCCATGGCACAGTGAATGCCTGAATGATGAAAATTTACTGACAGGAGATAAGTCCCATGGAAAGTTGAATCTTTCTCAGACAAAATTTTAAGAAAACGGAGTTGTTTCCAATGGCATAAGATGTGCCTTGAATGCGAAAATCACTTTGATAATTTCCGCATGATGAATGCTTAATATAGATTAGGTTCTATGAATTGCAGTTATATAAAGGTGTGATCGAAGCAATGATTTTACTTCACAGCCGAATGAGTGGAATGCTTTAAAACGCAAGGAGTGAGTCCGCCTAACTATTTAAACATCTTAATATGAAATATGAAGAAGCTCGTCATGTCAGGCGGGCTTCTTTTTTTAATAAATTTGTAACCTTTTTAAAGGCGGCGGGGTAAAATATGCGTGGATTTGTTCGGTATGCCCAAAAATGCTTCCTTAATTTGTGTGATTTACAGCTTGTCTCTCATTGACTTTATTAAGAAAAATATGATATAATATTATATATTATGGGGTAAATATGCGGACTTTTTGTGCCCATTTGCCCCTTGCGATTTTGCGTGATTGGTGCAGAAAGTCTATGCGGCTTTCTGTGTTTGACATCTGATAAATCCACTGCCTGCGGCGTTTTGCCGTTTGCAGAATTTTCTACAGGAGGTTTATAATGGAACAACAGACTTATGATTTCGGAAGCTACGCCTCTTTCCGTGACACCGTAAATGAACTGATCGACTCGTTGGAGCAGCTCAGGGAATATGCTTCCTCTCTCCAGCTCGATAATACGGCAAAGTCTATCGGCGACGTTATTGCCAAGAATGCGGGCGAGCATTTCGAGGTCGCTATCGTAGGTGAGTTCAAGCGTGGAAAAAGTACGCTCATCAACGCTATTCTCGGTCAGGAGGTGCTTCCTGCCGATGTCCTTCCCGCAACTGCCACTCTCAACAGAGTTACATACAGCAAGGACCCTTATGTTGTGGTGGAATACAAGGACGGCTCTTCCGAAAAGGTAGATATCAACCATCTGGCTGACTATGTTACAAAGCTTTCCTTTGAATCCGAAAAGAAGGCTGAGACTGTCAAGGAAGCCACTGTTTATTACGACACCGATTTCTGCAAGAACCACGTTGATATTATAGACACTCCGGGTCTTAACGATGACGAGCAGATGACCAATGTTACCATGTCTATCCTGCCCGAGATCGACGCTGCGGTTTTCGTTATCAGCGCAAACTCTCCTTTCTCCCAGTTTGAAAAGGAGTTCCTTGAAAATAAGATGCTCACAAGCGATCTGGGAAGGATCATCTTTGCGGTCAACTGCTTCGGGACCTTCTCCAAGGAGGACGAGGACAGAATAGTTGAGACTGTCGAGAAGCGTATCTGCAGCTATGTAATGGATAAGGCAAAGAAGGTCATGGGCGAAAATTCCAAGGAATTTGCCGTTTACAAGCGCAAGATAGGAAAGCCCAAGGTAATCGGCGTTTACGCAAAGAAGGCTCTCATGGCAAAGGAAGCTCACGATGATGCTATGCTGGCAGAAAGTAACTTCCCCAAGTTTGAAAGCGTTCTTGAGACCATGCTCACCAAGGAGAGAGGTTCAATTACTCTCCAGATACTTGCAAACAAGATAATCAGCTCAGGCTCTGAGATCATCAATTCTATAGTTATCCACGAAAACGCTCTTGTTATGGAAACCGACGAATTCATGGAGAAGTATCAGCTTGCCATTGAAGAGATCGAGGAGATACGTACCAAGAAGCGTGAGGAATTTGTACGCATCAACAACGCTGCCAATAAGGTATTCGAGCAGCTGCAGCCTATCCTTGACGAATACTGGGTCAAGATAGAGGAGACTGCTATGCAGGTCATCGATGACTATCAGATGTGCGGTGACGACCTCAAGCGTGAAAAGCTCAAGCTTGTTTATGAAAAGCTTACACAGAAGATAAAGGAAAATATCGAGAACAAGGCACAGCTCATCTGCGAGCAGATCCAGAACGATATCAATGTTGGTCTGTCGGAGGAAGCTGTACGTCTCCAGTCTTTCCAGGACGAATTCTTCGAGTCCTTGAACCGTATCCAGGAAATGTTCTCCGTTCAGGCTAAGCACAACAGGAACGGCGGCGCTGTTGACAGCATCATCGGTTCCGTTATAGGCACAGGCGGCATCGGCGGTCTGTTCATCGGATTCAGAGAGGCAGGCATCAAAGGCGCATTGCTTGGCGGACTTACAGGTCTTACCACATGGCTCGCTACCTCTTTCCTGCTGGTAACTACCGTTGTGGGCGGCGCATTCCTTACCCCTGCGGGTCTGTGCATACTTGCGTTTGCGGGCTTTGCAGGCACATTTACGGGCAAGTTTGCCGTTGATAAGCTGCTGGTTCAGGAACGTATCGATAAGTTCAAGGTAAATGTTAAGGCAAATGTAAAGAAGCAGTTCCATGAAATGCGTATCAATTCCGACTTCACAGAATCTGTGCGTCAGCAGGTATATAACTCTTTTGCGGGACTTAAAAACCAGATCGAGCAGGAGACTGAGATAATCCTGAAGGATACCCAGAAGACCCTCGACAACCTCAATGAAGTCAAGCAGCAGAAGAAAACTATGTCCGACAATGAAAAGATCAGGCTCCAGAGTATCGCCGAAAATGTTGGCGGTATGCTTGCGGAAACCTATAACCTCCACAAGAGTCTTACCGAGATACTGTCGGACGATTATGAGTAATTCGGAGGTTTACTGATGACGGATTCATACAATCCTCTTATGGATATAAACACATCGTTCTGCGATTATCTGGTCGCAAGAACACGTTCCTATCAGGAACACGTTGTCGGCGGAACTCTTGATTATGCCTTTGATGCGGATTTTGCCATGAGGCAGAAGATAGGTGGCTTTTCGGGCTGGTCACGCCTTTACAAGGCTATCATCAGCAGCGATATCCCCAACCGCTTCAAGAGATATTTCCAGAGCAGCGACAGCGCAGGCTCCATGCAGCATGCCAAGGCGTATGAGGCTGCAAAAAAATGCAGCGAGAGGCTCCAGATAAGCCTGCCCGTTGTGCTTGTCCGCAAGGCGGGCGACGTTCCCGAGATAATGTCCATGGCAGGTGACGGCATTGAGCCGTGCATTGTCATGACAAGCGATATTGCCGACAACTGCTCCTATGATGAGCTTTGCTATCTTATCGGCTGCGAGTGCGGAAGGCTCCAGAACAGGCACTCCGCATTCAACTACGCTTTCACATATCCCGGCATCAGCAGGGGAGATGTTTCCGAAAACCCTGCCGATAATGTGAAGAGCAATGTTAGAGAGCTGAACTACAGCCTTAACAAATGGCTGATTCTGGGCGATATCACCGCCGACCGTGCGGGCATAATCTGCCTTGATGACCCAAGCAAGTTCCCGCAGGTATATGCTTCCGTAAGGCGCAGGGGCATTCCCGATTCCTTCGGAGCTGTAAACACGGGCATTGATATTGACGGCATTCTTAAAAGATATGAGACATTCCACGTAACACCTGTCCGCAGCCTTAAAATGGGCAGCGAATGCTCTCACGACGAGCGCAGGATAATTGCGGGAATGGAATTTATCGGATGCGAGATACTGTACATCTGGCGGCCTGACCTTTCTGCGCCTATGACACACGTCGGAAACAAGCAGTCCCTTGAAATTCGCTGCGACATCATAGCCGACGCAGGCAGCAGCCATTCTGCGTAAAGGAGGACGACGGATAACGATGGAAAAAAATTACGACAATGCCGCTGCGGATATTGCGTATGTTCGCAGTGAGCTTTCAAGGCTGGTGAAGGACCCCGAGCTTTCCGCCATTCTCGGTGACGAGGCTGTGGAAAGAATGTCCAAGTGGGACTCTGTCATCGGTCAGAAGATGGATCAGCCGTTTTCGCTGATGGTCATCGGCGACTTCAAGCGAGGAAAGAGCACCATTATCAATGCCATACTGGGCCGCTCCATTGCTCCTGTAAACGTTGCTCCCGAGACCTTTACCATCAACTGCATTTCATACGGTGAGCGCCCTTCGGTGGAGGCAGTGCTCAAAAACGGCAAGCGTGTTACCCTTACCCAGGACGACCTGAGCCGTGACAGGCTTTCGGGTCTGCTGGATTTCTTCCCCGGCGAGCTGGATTATCTTGATGTGCGCAGCGATGCACCTATCCTCAAGGAGATACAGATAGTCGATACCCCGGGTCTCAGCGACCTTGACGACCTTGACAATCAGGTAAAGGACTTCCTTATCAAGGCGGACGCTGTTATTTACGTGGCTTCCGCACTGTCTCCCTTTTCCGAGTCGGAGCAGTATTTCATTGCAAGCCACATCGTTCCCCAGAATTTCAGCAAGGTATTCGTGCTGGTAAATATGATAGACGCCATGAACTCCATGGAGGATATCGAGAAGATAATCGACCGAATCAGCGAAAAGTGCTCCCAGATAATCCCTTACGCCGAGGTTTACGGCATAAGCGGCATCGACGAGTACCGCAGAAAGATTGGTCTTATCCGCCCCGACATCAAGGGCTTTCAGGATTATTACGAAAATCAGTTCCTTAAATTTGAGCTGGCTCTTTCCCGTGAGATAATTGTTCAGAAGGACACTATCCGCACCCAGCGTGTATTCTCCATGCTTAGGCTCATGCTTTCCGACACCCTTAACCGTCTCAACATGATAAGCGACATGGTCAAGATGGACAGGCAGAAGCTTGATGAGCTTTCCGTTGACTTTGAGCACGAGTGCACCACACTTGCCGCCGCTCTGGAAAGCCAGAAGCCCAAGATAATCCTTTCCATCACCGAGATGATGCAGGAAGCGGAGCACTGGATGTACGAGTTCTTCACAAAGCTCAGAGAGGATATTCTTGCCTGCCGTACCACTGCCAACGACGAGGACGTGGAGAGACATTTCTACTCCTACCTTATGGATAAGGTGGGCGAGGCTTACAGAAAGTGCCTGGAGATCCATCAGTCACGCCTTAACGACATCATTGACGATATGGCGGCTGAGCTTTCGAGAAAGCTTGGCATAGCAAACCTTGCAGGCGCAAGAATATCGTGCAGCGAGACAGTAAACGTAAACACTTTCGTTGCGGACAAGGTAAAGGCTGCGGCTTCTCAGGGTGCTGACCGTGAGATGGGATTCCCCTCCACCACAATGCCCTTTTTCAGGAATATCCTTAAAAAGAAGCGCCAGTCCGAGATCATTGATTCCGCTCTTGAAAATTACGATGATATCAGAAACAACACCATCAAGGATTTGAAGGACTGCTACAGCAATCTTGAAAAGTTTGCCATGTCCCAGCTGGACGACATTTACCGCACTCAGGTAGATGTGGGCAGGGAGACTGTTAATCAGGCTATGGAAATGGCACGCACCAGCAGCGATGCCGAAAAGATAGTCAAGAACCTTGAAAAGGCTTCCGAAATAGTTATCGGAGCGGTAAGCGTTCTGAAAAAATACGACTAAAAATAGAGCGGTCTGATGAGGCGATTTCATCAGACCGCTTTGTTTAATGCTGTATAAAAAAATGCAGACCTTTTGAAAAGATCTGCACTTAATGGCGTCCCCGACGGGATTCGAACCCATGGCCTTTCGCTTAGGAGTATGGCTTACCATGTGATACACGGTTCGGATGTAACTTCCAATATCATCCCTTACGCAGAATGACTTGTAGTAAACGAACTTTATGGTGCAAAACACCTATTCTGACGCAGTTTTATGTGTCCGTTGGGTGGTCCTATTAGCAAATTCTTAGCAAGAGGACACCCAGCCAAAGCCGATTGCTACTGCCATTCTCCACTCCCTTAGTCAAAATGACAAGGCAAATACATGGAGGTTACTATGGACAAGAAAGAGAAAAAGTCACTGCCGGAACCGCGCACATATACCGTGGAACAGATTGCGGCCATGCTCAACATCGGTCGCACAACCGCATATCAGCTCGTCAAGCAGGAGGAGTTCAGGATCGTCCGCATAGGCAATGCGATCCGCGTTTCCAAGAAATCTTTTGACGAGTGGCTGGAAAGTTTAGAATTGTGAATATCGCAAGAAACGCCGTAGGCTCAAAAAACCTATGGCGTTTTTTTATACCCATTTTTGAAGGAGGCTGGCAATGAAACTGACAGAAGCAGAAATGAGGATGGTGTTTCAGATTGAAAGTACCAATCAGAACGCCGCCCTGAATGAGATTTACATGACATGGCGCTATGCGCCGAACCCGGCAACGAAAGAAACGGCGGAAGGCCTTCTGGACAAGCTCCGCCCACTGTCGGATCAGGAGTGCATGGATTTGATTCGCAAGGTGCAGGCCGAATACCGTCTGCCAGAGAAAGCCCGCACCATCGGAGAAATGCTGGCAGAAGCCAGGCAGCGATCCGGGGCGCAGAAGTTATCTGGCCATGACATTATGGCTTTAGAGCGTTTCGACCCGGCGACCAGACACATGATTGTCTTTGATGTTCTTACCCATGACTCGCCTGTTGGCTGGAAGGGTGAGAAAATGCGCCTGTTCCTGACTGACGCCGGATACAGCAAGGCTTTGGAAAATCAGGAAAAGGGACATATCAAAATCCGTAACCATGCGAAGGTGCTTTCCGGCGATCTCCACTATGACCATAAAGACCGTGAGAGGTAGCCGCCCCAAACTGTATCAAAATCAGCGGAAAATCTTCTGTTTCTTCCTCCGTGGCTTGCGTTCTGAACAGAGCGTGGATGTTTTCCCATGCGGGAGGCTATGGAGGCATACAGACGGGTAAACCGCTCAAAATCAACACTTTTTATTTTCACAGGAAGGAGGTGCGAAGATGGCTGTTTTTCGTATTGAAAAGACCCGTGATTATACGGTCATGTCGAACCATCACTTGAAAGATCGAACGCTGACCCTGAAATCCAAAGGGCTGCTGTCCATGATGTTGTCACTCCCTGATGAGTGGAATTACACCACCAGAGGTCTTGCGGCGATCTGCCGGGAAGGTGTGGACAGCATCGGTGCGGCATTGAAGGAGCTGGAAAACCACGGGTATATCCGGCGCACCCAGCTTCGGGATGAAAAAGGCAAGATCACGGATACCGAGTATGTCATTTACGAAATGCCTCAGTGCGAACCGCCGTCAAGCCCAGGTACGCCTTTACCGGGTACGGCAAAGCCATATACGGAAAACCCGGATATGGGTATCCCGGATACGGCGGAACCGTGTACGGAAAACCCCGCACAATTAAATACTAATCAAACAAAGACTGATTTATCAAGTACGGAGATATCAAATCCTATCCCATCAAATCCCCCTACCCCCGCAGGGGCAAGGATGGGAATGGATCGGATGGGAGCCAGAGAATGTTATCGTGAAGTGATTTTGGACAACATCGAGTACAGCTATCTGGTGCAGGACAGCCATATCGACCGTGAGCAGCTTGACGAAATCGTTGACCTGATCGTGGATACCGTATGTTCTGCCCGCAAAGTCATCCGCATTGCCGGAGATGATTATCCGGCAGAGGTGGTAAAGTCCCGGTTTATGAAGCTGGACAGTTCCCATGTTCAGTATGTCATGGACTGTATGAAGGACAACACCACCTATGTCCGCAATATCAAGAAATACCTTCTGGCGGCGCTGTATAACGCCCCGACCACCATCAACAGCTACTATTCTTCCCTGGTGCAGCACGATATGTACGGGGACGGGCAAAGGGGGCGAGGCTAAATGCAGGAGGAAGTAACGCGGGGCGCCGTAACGCTCATTGTTGACGGAGCCAAGCTAAGCGAGCAAGTCTTTGAAAAGGCCGTCAAAAAGTTCCTGGAGGAAATCCAGAAAAGCCAGAAGCCAAAAATCTACCGCGGCAGGCAGAGCCTTAAACAGCTTGCCAGCCAGAACGCCGGTCTTGCCAATATCGAGATCAGTGACAAGAATATCAAGGCTTTCTCCCGTGTGGCGAAAAAATACCATGTGGATTTTGCCTTGAAGAAGGACACCGCCGCAGAGCAGCCCCGTTACCTGGTCTTTTTCAAAAGCCGGGACGCGGATGCCATCACAGCGGCATTTCAGGAGTTTGCCAGCCGGAAAATGAGCCGTGAGGAAAAGCCCTCCATCCGGGAACGGCTGACCCAGGCGAAGGAACAGGCGGCGGAGAAAGTGGAACACCGCACCATTGACCGGGAGAAAGTAAAGGTCAAAGATCGGAGCGTGCAGAGATGAACATGAAAAAACTGTTTTTGCTGAATTTCCCGTATCTTCTGTTCGTGTATCCCTTCGATAAGCTGGCACAGGCTTTCCGGCTTGCGCCCGGTGCTGACCTTTCCGGCAAGCTGCTCTCCATTGGGGACGGCTTCACGGCAGCCCTTTCCTCCCCGTGGCTCAGTTTCCATCCCACGGACCTGCTGATCGGCATAGCGGGTGCGGTGATCCTTCGCATGGCGGTCTACCTGAAAGGCAAGAACGCTAAGAAGTATCGCCACGGGATCGAGTATGGTTCTGCCCGCTGGAGTGCATAATCTTAACTGTAAACAACACCTTTATAGACGCAGGAGGGATATGCACATGAGCAATTACAATAAAATCACAGCCCTTTATTCCCGCCTATCCGTAGGCGACGAGGACAGGGACGGCGGCGAGAGCAACAGCATACAGAACCAAAAAATCTTTTTGGAGAACTACGCCAAAGGGCAGCACCTAACCAATATCCGGCACTACATTGACGACGACGAAAGCGGCAGGTTTTTTGACCGTTCTGCTTACTCCCGCATGATTGAAGATGTGGAAAGCGGAAAAATCGGCGTGTGTATTATGAAAGACCTTACCCGCTGGGGGCGCGACTATCTCCAAGTCGGCAACGCTATGGAGATTTTCAGACGGAACAATGTGCGCTTTATCGCAGTCAACAACGGCATAGACAGCGAAAACCCCGACACATTAGAGTTTGCCCCCTTTATCAATATCATGTCGGAGTGGTACGCAAAGGACATCAGCAAAAAAGTGAAAACGGGCATTAAGACCAAAGGCATGAGCGGAAAGCCAGTTGCCACCGAAGCCCCTTACGGCTATATCAAAGACCCGGACAACAGGGATTTTTGGATAATCGACGAGGAAGCCGCCGAGGTTGTACGCCTTATTTTCCGTCTGTTTTTGGACGGGAAAAACCGAAACCAAATCACCGTATATCTGACGCAGGAGCAAATCCCAACCCCCACTTTCTACATGAAAGACCGCGGGCGAGGAACTTGTAAAAATAAGACGCTCAACGAGGATAACCGTTACAAGTGGAACAAAGCCACGCTGACCCATATCCTCACGCGGCAGGAGTATTGCGGCGATGTAGTCAATTTCAAGACTACAAAGCATTTCCGAGATAAGAGAAACCACTATGTAGACAGAAGCCAGTGGCACATCACAGAAAATGTGCATGAGCCGATTATCGACCGCACCGACTTTGAAAATGTGCAGCGGATTTTGGAAAACGCACCTGTCAAACGCCCCAACGGGGACGGAGAAATCCACCCTCTGTCCGGCTTGCTTTTCTGTAAAGACTGCGGCGCAAAAATGCACATTCGCATAGATTACAGGAACGGCGGCAAGCGCCATGTTGCCTATTGCAGCGAGTACCACAAGGGAAAAGCCAAAAATCCCAAGTGCAGCTCTCCGCACATCATGGACGCGGATCTGCTTATGCAGACCGTCGCAGATGTGCTGAAAAAAATCGCGGAATACTCTATCAGCAACCGGGCAGAGTTTGAAGCCTTAGTGAAAAAGAGCCTTGCCATGCAGCAGACCGACAAGACAAAGAAACAGCAAAAGCGTATCCCGCAAATCACGACGCGCCTTGAACAGATTGACAAGGTGCTGAATAAACTTTATGAGGACAACGCGCTGGGTACTATCCCACAAGACCGCTATGAGCAGATGTCGCAGAAGTATTCCGAAGAATACTACTCACTGAAAGCCGAGCTTGAACAGCTTAGGGAGCAGCTATCCGCTTTTGAAAACGCGGGAGGACGGGCGCAGAAGTTTGTAAAGCTGATAGACCGTTACGCTGACTTTACCGACCTTACCCCGACTATCCTCAACGAGTTTATCAGTCGGATTGAAGTGCATGAGCGCGACAAGAAAAGGGCAAAACAGGCTATTCAGCATATCGGGATATATTTTAACCATATCGGCAGATTTGAAAATGAACTGACACAGCTTGCAGAGCCGACAGAGCAGGAAATCCGGCAAATGCGTGAGGAAATCGAAGAAGCAAGAAAGGAAAAGAACCGAGCCTACCACCGCAACTATTCAAGAGAATACCGGGCGAGAAATCTTGAAAAGCAACGGGAGTATGACCGTATCAAAGCGCGGGAATATCGAGCGAAGAAAAAGGCGCAGGCTGCCGCCGCACTGTCCGCACCATAAAACAGAATAGCAACATCAGAGAGGGATTTTCCGAACTACGGGAAGTCCCTTTTTTACGCCCGGAGAAAGGAGCAACCTATTGACAGAAAAGAAAGGAACACCCACCCCGCCGACCAAGCCGGACGGAATTATCACGACACAGAGGAACGGGCAGACCATTGTTGCGGAGCTGTTTTTCAATCCCAACGGCACAGAAACATTCTCCGACAAGTTGCTGAAAACGATACTTGCCGACAGTCTGCGTTTTTCTGCGTCTGACGGTCAAGAGCCGGAAAAAACAGAAATCTTGCGATAACAGCCGCCCCGACGATACATTCCCCGTTTGGGCGGTTTTTATCGTCAAAAACGCCGTTTTACCCAAGTCAAGAGTCGAGGAAAACACCCGAAAAATGCCCCTATTGCGTAACAGGGGCGCAGAAAGGAGCTTGCATGAGAACAGGGCTTACCAAACAGGAAAAGACCACTGATATATGGTTTGACGAGAAAGACCTCCTTATCCATATCCGCACCCACAACACCAACCTCAAAAAGCGGCTTGCCGCTTATGCCGAGCAGTACCCCGACGAGTGCTGCAAGACTGACACAGACCCCGAAACAGGTTGCATGGAGTTTGATATTGCAAAGGGGCGTTTCTCTTTCCGTCTGACCGCCCCATACAGCGAGGAACGCCGGGAAGCAGCGCGGCGGTACGCCAGAGAGAACAACGCCGCCGACAGGCTAAAATAATGTAGATACAAGCACAGGTATTCAGGTAAATTGAAGAAAAACTTAATAATATGCGACTTTAATTTTGGCTCACGATTATGTATAATATACTTGAAAACAATTTTTGATAGCAAGTAAAGGAGTGAAAAAAATGTTACCAATTTCTGACATTATTATCCGTTCGATTAGCGGGTATGTGTTTATAGTTCCAATTCTCATATTGTATTTTTTATATCTTAGAAAATCGGGAAGAGAGCAAAGCCTTCTTCATATTGCTGCTGTATTTGTGTTTTGCTATTATCTATTTGGAATTTTAACCGTAGCAGGTATTGGCTATACAAGCACAATATCATTTAGTCCAAAGATTTCCCTGATTCCGTTTCTCGGTATGATAACCGGACCAATAGATACTATACTTAATTTAATTTTATTTGTACCTTTAGGAGTTTTCCTGCCATTTCTGTATAAAAAGTATCATCACATAAAGACAGTTGCATTAACTGGCTTTCTATTCTCTTTATCTGTTGAAATTGTTCAGATGTTTGGCTGGGGTTCATCGGATATAAATGACCTTATTATAAATACGGCTGGAGCCTGTTTGGGATATTGGATTTATTATCTGTTATCAAAAGCTTTGCCGAATAATTTTAGAAAAAAACTTCAATCCGAGAATGTTAATGGTACGGTCGAAGTGCTTTTGTTTGTAATTTATATATATATGGTTATGGTTACAGTTCAACCCTGGGTAATCCATGATGTATTGAACATCGGATAAAGTGTTTTTTCAATATTTCAATAAACAGCACACAACATAAATAAAATAACCCACTCACAAGGGCAGCCGAGAAAATCGACTGTCCTTTTTCTATGCCTATGAGCAGAAAGGAGCAACCAACCATGACAAAACCAAAAGAGAAAACCCGCGAGGAACTGCAAGTCGAGATTGAGGACGGAAAGAAGAAAATCCGGCAGTTTGAGAACCGGGAAAAGATGTTGCGTCAGAAGTTATCCAAAGAGGAACGCAGAACGCGCAGCCACCGCCTTATCGTTCGGGGCGCAGTCTTTGAAAGCATTGTGCCGGAAGCAAAGAACATGAGCGACGAGGAAGCCGCAGCACTTCTTAGGCTTGCATTGACGAGTGAGCCGGTACGGAAATATCTGAAAAAACGAGCCGAAAGCGGAAACGCTGAATAAATCCCTTAGACACTAAGGGCGCACTTATACACCCTAACGGGCGTGTGCGCTCTGCCGAGGGCTTTATCTTCGCACAGGGATTTTACTCCGCGCTACGATTGGCGGCTTTGCCGCAGACAGGGGACGCTACACTTCCCCTGCGACAGCTTGCGCTGTCTACCCTTTTGTGTACTTGCGGAAACCGAACACCTTGCTACGCAAGCTATTCATTTTCCACAAGTTTTATATCCGCTATACTGGAGGTGATACCCATAGCCATTTACCATTGTAACATCAGCATAGTCAGCCGGGGCAAAGGTAAATCAGCCGTTGCCGCAGCCGCCTACCGAAGCGGCGAAAAGCTGACAAACGAGTGGGACGGAATGACCCACGACTACACCCGCAAAGGCGGCGTTGTCCATACCGAAATCATGCTGCCGCCCCATGCCCCGCCCTCTTTCTCTGACCGTTCTACACTATGGAACAGCGTGGAGCTTTATGAGAAAGCCGGGAACGCCCAGCTTGCGCGTGAGATTGACGCAGCACTCCCCATAGAATTATCACGAGAGGAACAGATACGGCTTGTCCGGGAATACTGTTCCTCTCAATTTGTTTCCAAAGGAATGTGCGTGGATTTTGCTATCCATGACACCGACAGCGGCAACCCCCATTGTCATATCATGCTAACTATGCGACCACTTGACGAGCGCGGCGCATGGGCGGCGAAATCTAAAAAGGAATATGACCTTGACGAGAACGGCGAGCGCATACGCTTGCCAAGCGGCAGATACAACACCCACAAAGTTGACCTCACAGGTTGGAACGACAAAGGCAACGCCCTCTTGTGGCGTAAGGCGTGGGCTGATATTTCAAACAGCTATCTTGAACGCGCCGGAAGCACAGAGCGTATCGACCACCGCAGCAACGCCGAGAGAGGAATTGACGAGATACCTACTGTCCACATGGGCGTAGCCGCCTGCCAAATGGAGAAGAAAGGCATAGCCACCGAGAAAGGCGAACTGAACCGGACTATCCGAAAATCAAATAGACTGATAAAGGAAATCCGGGCGCAGATCGGCAACCTCAAAGAATGGATTGCCGGACTGCTTGCGGCGTGGGAAACCGCCCCAAGAAAACTACAGCCGCCGAAGTCCCCGAACCTTGCAAATCTTTTGATGAAGTATTTGAGCGTTCAGAGGGAAAAGAGCCGGAAGTATTCGCAGAACTGGCAGCACCAACACGCAGCCGACGAACTGAAAACCATATCACAGGCAGCGAATTATCTTGCGGAGCATGGTATCTCCACTCTTGACGAGTTGGACGCTTCTCTTTCATCTGTCAGTGATGAAGCCTTTTCTATCCGGGAGGGAATGAAAACCGCCGAGCAGCGCATGAAAGAGCTGCAAAAGCTGATAGAGAACGGCGAGAATTATTTGCAGTATAAGCCCATTCATGCCGAACTGAAAAAGCTGAAAAATGGCTGGACGAACAAACGAGATAAGTATGAGGAAGCCCACCGCGCCGAGCTGACTCTATGGAACGCAGCAAGCCGCTATCTCCATGCAAATCTGACGGATACAAAGACGCTGCCTATCTCCGAATGGAAACAGGAATACGCTGACCTCAAAGCGCAGAGAGATACCGACTACACCAAACTGAAAGCTGCCCGCGCCGAAGTTGCCGAGCTTCAGAAAATACGCAAATGTGTGGATATTGCGCTGAAAGCCGAGCAGCCGGAGCAGACACAGAACCGCACCAAGCGGCAGGAACAGGAGAGATAAAGAAAAGGACGGGCAAGCTATTTTGCCTGTCCGTCCTAAATGTTTTCTGATAAAATGGACGCTATTGATACCTAATATTAAAACCAACTTGCTCTTTCGTCCCTAAATTCGGGCTGGTCACTATGCTCATAAGGATTATAATTATTCAAATTGCAACCAAACTCTTTCAATGATTTTATTTTATTATCCTTTGTCCATTCAACCAGCGAAATTCCATCAAATTCCTCTATGCTCCCATTGTTCATTTCATTTTTGAAATACCACTCCACAATCGTCTGATTTCCTTTGTGGAAAAATTGTTTGATTTCCCAAGCAACGACTTTGCCACGAGTATTCCATTCCTGAAACCAGTGTTTTACGATTTGACGGTTATTATATTTTGGACTCCAACTTTCAGTATAAATTACATCTTCTGCAAAAATATCATCAATACCTAAATCCTGTTTTGTAAGCCACATTTCAAACCATAAGTGAATAATTTTTTCTCTTTCATTCACAATCCAGCACCTCACTAACTTCCGATTTTTCGGTTTCATTCTACATCAAAACTATGAACAATTCAACCACAGAAAGAGAGGTATCAACTATGTATTACACCCAAGAACAAATAGACCGCGCCAACCAAGCCAACCTTGTTTCTTTTCTGCAAGGACAGGGCGAGCAGCTTACCCGCGCCGGACAGGAATACCGTTGGAAACGGCATGACAGCTTGACTATCCGGGGAAACAAATGGTACAGGCACAGCCAAAGCAAAGGCGGCGCACCCATTGATTTTGTCATGGAGTTTTTCGGAAAGAGCTTTACCGAAGCCGTAGAACTGCTGACGGGAGAAAAAGGCGCAGCACCGCCGCCGGACAGACCAAGCCCCGCGTCCTTTTCTGACTTCCGATTGCCGCCCCGCAATCCCGACAACCGCATAGCGAGGAACTACCTCACAGCCGTCCGCCGCATTGATGAAGATGTGTCGGGCTTTTTCTTTTCCACCGGGGATATTTACGAGGAAGCCGCCCACCATAACGCCGTATTCGTAGGGCGGGACGAGGACGGAGTACCACGCTACGCCCACCAGCGCGGCACAGCCAGGAACTTCCGGCTTGATGTGAAAGGCAGCGACAAAGCCTTTAACTTCTGCTATCGGGGCGAGGGCGAAAGATTGTTTGTCTTTGAAGCCCCTATTGACCTGTTATCTTTTCTCTGTCTGTTCAAAAAGGACTGGCAGAAGCAAAGCTATCTTGCGCTGGGTGGCGTGGGAGATAAAGCCCTTATGCGCTTTCTCTCTGACCGCCCGAACATCAAGACCGTATATTTCTGCCTTGACAGCGACCAAGCCGGAAACGACGCTTGCAGCCGCCTTGTGGAGCTTATGCCGGAGGGCTTGACCGTCCACCGCCTTATTCCTCTTTTCAAAGACTGGAACGAGGTGCAGACGCGCCGGAATGAAATCACAGACGGGAAATATCTGCGGGAAGCTGTCTATGGCTTGAAAGAGCCGCCACAGGAAGAAACCGTTGAGATTATCCGCATGAGCGAGGTTGACACACAGACCGTTGAATGGCTATGGAAACCGTATATCCCCTTTGGGAAAGTAACCATAGTACAGGGCAACCCCGGCGAGGGAAAGACCACCTTTGCGTTGCGCCTTGCCGCTGCCTGTACCACTGGCGGAGCGCTTCCGGGCATGAAGCCCATGCAGCCGTTTCAAGTGATTTATCAGACCGCCGAGGACGGTTTGGGCGATACCGTCAAGCCCCGCTTGATAGAAGCCGCCGCAGACCTTGACAGGGTGCTTGTGATTGATGAAGCAAAACGGGAGCTTACCCTGTCCGACGAGCGCATAGAGAAAGCAATCATACAGAACGGGGCGCGTCTGATTATCCTTGACCCCATACAGGCGTATATGGGCGACAAAGCCGACATGAACAAGGCAAACGAGGTGCGCCCCATTTTTCGCCGCCTTGCCGAAGTTGCGGAGCGTACCGGGTGCGCTGTTATCCTTATCGGACACCTCAACAAAGCTGCCGGAGGACAGAGCGCATACAGGGGCTTAGGTTCTATCGACTTTAGAGCCGCAGCAAGGAGCGTCCTTTTAATCGGGCGCGTGAAGCGTGAGCCGAATGTGCGTGTTATCATTCACGACAAATCTTCCCTTGCGCCGGAGGGAAAGCCCGTTGCCTTTTGCCTTGACCCGGAAACAGGCTTTGAGTGGATAGGCGAATATGATATAACCGCCGACGAGTTGCTGTCCGGCGCGGGCGGCAATAACGCCACCAAAACCGAACAGGCTGAAAAGCTGATACTTGAGCTACTGGCAAACGGAAAAGAGCTTGCCAGCGAGGACATAGAGAAAGCCGCAGTCGACGCGGGGATTTCTGCCCGTACTGTCCGGGCGGCAAAGAAAAACCTTGACGGGCGCATTACCTCAAAGCGTATCGGCGCAGCATGGTATCATGCCCTAAAAAAGTGAACTGGCAAAATCCAAGTGGCAAAATCCAGATACCTTGCCACTTTGCCACTTCGCCACTTCAACCATAATCCCACAGCCTCATGTATGACCGCGTGGGGCTTTATCGTGGAAAAAAGAGCCTATGTTGCGTCAATAACTCAAAAAGGCACTTGACAAAACGCTTCATGGGGTACGGCGGCAGATATCGCTCCCTACATGGACAAGGACTTTTTCCAGAACATCCCCATGACGCAGACGGAACGGATCACGATGGCAAGCCGTCCAAAGCAGCCGAAGTATGCCAGAAATAAAAACATTCTGGTGATCGGCGGTTCCGGCAGCGGCAAGACGCGGTTCTTCTGTAAGCCGTCGCTGCTGCAAGCTCATTCGTCCTATGTCTGCACTGATCCGAAAGGAACCTTGCTGCCGGAGATCGGCGCTTTCCTGGAACGGAAGAAATACCGTATCAAGTGCCTCAACCTGATAAACTTCCGAAAATCCATGAAATACAATCCGCTGGCTTATATCCGATCAGAGAAAGATATCTTAAAGCTGGTGAACGCCCTGATTATGAACACGAAGGGCGAAGGCGAAAAATCTTCGGAAGATTTCTGGGTCAAAGCGGAACGCCTCTATTATTCCGCGCTGATCGGCTACATCTGGTACGAGGCCACGGAGGAAGAAAAGAACTTCATCACACTTCTGGACCTTATCAATGCCAGTGAAGCCAGAGAAGATGACGAGACTTATCAAAGCCCGGTGGACCTGCTCTTTTCTCAGTTGGCGGAACGGGAGCCGGACCACTTCGCCGTCAAGCAGTACCGCAAATTCAAGATGGCGGCAGGTGTTGTATGCTCTAAAAGACTTCTTAATCAAGCGGTTGGGAAGTCTCTTAGAACACACAACCTAAAACCGAAGAAAGGAGCG